>JAKBFW010000076.1 GCA_021833345.1 Pseudomonadota bacterium | reverse complement strand
GGGTGCTGGGCTTGTCACGGTCGGGCGTGAGGCATCCGTACAACGGCTTCGGGGAGACCCGGCTGCTCGATCGGCTCGTCGCGGACCTGAACACGAACGACGATCCATCTATCGCCGTCCTGCTCGCCGGCGAGGGGCCGACCACGAACGGCGCGCCCATCGGGCAGGTCACCGATACTGCTCGCTCGTGGACCAGTCAGTACGGCGGACGTGGGCTGCACGACGTCAGCTATCAGTGGCGTCGGGATCGGGCGGACGCCATGCTCACCCAGGTCCAGATCGGTGCGACGACCAGCGCCGGTGCGCCCGCCTCGATCTGGCTCACCGTCACCGGGTTCGCCCCGGACCTCAGCCACTCAGATGTCCTCGCGGCACGGATCAGCCCGCCTCAGCAGGACGAGCGAATCGGGGCGTCGGCACCGGTTCCCGTCCCTGCCTCCGACGGAGACGGCCACGCGGCAGACCTCTGGATCAGAGCACTGGGAGGTGCGGGACTGGTCGTCCTCGTGGTCGGCATCTCCTTCGGGGCTGCCACGAGGGGATCGAACGCTCAAGGTCGAGGCGCTGCGACCCCCGCCGCGAGGACTCGGTAGATCTGGGCCCGAGCGAAGGTGCACGGGACCGATCTTCGGGCCGGAACATCGTTGCCCGGTGACGCGCCCTACCCGGGCGTTGCGGTCGCAAACCTCCCCACCTCCCCCGGTCGACCGCTCACCTCGGCCCTCACGCCGCCTCCCGAACGTGAGCGGCCCGGGGCTACGTGCGCCACCGGTGCAAGGTCTCGGCGACCGTGTCGATGTCGACGATCGAGGCCGCGGCGATCTCGAGGATGAATTCGAGAGCCTCGACGCGCGGGGCGTGCAGCTCGTGGCCGTTGAGGGAATAGAACACCCGGACCCCGATCCAGCCGAGGCGCTTGTTGCCGTCGACGAGCGCATGGTTACCCACCAGGGACAGAAGCAGCGCCCCTGCCTTGTGGTCCACGCTCGGATAGACGTCCTCGCCGAGCCACGTGGACTGCGGGCGGTAGACCGCGGATTGGAGCAGCCCGAGGTCACGAACGCGGGGCGGGTGGCCGAGGAGCCGTTCGGCCGCGAGAAGCAGGTCGTCGACCTCGAGGTAGGCCGTGTCCATCAAGCGAGGTCGGCGAGCAGGTCGGCGTCCTCGACCAAGACGCGGTCGATGGCCTCGCTGACGCGCCGCGCACGCGCGGAGGTGTACTGGTTGATCGCGGTGGCGGCGACGGCCTGCATCGAGCGGTGCTCACGCTCGGCGGTCACGCGCAGTGCTTCCTGTTCGACCTCGGTGAGTCGCAGAGTCATGGCCATAGGTCGATGCTACCGTGCGATACCACGCGGTGTCATTCCTTTTCGCGGCGTCAGCTCATCATCGTGGAGCAGTCGCCTCGGCCCCGATCGGCGACAACCCACGGAGCAGCTCACCACGTCGAGTCGGACGCCGTGGCGGTCCGTCTCGGCTCGCGCTGCCGGACGGCGGTCAGCGTGCAGCGACGCACCTGCGGGAATCGATGAACAGGGTCGACGCCGTACGACAGCTCGACAAGGACGACCGACCGGCTCCAAGCCGACGCCGCGGTGACGCCTGCAGAGCCATGCGGGCCAACCCGCCCGGCATCGCGGCGCCAACGGCCGAGACGCTGACCGCAACGGGTGTCCCGACGTGGAAGCCGGCGAACAGTGCCGGACAACGCCCCGTCGACGCAGCCGGATCGGCTCCGGTTCAGCACGTGCGCAGGTCAGAGCCCACCCGACGCTCTCCTGACGGTCAGGCGATGACCTCGTCCGTCCCGAACCGCACAGAAGAGGTCGCCGCGCAGCGGGGTGAGTCCGACGACGCCTCCCCCGGACGGGCGGGAGCGAGCCTCCGCGTCGCCAACGCCCTCGACGATGGCCGAGCCTGCACGGCGACTAGGCCCCGCTCATAGCCGTTCGACGCTGCCGGCCTGCGGTCCCCGATCGCTCTGGCGCACCTGGTACCGGACCCGATCACCCTCCTGCAGCGAGTCGGCGCCTCTGACGACCGACACGTGCACGAACAGGTCCGCGCCCCCCGCATCGGGGGTGATGAAGCCGAACCCGCGCTCTGCGTCGTAGCGCGCGACCACGCCCTCACCGCCCCGCACAGGCCCGCCGCCGGATGCCGCCGGGGGGCCCGACCGGCCGCGCTCAGGAGCCACGGGGGCGCCCCGTGCCCCCGAGCCGCGCACGAGCTGGACGTTGCGGGCCTGGAGCCCCTTGTCGCTCTGGCCGACGTCGTAGGTCACCCGATCACCCTCGGAGAGCCCGGTCAGCCCCGCCGGCAGCGCGCGGACGTGGACGAACACGTCATCGACGCCGGCGTCGGGAGTCACGAACCCGAAGCCCTTGTCCGTGTCGTACCAGGACACGGTGCCATCCGCTCCGTCGGACGCCCCAGGTCGCCCGGCCGCCTCGGCCCCGAGCGGCAGCACGTGGTCCGCCTGCGGCCCCCTCTCCCCGTCGACGACCAGGAAAGCCACCCGCTGCCCCTCCGAGATCACGCCGCCACCCACGATGGCCGAGCTGTGCACGAAGATCTCCGCGCCACCGCCGTCGGGCGCGATGAAGCCGTACCCCTTGCCCGGTTCGTACCAGGAGACCGTGCCGAGCACGCCCAGGGGCGCGTCGGGGGCGTGGTCGCCCGTGACCCGGACGCGGCGCGCCTGGGGGCCGCGATCCCCCTCGCCCCGCTCGAACTCGACGACCTGCCCCTCCCGGAGCACCCTCGCCCCGTCGCCGCCGATGATCTCGGACGCGTGCACGAACAGGTCCTCGGTCTCGTCCCCGAGGAAGAGGAAGCCGAACCCCCGCTCAGCATCGAACCAGCGGACAGTTCCCTGGGGCACGGCTGACTCCTTCTCGAGCGACAGTTGCTGAGACCCAGTATCCCTGTGACCGAACCGCGCGACGACAGCGGCCCGGCGGCCATCCAGGGCGCGTGGTCGCCGCTGCGCAACCGCGCGCCGCTGCACGAGGCGGGCTGAGCTGCCGTCGTCCGGAGGTCGTGCGCTGCATCGCGGACTCCCGTCGGCATGCCGACCGCATGACGCTACGTCTCCGGCTGCCCGAGATCCCCTACGACTCCGGTCACCGCGGCGGAGCGGTCGGGTGAGCACGGCGTCCGCGTCGGCCACGCGATCGCCGACCCGCGGCGCACAGCGCCGATCTCGCCACCGAACCGATCGCACGATGCCGACGTCTCACCCGGATCGGCGCGGCATGTTCGCCGTGTTCGGCGATGTGACCCTGCGCTGCCCTTCGAGGCCGAGGCGGGACCGACCGTCGTCGGCCCGCGCCTATGCCCGGGCGGCGACGGCGCCGGCCTCGGAGTGGATGTGCTCGTAGTGCACCTCGGAGAACCCGGCACCGTCGAGGGCCGCGATCCACCACTCGGGCGGGCACGGGCGGAGCCTGCCGGTGCCGGTGCCGATGCGGGCCACGTTCTTGGCCAGCCGCCACCATCCCGGAAGCCCCTGGCGAAGCATCGCGGCGGCCTTCTCGCGAAGCACCCCGCGGTGATATCGGTCGAGCTTCCGCCCGACCATCATGTCCGCGATGACGACGCGTCCGCCAGGAACGAGCCAGCCGTGCATGTCGCCCACCAGCTTCTTCTTGTCGGCGTCGGTCAGATAGTGCATCGCATAGCTCGAGACGATGAGATCGAACGAGGCCGACGGCAGCTCCAGGCGCGCCATGTCGGCCACGGCGGTGGTCAGTACCGCCCCGGTCGACGGCACGTTCGCGCGCAGGGCCGTCAGCATCTCCGGCGAGATGTCCACGGCATGGACGCTCGCGGCCCGGTCCGCCAGGGCGATCGTCAGGAATCCCGCGCCCGCGCCGAGATCCAGACAACGATCGGTCGCCACCGGATGCGCCATGGCCAGAACACGCCGGCGCACCAGCGCGAAAGCCGGGGAGGCGTCAACCGTGCTGCTCCACCGATCAACCCGCCGGTCCCACACAGTTCTCATCCTGCGGCCACGCTGCGAAAGCACTGTCATACGTCGAACATATCGACCGGACCTGACCAGAACCTGAATTGTGGCCTGAATCGGTCGCTGTTCGGGAGATCACTCTGTTCCCCCGACAATGGGGGACACCTCGTCGCCCGGCCCTGATTTCTGCGACGGACGACAATCAGCGGCGGACGAGCTAATGCTGTCGCGTGTGGCGGGGAAGGACCAGAGATGCGGTGGTCCCGCCGCCGGGGGTGTCGGTGAGGGTGGCGTGTCCGCCGTGCGCGGTGGCGATCTGCTGGACCAGGGGCAGTCCCAGGCCGTGGCCGGGTTGCGAGCGGGCTTCGTCGGCGCGCCAGAACCGGTCGAAGGCGCGTCGTTGCTCGTCGGGCGACATTCCGGCTCCGGTGTCGGCGACACGGATCGTCGAGGTATCGGGGCCGTGGGCGAGCGTGATGGTGATCGTGCCGGTGGTCGGGGTGTGTCGGATCGCGTTGTCGATGAGGTTGCCGACGGCGCGGGTGAGGAGCTCGTGCGAGCCGGTGACGAGCACGTCGTCGGCGGCCTCGATCGCCACGATGGGCCGGTCCGGTCCGGTCTGGCCCGATCGCGCGAGGGCCGCTCTGGCGACGGACGCGAGGGAGAGGACCTCGAACGCGTCGGACAGCTCGGCGGAGGAGCCGCGCGCGAGAAGAAGGAGGTCCCCGGTGAGGGTCGTGAGCCCGACGACTTCGTCCAGCGCGCCGTCCAGGACGCGCACGTACTCCGCAGGGGTGCGCGGACGGCTCAGTGCGAGCTCGATCTCGGCTTGGAGGATGCTCAGCGGGGTGCGGAACTCGTGCGAGGCGTCATCGACGAACCGTTGCTGGGCGGCATAGCTGGCCTGCAACGGGCGGAGCGCGCGCCGGGCCATGGCGTAGCTGAGGAAGGGGACGACGACGGCGAGCACCGCGAAGCACAGGACCAACCCGGTGCGTAGGTGCGCGAACCCGGCGTCAACCCCGGTCACTGCGGCGACCCCGTCGCCACGCACGGAGTCGTAGTCGAACGTGCCGGTGACGAAGGCGTACACCCCGATGGCGACCAGGGCGTACAACGCGAGCTGGATCGCGGTGTAGGTGACGGTGAGGCGCAGGACGGTGCGGCGCACGATCATGAGTCGGCTGCGATCAGGTAGCCGTAGCCGCGCCTGGTCTCGATCACGTCCGGGAGCCCGGGTTGGTCGAGCTTGACGCGCAGGTAGCGGATGTAGGTCTGCACGACGTTGCTCATCCCCTGGTAGTTGGCGTCCCAGGCGTGGTCGATGAGCTGGGTGGCGCTGACGACCTGACCGGCGTTGCGCAGCAGGTACTCCAGGACCGCGTACTCCTTGGCGGTCAGGGGGATCCGCTTCCCGGCCCGGGTCGCGCTGCGGGTTGCGGGGTCCAGGGCGACGCCCTGGGCGCGCAGGACCGGGGCGTCCGCCCGGGGCGCGCGTCGCATCAGCGCTCGTACCCGGGCGAGGAGCTCGGCCAGGTGGAACGGCTTGACGAGGTAGTCGTCGGCCCCGGCGTCCAGGCCCTGGACCTTGGTGCGCGGTGAGTCCAGTGCCGTGAGCATCAGGACAGGCACGTCGGTGCTGGTGGTGCGGATCTGGCGGCAGACCTCCATGCCGCCCCCGGGGGTGCCGGGCAGCATCAGATCGAGGATGACGAGGTCGTAGGTCTCGACCTCGAAGGCCTCCAGGGCGGCGGGACCGGTGTGGGCGACGTCGACCGCGTACCCCGCCTCGCCCAGGGCCCTGCGCACGACGTCTGCCAGGCGGACGTCGTCCTCCACGACCAGGACTCTCATGCGGTCATCATCCCGGATGTGCGATGCGCCTGGGATCCCATGGGTCAGTCGACCTTCTCGCCCGTTCCGGGGGACTTCGTGGCAGTGGCGGTGGCGATCTTGGCCCCGGTGGCGGAGGCCTGGATGGCGAAGTCGACCTGGTTCGTGGAGGTCCGGTAGATGCTGTAGGAATTTTCGGGGTAGTGCCGGGGGTCGGTCTTGTTGTCGAAATACACGGTGGAGGCTTGCCCGGCGGCCAAGATCAGGTCGGTGAGCTTCTGGTAATAGGACTCCTTCTTGCCGGTCCTGGCGTCGGTCATCGTGTAGTAGACCTCGAACCCGGTCAACGGGGTGGTGCCGGTATTCTTCAGCGTCATTTCCAGGCGGTCGGCAATCGTCGCGCCCGTGGCCTGGTCGATGTTGTTCTCGGCTGCGGCGTAGGTGATCGACAGGGTGGGCGCGGTGGCAGTGTTGACGATCGGGTCGCTGGGCACCGGAAGGACCACGGACGCCGGGGCCGAGGTGAACGTCAGGGGTGTGGGCGATGATCCGCACCCTGCAAGGAGCAGGGCGCCGCTGAGAGTGGCGATGGCGGCAACGGCTGTGCGATTCATGACTGCCTCCGAAGGAGAGTGCGGCGGGTCGTGCTGAGGACGGCGAAGCCGGTGGCCAGGGCGGACCCGGCCAGCAGCGACAGGGAGTTCGCGAGGGTCTTCGTCAGAACCTGGGCGACAGGGAGCTGGTTGAACATGTCCTTGATGCCGAGCAGGGCGAACGTGAGCCGCTCGACGTGCTTGGTCACGGAGGACAGCTCGAGTCCGTTGCGGACCGCGTCGTAGGCGGCGACATGTGCCATCACCGTGTGCTCGTCGGCCGTGGTGATCTGCAGGCTCTTGAAGAGCCCGCCGGGGACCTGGTTGTCGGGGTCCATCGTGTCGCCGATCTGGGGGACGACGAGGACGACCACCAGCCACAGGACCAGGACGATGATCAGTCCGGTGGTCGGCCTGCGGGCCATCGATGCCATGCCCATCGCCGCGCAGCTCCACAGCACCAGGTACAGCCAGGCTGCTGCACCGGTCAGGGCGAGGCGGGCGAGGTCGACCGGTTGCAGCGGTGCGTTGCCCACCAGCACGAGGGCGACGGTGACGGCGACCATGATGCCGCCGACCGCGACCAGCCACGCGGTTGCCAGCGCGAGGATCTTGCCGCCGGCGACCGCATGGCGACCCACGGGACGGGTGAACAGCAGCTCGATGGTGGCGCGCTGCTTCTCCTTGGCGACGACGCCGTACCCGGCGACGATCGCGAACAGAGCACCGATGACCTCGATGTACTCGACGCTTCCGCGCAGCAGCTGCAGGGGGAACAGCGGGGGTGGTGCGGCGGTCAGGGTGCTGCCGGAGGCGCGCAGCGCGGCGACGTACTGGTGGTACTGGTCGATGCTGACGCGGAGCTGGGCCGCCTGGACGAGCACCGACACGGTTGCGGCGACGGCCAGGAATCCGAGCAGAACGATCAGCAGGCGGCTGCGACGCAGGTCCAGGAGCTCTTTGCGCGCGACGACGAGGGTGCTAGTCACGGAGGTCTCTCCTGAGGACGTCCCGCCGGGTCCGAGCCAGCACGGCCAGGCCCAGGGCGAGGAAGGCGATGACGGTGGCCAGCGCCGCAACGGCGCCCCCGGTGGGGCTGGTGCCGAGCAGGGCGCCGGAGATCGTCTTGAACTGCTCGGTCACCGACAGCGGACCGAGCAGGGTGTGCACGACGGAGAACCCGCCACCGGTGGTCACGATCGACGGCACGGGGTTCAACAGGGAGACCGGCAGCGCGGCGGTGCCGAGCTGGGGCACGATGAACACGATCACGCTCCACACGACGATCGGGCTGAGCACCGCGGAGGTCTGGGTCCGGGCGTAGAGCCCGGAGATCATCCCCATCACGACGAAGCCCATCAGCAGGACACCCGCCACCACGTAGAACCCGACCAGGCGCGCGCTCGACACGGCATCGAGGGGACGGCCGAGGATGAACCCGATGCTGATCCAGGTGAGCGCCGCGGCGGCCGCGAGGACTGCTCCGATGAGCACCGCGAGCCCGGCCACCTTCGCGGCCAGGTGCACGCGCACGTCCACGGGCCGCGAGAGCAGCAGGTCAACCGTGCGTGACCTGCGACTGCGCAGCGACGAGGTGGCTCCCAGGACGATGGCCAGCAACGCACCGATCAGGACCACGTAGATCACGACGTTCTTGGCATAGGCCAGGGGTGGTGCGCCGGTGAACGGGTTCGGTGCGTGGGTCAGGCCCGCGTCGGTGGTCTGCTGCCAGACGCGGGTCACGGTCCGGTTCGTGAGCCAGCCGATCAGGCTCGAGACCGACACCATGGCCAGGAACACGGCGAGAAGCGCGTGGACCGTCCGCTCTCGCCGCGAGCTGACCAGCTCGTGGCGGATCACGGCGTCCCAGGCCCCGGACATCCTCACTCGTCTGACTGCGCCCGATGCACGCGGCGTGGCAGGTGCGCCGGATGCGACCGGTGGAGCCGAGGCGCTCATGCGGCCCTCTGGGACTCGATCTGCAGGTAGATGTCCTCCAGGGACTCCTCCCCGGGGAACGCGCGCGTGGTTGCCTCCATCGACGCGTGGTAGGCGAGCCTGCCGGCGCTGAGGATCCCGATGGACGTGCAGGTGCGGGTGACCTCGGCGAGCAGGTGGGTGTTCATGAAGATCGTCATGCCGAGGTCGCGGTTGAGCCCGACGATGATCTCGCGCAGGTTGCGGACGCCTTGCGGGTCCAGGCCCGACGTCGGTTCGTCGAGGAACAGGATCTGCGGCGAGTGCACGATCGCCTGGGCGATCCCGACCCGCTGTCGCATCCCTTTGCTGAACGTGCCGACGCGCTCGTGGTCGTGGCCGGTGAAGTCCAGGTACTCCAGGACCTCTCGGATACGCCCGTCCGGTCGGCGCAACCCGGACAACCGGGCGAAGTACCGCAGGTTCTCGACCGTCGTGAGGTTGTCGTAGAACTGCACGTTCTCCGGCAGGTACCCGATCAGACGCCGCACGCCGTTCGGGTCACGGGCACCGTCCAGCCCGGCGACGTGCAGATGCCCGCTGCTGGGCTCCAGGAGCGTGGTGAGCAGGTTCACGGTGGTCGTCTTGCCGGCACCGTTGTGCCCGAGCAGTCCGAAGATCTCCCCCGAGGCGACCGTGAGGTCCAGGCCGTGCAGGGCGGGTTTGTCGCCGTAGGACTTGCTCAGTCCCTGGGTGTGGATCGCCGCGTCAGTCATGCTCGCCACGCTAGGAGCCGTGACCTGAGACCAGCGTGAGAGCGCTCATCGGTTCCACAGCGCAGGTGCGCCGCGCTCGCCGAGCTCGTGACAGGTCCGGTCCGGCAGGTTGGGGTCGACCCGCGTGACGGTGCCCGCTGATGGTGCCGGCGTCAGGCGGGCCGAAGTCCCAGTCGCGGGTACAGGACACGGAATCCGGTGTCCAGTCCTCCGTCGAGAGCACCGGCTCCGTGGCCTCCGTTGGGTATCTCGTGAAGGGTGACGTGCATCCCGGCGGCGCGGGCGGCGTCCGCCACCCGCGTGACTCCGGGGATGTAGGAGGTGTCGTCGGTGGACACGGTGAAGATCGCCGTGGTGTCGGAGTAGTGATGGCTGGACAGGAGCGCGACCGGCTTGTGGGCGTCGTAGGCGCCCTGGTTGCCGGCGAAGATCTCCGCGAGGGTTCTGGCGGCATGCTCGGCGCCCGGGTACTCCTCACCCGAGATGTCGATCACGTTGCCCCACAGGTCCGGGTGGGAGGCGGCGAACGAGATCGCGCACTGGCCGCCGTTCGAGTATCCCGCGATGGTCCAGCTCGCCCGGTCGGTGCGGATGTTCAGGTGGGTCCGCGCCCAGGCGACGACGTCGGTGTTCACATACGTCGCGACGTGTCCGTAGCGCGCGGTGTCCAGGCACAGGGTGTCCACGGTCGGGCTCCCGAGCTGGTCGGCGACGATCACGATCGGGGCAAGGCCGTGGTTCACCGCCGCGTACCGGTCCAGCGTCGCGGCGATGGCGTGCGGGTCGGGGTTGCCCGGTTGGCCCATCAGGAGCACGACGAGCGGGAGGGCCGGCGGGTTGGCGGTCAGCGCCGCGGGAGGCAGGTAGATGCCGGCCGGACGGGCGACGAAACGCGAGACGACGCCCGGGATCACCGCGGTGCCGATGGTGCCGCGGCTGGGCATCCCGGGCGGCGCCTGCCAGCTCCGCCACAGCGGGACCGGTGACGCGGCGGGTGCCGCGAGGACGGCGGGTGCGACGGCAGGCAGCGTCACCGGCCGGTCCGCGGTGAGCCCGAGCACCGCACCCACGGTGGGGTTCAGTCCGTAGATCGCGTTCACACCGAGGACCGTGGTGAGCACCACCGTGACCGCGCTCGCGAGGGACACGGTCTTGCGGCGCAGCGTCGTGCGCCGCAGGTTCGCCGAGGCGAGACCGAGCACCGCGAAGCAGCCGACCACCCAGGCGCGCGTGCTCCACCCCAAGGGCGTGCCGAACAGGTCGACCGGCTTCTCCACGACCCACAGCACCAGGGCCCCGGTGAGCCCACCGGCCGCCAGCGCGCTGGGCGCGATGGCCCACCAGCGCGGGACGCGGCGAGCGCCCAGGTAGAGAGAGCTGAGCACGCCCAGCGCGTAGGCGGTCACCAGCACGCCGGGTGCCAGGACGGGAAGGCGCAGCAGGGCTCCGGTCAGGGTGCTCATCGCAGGGAGACCTCTCCGGCCGCGTCGGGGGTTGGGGCGAGCTGTGGGGCTGGGATGGGGGCGTGGGTCGTATCGGCCATCGGGCGCTCCCACGGGTCGACCGGGCCATGGGTGGATGCCGTCGCGGCAGGCGCGGTGGCGGGCGGTGTCGATGAGCTGGAGCCGGGCGGGCGGGGGGGCCTCGGGACGGGTCGGGTCGCGCGCGGGCGTCCGAGCACGATGGTTCGTGCCAGACCCAGCAGCATCCGGGGCGATGCGTGCGGGACGTAGGCGCGAGCGACCGCCCGCCCGATGGTCGGCAGGGAAGCGGCGTCGGCGTAGACGAGGTACATGGGGCGGTACGCCGGGGTGAACTTCGCCTTGAACTTCAGCAGTGACCGGAACCCGTACACCGGCTCGAGGCGGGTCCCCACGTGGTCGAGGAGTCGGTCCAGCACTCCGGCCCGGCGTGGGGCGTCCGCATCGCGCGCGCGGTCGGTCGTCGCGTGGTCGTTGGCGCGCGCGAGCGGCGCGCCGGACAGGCTCAGGATGCGATATCCCTGCAGCTGGAGGTCCAGGGCTGCGCGGGTGATGAGGAGCTCGCTGCTGTGGGCGAATCCGCCCGTGCGTCGCCGCATGAAGTCCAGGGTCCATCCGATCACGTCACCGCCCTGGAGGATCGGCAGCCACGATGCGACCGCGTGCACCAGCCCGGCGTCGTCGACCACGACCTCGCAGCGCACGTGCGGGTCGTCGAGCTGGTCGATGCCGCCGAGGGTGAAGCCCATCTCGGGCAACGACTGCTGCGCGACCCAGTCGCGGGAGATCGCCCGGATCTGCGTGGTCGTGGCGCGCGGCGCCGTTCGGTAGTCGAGCCACTCGACGTGCACCCCCTCGCGGTCCGCCCGGTTGAGCGCGGTGCGGAGGTCCTGGAACTTCTTCCCCGTGAACGCCAGGGACCCGAGTGGCAGGACGGTCTCTTCGGCGATCTGCACACTGTGCCAGCCGTCCTCGACGCACAGGCGCTCCAGCTCGGCCGACGCGGAGTAGAAGCACGGGACGGCGCCTGTGGACTCGCAGAAGGCGGCGAACTGGCGCACGGTGTCGGCGCGTTCGCCCGGCGGGCCGACGGGGTCGGCAAGCGTCAGGGCGACCCCCCGCACGAGGCGGTAGGCGACATAGCTGCGACCGGTGTGGCTGAACCAGTAGGTGTTGCCGGCCCACAACCCCATCCACGCGAGCGATCCGCCGCCGTGCTCGAGAAGCATCGCCGTCGCTCGGCTGCGCTCGTCTGCACCGGCGGGGGGCGTCCGGAACGACCCGAGGACGACAGCGGCGAGGCCTGCCCACACCCCGATCCCGGTCCAGTCGCTGAGCGCCTGGGCGAGAGGTCCGGTCGGGACGAGGTCAGGAGACACCCCGACCGTGAGCACGGTGGGGACCAGTCGCAGCGGGAAGTCGGCCACGAGGGTCCAGGGCGTCGGCGCGAGGGTCCACTGACCGGCCGCCAGCTGACCCAGGGCGACGTACAGGACCGCGAAGGCGGCCACCAGCGCGGCCGCCCGGACCCCGAGGCGCGTGGCGCTCCCGCGCGGGGCGGTCACCGCGAACAGGTCGCGCCGCAGGACGAGCATCACGACGACCGCAATGACCGGCACGAGGCTGGGCAGCACCAACTGCGTGAGCATCAGGACGGGACTCTCGTCGAAGCGGTAGGCGATGGGCAGCGCCGGGCCCGCGTCGGTGAGGGTCAGCAGGTAGTCGGCGAGGGCGACCCCTGCCAGGGCTCCTTCCGTGAGGAGTGCGGCGACCCACGCCATGCGCCGGCCGCGTCGTAGACCATCGGCAGACACCAGGAGCAGCAGCGCCGGCAGCACGGCCATCAGCGTGGCGCCGACGCTGGGGTGCAGGGTTGCGTGGCCGATCGCACACCCCGCGGTGCTCGGAGCATCGCGGCAGAGTGCGGCGATCACGTCCGGGCGCGCGTGGCGGACGTCCGCCACCAGGTAGCCCAGCATCGCGAAGGGACCGGCGGGGGCGGGGGTCAGCGTCGCGAGCAGCGGGCCGAGCGCGGTGGCCGAGACGACGACCGATGCCAGGACGCGCGCCTCGTGGACCG
>JAKBFW010000230.1 GCA_021833345.1 Pseudomonadota bacterium | reverse complement strand
GTCTCACGAACCGTCATGCGCGAGTGCATGCGGATCCTCGAGTCGATGAACCTCGTCGAGTCACGCCGCCGGGTCGGGATCGTCGTGCGGCCGTCCGCGGAGTGGACCGTCCTCGACGCCCGCGTGATCCGGTGGAGGCTCGACGGCCCCGGTCGCGACGCGCAGCTCCGCGACCTCACCGAGCTGCGCATCGCGATCGAGCCGGCCGCCGCGGCGGGTGCCGCACGCCGGGCGACGCCCGAGGAGCGCGCGACCCTGACCGAGCTCGCCGACCGACTCCGGTCCCTCGGCGAGGCGGGACGGCTCGTCGAGTTCCTCGAGGTCGACATCGCCTTCCACAGCTTGCTGCTCCGGGCGAGCGGCAACAGCATGTTCGGTGCGTTGGAGGACTTCGTCGCCGAGGTCCTCGCCGGCCGCACGCATCACGGCCTGATGCCCGCCCACCCGGTTCCGGCAGCCCTCGACGCGCACGAGGGTGCCGCGCGCGCGGTCCGTGACCACGACCCGGTGGCGGCGGAGCGCTGGATGCGCGAGCTCGTCACTGAGGTCCGGGCTGCGATCGTCGATCCGCTGGACGGCGTGACGCCCTGACGTGAGACCGCAGGGCGCGGCCCCGCGCTCAGGCGGGAGCGGCCTCCCCGGCGGTCGGCTCGTCGCACGTCGTCGCACCGCCCACGGTGTCCCCGCCATCGACGGTCCGCTCGTGGAGCTCCGCGGTGCCGGCGCGCAGCGTGCGCAGCGACACCAGCGTCGCCAGGACGGCGAACACGGCGGAGCCCATGACCACCAAGAACCCGCCGTGCGAGCCGCGCGCATCGATCAGGTTCCCGGCGATCGAGGACCCGACCGACACGCCGAGGCCGAGAGCGGTCCCGACCCAGGTGAGCCCCTCGGTGAGCCGCTCCGCGCCGACGAAGTGCTGGACGAGCCCGTTGCCGTTGATGATCGTCGGGGCGATCGAGAAGCCCGTCACGAACATCACGGCGGCCAGCGCGGGCAGGCTCGCGACGACGAAGAACAACGAGACCCCGGCCGCGAGCAGCACGACGCCCAGCGCGAACCGCTTCCAGAGCGGCGACAACCAGTGCCGGAGCCCGTAACCGAGGCCCGAGATCATCGACCCGAGGGCGAACACCGCGAGGATCGTCCCCGCCGAGGACCTGCTGCCCTGCTCCGACGCGAACGCGACCGTGGCGACGTCCGTCGCGCCGAAGATCGACCCCATCCCGATGAAGACCAGGACCACCACGGCCATCCCCGGTGACCTCAGCACGCTGCCGTGACGCACGCCGTGCGCGAGCGCACGCGGCGACGGCTGCGTCCGGTGCTGCGCCAGGAACCAGTAGCCACCGCCGATCATCGCGACGATCGGCACCACGAGCCCGGCCGCCGGCTGGACGCCGGTCGCGAGGTACGTGGCGAGCACGGGCCCGACGATGAAGACGAGCTCGTCCAGCGCGGACTCGAGCGAGTAGGCGGTGTGGATCTGACGGGGGTCGTCGAGCAGGTGCGACCACCGCGCGCGGACGAGCGCTCCGAAGGACCCGATCGACGCGCCGGTCACGGCAGCGGCGACGTACATCGCCACCGCCGGTGCGTGTACGAGAGCGCTCGCCACGAGTCCGACCAGCCCGATCGCCGAGATCGCGATCGCCGGACGCATCACGCGGTCCTGGCCGTGCCGGTCGACGAGGCGCGCCAGCTGAGGTGACGCGACGGCCTGGGTGACGACGTACAGGGCCGACACGCGACCAGCCAGACCGTATGAGCCGTACAACGACGACACCATCAGCACGATGCCGATGCCCACCATGGAGATGGGGAGCCGGGCGATCACACCGGCGGACGAGAATGCCAGTGCGCCCGGCCGCGACAGGACCTCACGGTAGGGCGTGAACACCGGCCCAGTGTCTCACCTGGTTCGACGCCGACGCCGCCGCGCTACGGCCGTGGTTCGCCCGGATCACCCCAGCGCGTCGGACACCACCTGCTTGGCGGCCTCCTGGACCTCCGTCAGGTGGTCCGCCCCGAGGAACGACTCGGCATAGATCTTGTACACGTTCTCGGTGCCGGACGGCCGGGCCGCGAACCAGGCGTTCGCCGTCGTGACCTTGAGGCCCCCGATCGACTCGCCGTTGCCCGGCGCGGTGGTGAGCTTGGCGGTGATGGCCTCTCCTGCGAGCGACGTCGCCGTCACCTGTTCCGGTGCGAGCCGCCCGAGCGTCGCCTTCTGCTCGAGGGTCGCCGGCGCGTCGACGCGTGCGTACCAGGACTCTCCGAACTCGGCCACGAGCTGCGCGTGCCGCTGCGACGGCGACGTCCCGGTGGTCGCGAGGATCTCCGAGGCGAGCAGCGCGAGGATCAGGCCGTCCTTGTCGGTGGTCCACACGCGGCCGTCGGTGCGGAGGAACGAGGCTCCCGCGGACTCCTCGCCGCCGAAGCCGACCGACCCGTCGAGCAGTCCGGGGACGAACCACTTGAAACCGACCGGCACCTCGAGGAGCCGTCGGCCGATCCGCGCCGCGACCCGGTCGATCAGGGAGGACGAGACCAGCGTCTTGCCGATCGCGGCGTCGTCGGGCCAGCCGGCGCGTGCGCCGGAGTACAGGTAGTCGATCGCGACGGCCAGGTAGT
>JAKBFW010000075.1 GCA_021833345.1 Pseudomonadota bacterium | reverse complement strand
CGCGGTCGAGCGGCACCAGGCTCCGCAGGTCGATCACCTCGACGTCGATCCCGTCGGCCGCGAGCATCTCGGCGACGTCGAGCGCGTGGTGGACCGAGAGGGACAGCGTCACGACCGTGACGTCGCTGCCGTGCCGGACGACCTTCGCCTCGCCGATCGGCACGGTGTACTCGCCCTCCGGGACCTCTGCCGTCGCGCGTGGGTTCTTGACCATCCACGGCAGGCCCATGACGCCCTTGTGGAACATGTACACCACGGGGTTGTCGTCGCGGATCGCCGAGATCATCAGACCTTTGGCGTCATACGGGTTGCTCGGGACGACGACCTTCATGCCGGGCAGGTGCGCGAACGTGCCCCACAGGCACTGCGAGTGCTGCGCGCCGTCGGAGTAGCCGCCGCCGACGGCCGTCGTGAGGACCATCGGGACCTGCACGTTCCCGCCGGACTCGTAGTGGATCTTCGCCATGTGGTTGTAGATCTGGTCGAGGCACACGCCCATGAAGTCGGCGAACATGAGCTCGACGATCGGCCGCATCCCTTCGACCGCCGCGCCGATCCCGAGCCCGATGAACGCGGTCTCGGAGATCGGGGTGTCGATCACGCGACCCGGACCGAACCTGTCCAGCAGGCCGGCGGTCGAGCTGAAGATCCCGCCGTACGCCCCGACGTCCTCACCCAGGTAGATGACCGACGGGTCGCGCGCCATCTCGATCTCGATGCCCTCGACCATCGCCTTCGACGTGGTGAGGCGGTGGCTGCTCTGCGGTGCCGTGTCGACCGGCTGCTCGATGATGGTCATGATCTCCTCCTCACGTTCACGCGAACACGTACGCGCCGGCGTCGGCCGGGTCGGGCAGCGGGCTCTCCTTGGCGAACGTCACCGCGTCCTCCACCCGCGTGCTCGCCTCGTCGGCGATCTGCTTCGCGGCGGCGTCGTCCAGCAGGCCGGCCGCGCCCAGGGCCGCGCGGTAGGCCGGGATCGGGTCGCGCGCCGGGACGTCGTCCAGGTCGCCGCGGTAGCCCTGCGCGTCCCCCTCGAAGTGACCCCACAGGCGCAGGGTGTGCACCTCGAGCAGCGTCGGTCCCTCGCCCGCGCGTGCCCGGGCGACCGCCTGCGACGCGGCGAGGTGCACCGCCTCGACGTCGTTGTCGCGGACCCGCTCGGCGGGGATGCCGTAGGAGACGCCGCGCGTCGCGTTCGAGTGCACGCTCGTCGACGCCGACCGCGGCACCGAGATGCCCCACTCGTTGTCCTCGACGACGAACACGACCGGCAGCTTCCAGAGCGCCGCCAGGTTGAGCGACTCGTGGAACGCGCCCTGGTTCGCCGCGCCCTCGCCGGTGACCGCGACGGCGATTCGGCCGGTGCCCTGGCGCTGGAACGCGAAGGCCTGCCCGAGCGCGGGCGGGTACCCCTCGGCGATGATCCCCGAGCACGAGAAGTGCGTCGACGGGTCGAACAGGTGCATGTGACCGCCCCGACCGTGGCCGAGGCCCGTCTCGCGGCCGAAGATCTCGGCGGTCATCGCCCGCAGGTCCATGCCGTGGGCGATCGCGAAGTGGTGCGGTCGGTGGGTCGCCGTCACCGCGTCGTCGGCGGTGAGGTGGGCGCACACCCCGACGGCGACGGGCTCTTGGCCGGCTGCCAGGTGCATCTCTCCGGGCACCAGCCCCTTGCCGATGTCGAAGCCCGGGCCCTTGTCGGCGTAGTAGTCGCGCCGGATCGCCTCCTCGAACGTGCGGATCAGCACCATCGTGCGGTACAGGTCGACTCTCGTGGGCCCGTCGAGCTCGCCCTGCATCGGGTGCGGTCGACCGGGTGTCGCGGTGGTCATCGCTCGCCTCCAGACGTCGTTGTCCTCACCACGACTGTGCGACGGGAGCGGAGGCGCGGCAACGGCGCGGCGTTCAGATGGTGACAGAGCCGGATCGCGACGGAGCCAGGTGGTGACCCCGGCGACGAGGGCGCCCTCGTCAGCGGAGCGAGGCGACGGCGATCTCCTCGGCCGCACGACGCAACGAGTCGCGGTGCGAGAGGAGCCGGTCCGCGTGGCGTACCGGTACGGACATCGCGACGGCTCCTGTCCACGTCGTCGAGGGCACCGCCACGGCGAGGCAGGCCGTCCCGAGTGCGTACTCCTCGCGGTCGACGGCGAAGTCGGCACCGGACTCGAGCTGCCTCAGCAGCACGCGCGGGTCGGTGACCGTGTGCGGGGTCAGGTCGACGAGCGCGTGGTCCCCGAGGTAGTCGCGTCGCCTCGAGGCGTCGAGCGCCGACAGGATGGCCTTGCCCACCGCCGTCGCGTGGGCCGCGTCGTGGAAGTCGACCCACAGGTCGACCCGTGGCGCGGTCGCGCTGTCGACGACGTCGGCCAGGCGGATCTCCCCGTCGTCCAGAGCCGAGAGGTACGTGGCGGCGGAGGTCGCGACGTGCAGGGAGCGGAGCACCTGGTGCGCCTGGGCCACGACGGTTGCGGCGCGCCCGGGACCGCCGGACAGTGCGGGGATCCGTTCACCGAGCACGTACCCGAGACCGTCGACGCGGTCGAGATATCCCTCGTGCACCAGGGTGCGGAGCAGGTGGTACGTGGTGGCGAGCGGCTGTCCGGTCCGACGCGCCAGCACCTTGGCCGGCAGCGGTCGGTCGGCAGCGCCGACGGCGTCGAGCAGGTGCAGGGCCCGCTGCACCGAGGCGATCAGCGTCGGCTCGTGCGTCATCGCGTCCTCCTGAGGTGAGGCTAGACCCGGGCCGGACGTCCGGCGCGGCAGGCGTCCGGGCACCGCAAGGGCCCTGCTGTGCAGCGGCCCCGGCACGGCAGTGGCCCGCCCCGCGGTAGCAGGACGGGCCACTCCCGGCGACGGGTCGGCTCACACCACGTCGTCGTCCATCCAGTCGAAGGTCTTGGTGACGGCCTTCTTCCAGAGCCGGTACTGGCGGTCGCGCTCGGCGTCGTCCATCGACGGCGTCCAGCGCTTGTCCTCCGCCCAGTTGTCGATCACGTCCTGCTCGCCGCTCCAGAACCCGACGGCGATGCCGGCCGCGTAGGCCGCGCCGAGGGCGGTGGTCTCGGCCACCTGCGGCCGGATCACGGGGACACCGAGGATGTCCGCCTGGAACTGCATGAGGGTCTCGTTCTGGACCATGCCACCGTCGACCTTGAGCTCGGTCAGGTCGACGCCGGAGTCGGCATTCATGGCGTCCAGGACCTCGCGCGTCTGGAAGGCGGTGGCCTCCAGGACGGCGCGCGCGATGTGACCCTTGTTGACGTACCGCGTCAGACCGACGAGCGCACCGCGTGCGTCCGCCCGCCAGTACGGTGCGAAGAGACCCGAGAACGCCGGCACGAAGTACGCACCGCCGTTGTTCTCGACCGTCCCGGCCAGCGCCTCGATCTCGGGAGCCGAGGAGATCAGCCCGAGGTTGTCGCGCAGCCACTGGACCAGCGAGCCCGACACCGCGATCGAACCCTCGAGGGCGTACACGGTCGGCTGGTCGCCGATCTTGTAGCAGACGGTGGTCAGCAGGCCGTTCTTCGACGGGATGGGCGTCGTGCCCGTGTTGAGGAGCATGAAGTTGCCCGTGCCGTACGTGTTCTTCGCGTTGCCGACCTCGAAGCACGCCTGCCCGAACGTTGCGGCCTGCTGGTCGCCGAGGATGCCGGAGATCGGCACGCCCGGGACCATCCCGCCCTCGCGGCCGTACCCGTAGACCTCCGACGAGGACTTGATGGTCGGCAGCATCGACAGCGGGATCGTCATGTCCGCGGCGATGTCGGCGTCCCAGGTGAGCGTTGCCAGGTCCATGAGCATCGTGCGCGACGCATTGGTCGGGTCGGTGACGTGCACGCCGCCGTCCACGCCGCCGGTCATGTTCCACAGCACCCAGGCATCGGTGTTGCCGAAGAGGAGGTCGCCGCGCTCGGCCTTCTCGCGGGCGCCCTCGACGTTGTCGAGGATCCACTTCACCTTGGGTCCGGAGAAGTAGGTGGCGAGCGGCAGACCGACCTTGGCCTTGTAGCGGTCGGCGCCGCCGCCCAGAGCACCGAGGTCCTCGGCGATCTTCTGGGTGCGGGTGTCCTGCCACACGATCGCGTTGTAGACGGGCTCGCCGGTGGTCTTGTCCCAGACGACCGTCGTCTCGCGCTGGTTGGTGATGCCGACGGCGGCGATGTCCCGGTACGTCAGGTTGGCACGGGTGAGCGCCAGACCGACGACCTCGCGGACGTTGTTCCAGATCTCCGCGGCGTTGTGCTCGACCCAGCCGGCGCGGGGGAAGATCTGCTCGTGCTCGAGCTGCCCCGTCTCCACGATGGTGCCGGAGTGGTTGAAGATGATCGCGCGCGAGCTGGTCGTTCCTTGGTCGATCGCGAGTACGTAGTCAGCCATGAGTGGTGTTCCTTCTCGACATTGAGAGTGGTGCGGCGGAGATTCAGATGTAGACGCGGGCGACGAGACCGGCGATCACGGCTCCGGCGAGCGGGCCGAAGACCGGGACCCAGGAGTAGGCCCAGTCGCTGGAGCCCTTGCCCTTGATCGGGAGCAGGGCGTGCGCGATGCGCGGGCCGAGGTCACGCGCCGGGTTGATGGCGTAACCGGTCGGGCCACCGAGGCTCATGCCGATCGCGACGACGAGCAGGGCCACGGCTAGCGGGCCGAGGCCTGAGGGTGTCTTGCCGAAGACGAGGATGACGAACACCAGGACGAAGGTGCCGATGGCCTCAGTGACGAAGTTCCAGCCGTACGAGCGGATGGCCGGACCGGTGGAGAAGACGCCCAGCTTGGTGGCCGGGTCGGCGTTCTCGTCGAAGTGCTTCTTGTAGGCGATGTAGACCAGGACGGCGCCGAGGAAGGCTCCGACCATCTCACCTGCGAGGTACACCATGGTGCTGCTGAACGACACGGGGACGCCCTTGGCGTAGTCCTTCGCGCCGTCCGCAAGGAGCCCGATGGTCACGGCCGGGTTCAGGTGGGCACCTGACCGGAACGCGACGTAGACGCCGGAGAAGACGGCAAGTCCCCACCCGAAGGTGATGACGACCCAGCCGCTGTTGAAGCCCTTGTTCTTGGGGAGGATGACGTTCGCCACCACGCCGCCACCGAGCAGCAGCAGCATCCCTGTTCCCAAGACCTCTGAGACGAATACCTGGCCAAGCGATGGATCCACGATGAGCCTCATTTCTTGACGGACGTCGTTGTCACAATCACCTCGCGCACGCAGGCGCGAGGAACTCAAGGGGCGCCGGGCGCCGAGGGGCTAGCTGTCACCGCCGAGAGACGCGCGTGCCGTGATGTCGACCATCGGCGCAAGGTCCGCGGCCCGAAGCCGGACGACCTCGGCGCTCTCGTCGTCGAGCTCGTGCTCCGCGGCCTCCTCGGCCGCCGCGCGCTCGCGATAGGCGGTGATCTCCGTCGTTCGTTGCGCGGCGTCCCAGCCGAGCAGCGGGCCGAGGATGTCCGCGATCTCGTCGACGGCGCCGAGGCCGCGATCCGCCTGCTCGTAGTTGAGGCGAGTGCGGTGCATCATCACGTCGTCGAGGTGCAGCGCGCCCTCGTGCGTTGCGGCATAGGCGATCTCGACCCCGAGGTACGCCGGCGCGCCGGCGAGCGGCTCGCCGAGGCGCGGGTCGGCGTCGACCAGCTCCAGCAGCTCCGGGAGGAGCGACCCGTACCGGTGCAGGAGGTGGTCCATCCGGAACTGGTTCCACCCGTACTGCTTGGCGATCGACCGCGACTTGCGCTGGAGCACCGAGAGACCCTCGGCGCCGAGCAGGGGCACACGGTCGGTGATCGACGGCGTGGTCGTCGCGCGCTCGCCGAGGGCGAAGTCGACGGCGTCCTTGGCCATCACGCGGTAGGTCGTGAGCTTGCCGCCCGCGATGACGACCAGGCCGGGGACCGGCGAGGCGACCGTGTGCTCGCGCGACACCTTCGCGGACGACGTGCCCTCCTTGGTGCCGGGCTGCAGCAGCGGGCGCAGGCCGGCCCAGTGGCCGATGACGTCGGCGCGGGTGATCGGGCGTGACAGGACGACGTTGGCGTGATCGATCACGTAGTCGATGTCCGCGGAGGTCGCGACCGGGTGCTGGAGCTCCTGCGTCCACGGGGTGTCGGTGGTGCCGATCACCCAGTAGCGGGACCACGGGATGATGAAGAGCACGCTCTTCTCGGTCTGCAGGATCAGGCCGACGTCGCCCGCGATCCGGTCCCGCGGGACCACGATGTGGATGCCCTTCGAGGCGAGCACCCGCAGGCCGCCCTCGGTGCCGGCGAGGGCCTCGGTCTGCTCGGTCCAGACGCCGGTCGCGTTGATCACCGAGTGGGCGCGGACCTCCATCTGCTCGCCGGACTCGAGGTCCTTGATCGTCGCGCCGGTCACGGTGCCGATCGCGTTGGTGGACATCGCGACGACCTGCGTCCGCGAGGCGGCGTGAGCGCCGTAGTGGACCGCGGTGCGGACCAGGGTCTCGGTGAGGCGGGCGTCGTCGACCGAGGCGTCCCAGTAGCGGAGCGCGCCGATCGCGGCGTCGTGCTTGAGGTCGGGGAAGAGCTTCTCCATGCCGCTGCGGGTGAGGTGCCGGTGGATCGGCAGCGCCCGGCGCCGCCCGTTGACGCTCGCCAGCGTGTCGTAGAGAGCGACGCCCGCGCCGACGTATGCCCGCTCCCAGACGCGGTGCTCGAGCGGGTAGAGGAACGAGACCGGCTTGACGAGGTGCGGTGCCAGGCGCGTGATCAGCAGGTCGCGTTCGGTGAGGGCCTCCCGCACCAGGTGGAAGTCGAGCATCTGCAGGTAGCGCAGGCCGCCGTGCACGAGCTTGCTCGACCGGCTCGACGTGCCGCTCGCCCAGTCCTGCGCCTCGACGATGCCGACGGTCAGGCCTCGCGTGATCGCATCGAGAGCGATGCCTGCTCCGGTGACCCCTCCTCCGATGACCAGCACGTCCAGCTCACGGCCCGCGGTGCTGCTTGCTCGCAGTGCGTCGAGAGCGTTCGACCGCGCCTGTGCGGTCAGTCCGGTCACCGTCATCGTGTGCCTCCTCGGGGTTCAGTCGCTATCGTCGTCACGACACGAACGGATGCGCAACTGCGGTGCACAAACGTGCAAAACCGGGAGGACCCATGGCTGAGCGGGAGCAGGACGTCCTCCGTGCCGCCTCGATGTACTACCTCCAGGACATGAAGATGGAGGTCATCGCGCGACAGCTCAACACCTCGCGATCGACGGTGTCGCGGCTGATCAAGCGTGCGCGGGAGACCGGGCTCGTCGAGATCACGCTGCGTCCCGCGAGCACGCGCGCACCCGGGCTCGGCCGGGCGATCGCCTCGCGGTTCGGCATCGACGCGTACGTCGTGCCCGTTCCTGATCACGCGAACGAGGTCGAACGCCTCGAGCAGGCCGCGATGGCGTCGGCCCGGCTGCTGTCCTCGTGGTTCGACTCCGACATGGTCCTCGGGATCGCGTGGGGGACCACTCTCGCCGCGATCAGTCGACACCTCACGCCCAAGCCGACCCGCGGCGCGGCCGTCGTCCAGCTCAACGGGGCGGCCAACACCCGGACGAGCGGCATCGAGTATGCAGGGGATCTGATCTCGAGCTTCGGGTCGGCATTCGGCGCCGCTATGCACCAATTCTCGGTCCCGGCGTTCTTCGACTATCCCGAGACCAAGGCGGCGATGTGGCGTGAGCGGTCGGTGCAACGCGTGCTCGATGTCCAGCACCGCGCCGACATCGCCCTCTTCTCGGTCGGTGCGGTCGCGGGCGCGGTTCCCAGCCACGTCTACTCGGCGGGCTACCTCGACGAGAACGACATCCGGATGCTCCATGACGAGGGCGTCGTCGGGGACGTCTGCACCGTGTTCCTTCGCGCCGACGGGAGCTACCAGGACGTCCGCCTGAACGCACGGGCGACCGGCCCGACGCCCGCCGAGCTGCAGCGGATCCCGCGCCGCGTGTGCGTGGTGGCCGGTGACAACAAGGCGGTCCCGCTCCTCGCCGCGCTGCACGCGGACGTCGTCACCGACCTCGTGGTCGACGAGGTCACGGCCACCGCGCTCCTCGACCTCGTGGGGCCCTTGCGCGACCCCCTTGCCAGGAGCCGACAGCGGGGCGGCGCCCCCGTCGGACCGCCGGCACCGGGAGCGACCGGACCGACGAGCCGGCTCGGCGCCGGAGGACGCGGCGCGACGCGCTGACCGGAACGTCTCGCGCGAACCCCGGCGGCCCGAGCCGGCCGGTGCGGACCGTTCTGCGCGTCGGGGCCCGATCGCCGTACCGTGTGGCCGTGGCCTCCGGTGATCTGCGCATCCGCCCCGCACGCCCTGCCGATGTCCGCGCGATCGGCACGCTGGTCTCGCCGTACGCGACCGAGCGCATCCTCCTGGCCAAGGAGTGGGTCGGGTACTACGAGGCCGTGCAGGAGTTCGTGGTGGCCGAGGCGGCGACCGGTCTCGTTGTCGGTTCCGACGGTGCAGGCCAGGTGATCGGCTGCGGCGCGCTGCACGTGATGTGGCAGGACCTCGCCGAGATCCGGACCCTCGCGGTCGACCGGGCCTGGCGGTCGCGCGGCGTCGGTCACGCGCTCCTGACGGCGCTCATCGACCGGGCCCGCGAGCTCGGGCTCCGCCGGCTGTTCTGTCTCACCTTCGAGGTCGACTTCTTCTCGGCGCACGGGTTCGCCGCGATCGAGGGCACACCGGTCCCGCCGGACGTGTACGCCGAGCTCCTCCGGTCGCACGACGACGGTGTCGCGGAGTTCCTCGACCTCGCGCGCGTCAAGCCGAACACCCTCGGCAACACGCGGATGCTCCTCGAGCTCGACTGAGGAGCCTCGAGGGCGCCCGCCGTCCGGCGTGCCCCGCCGACGTCGCACCCTCCGCGCGGCTCAGCGGGGAAGGCTCACCAGGGTCGGGGGCAGGTCACCGTCGGCGTCGGCGCCGCTCTCGCGCACCAGGAGGCCGTCGTCGACCAGCCCGTCGAGCGCGCGCAGACGTTGCTCGTGGTCGGGCCAGACGCGCGCGAGCTCCGTCTCCGGGATCGGGTGGTCCGCGGCGCGGAGCTCGGCCATGATCCGCCCCCGGGCCTGACGATCGGTGCCTGTCCACGGCTGAGAGCGTCGCCGGTGCGCGTGCTCGTCGTCCGGGTAGCCGTCGGCTCGCCAACGGCACAGGGCGACGACCGGGCAGACGTCGCAGTGCGGGGCTCGCGCGGTGCACACGAGCGCCCCCAGCTCCATCGACGCTCCCGCCCACGCGGCCGCACGCGCATCGTCGTCCGGTACCAGGGACGCCGCCCGCCGGCGCTCGGCGACGGTCAGGGTCGGTGCGGGCAGCGCCGCACCGTCCATCACCCGCGCGAGGACGCGGCGGACGTTGGTGTCCAGGACGACGGAGCGCCTGCGGTAGGCGAAGGCGACGACAGCGGCGGCGGTGTAGGCGCCGATCCCGGGCAGGGCGACGAGGGCGTCCTCGGTGCTCGGGACCGCCCCGGCGTGATCCCGGGAGATCGTGCGCGCGCACTCCTGGAGCCGCAGCGCGCGTCGCGGGTACCCCAGGCGGCCCCACGCGCGCAGGACGTCAGCGGTCGGGGCCCCCGCGAGGTCACGCGGGGTCGGCCACCGCTCCATCCAGGCGCGCCACGTCGGTTCGACTCGTGCGACCGGGGTCTGCTGGAGCATGAGCTCGCTGACGAGCACGCCCCACGGGCTGCAACCGGCGGCGCGCCACGGAAGGTCCCGGGCATGGGACCCGAACCACGCGAGCAGGGTCTCGTGGAGGGCGTCAGCCACCCGGGGCGCCGTGCCGGTCTCGTCGTCGGGAGCCAGCGCCATGAGGGCATCCTCTCCCGGATCGTGGCGCGACGGCGTGCCCCGCACGGGTGGCGGCCTCGTCGCCCTACCGTGACGATGACGCGGTCCGCGTGCCGGTCCGCGCCCGCCCGCCGTCGACCGATGACGGGTCGCCCCGACGCACCCCTGGAGGGGTGATGAGCAACGTGCTGCACCCGGTCGGTCCTCGCCCGTCGCGCGTCTACTGGGTGCGCCGGATCGTCGTGGTCGCCGTGCTGGTCGCGGTGGTCGGTGCGGTGGTCCTGCTCGTCCGGCTCGCGATCGGGGGGTCGGCCAACGGTGCGGTGACCGGTGCGGGCGCCCGCCCGTCGACGACCGCCACCGCACGCGCGAACGGCACGCCGCAGGCGTGCCCCGCCTCCGCCATCAGCCTGGCGTTCACGGCCGATGCGACCACGTACGGTCCGGGCGTGAACCCCACGTTCACGGTCACGGTGACGAACACCGGGACGCAGCCGTGCACGTTCGATGCGGCCGAGGCGGCGCGCCAGGTCGTGGTGACCTCGGGTGTCGACCGGATCTGGTCCAGCGCCGACTGCCCGAACCCCGCCGCCTCCACCAAGCTCCTGCTGCTCAATGCCGGTCAGCCGTACGAGGCCTCCGTGCCCTGGGCTCGCGTCAGGTCCGCTGCGGGTTGCCCGACGGGACTACCTGCTCCCCGCGCGGGCACGTACCAGGCGACGGCCGGCGTGGCAGGGAAGACGAGCCCGCCCTTGGTGATGGTCCTGAAGTGAGTGGCGTCGCGCCGTCTAGACGTAGCGCTCGAGGATCGACGACTCCGCGAGGCGCGAGAGGCCCTCGCGGACGGCCCGAGCCCGCTGCTCCCCGACGCCGTCGACGGCCATGAGCTCGTCGACGCCGGCGGCGAGAAGCTTCTGCAGACCCCCGAAGTGGCCGACGAGGCGATCGACGATCGTCGGCGGGATCCGCGGGACCCGGGAGAGCAGCCGGTACCCGCGAGGGCCGACGGCAGCGTCGAGCGCGTCGCCACCTCCCGGGAGGCCCAGCACCTGGGCGATGTGCGCGAGGTCGAGCAGCTCGGTCGCGTCGAGGCCGCCCAGAGCCGCCTGGACCGCCGCCGCGTCCTCGCGACTGTTGCGCGCGGACTCCACGTAGTCCCGGATCACGAGCTCGCGGTCGGAGTCCACACCGGCGGTGAGCTCGTCGAGCTGCAGCGAGAGGAGTCGACCGTCGGCGCCGAGCTCGATGACGTACCCGGCGATCTCCTCGGAGATGCGCCGCACCATGTCGAGTCGCTGGACGACGGCCGTGACGTCCCGGACCGTCACGAGGTCCTCGATCTCGAGGGCGGACAGCGTGCCCGCGACCTCGTCGAGCCGCGACCGGTAGCGCTCGAGGGTCGCGAGGGCCTGGTTCGCCCGGGACAGGATCGAGTCCGAGTCCTCGAGCACGTACCGGAGGCCACCGACGTACAGCGCGACGATCCGCATCGACTGGCTCACCGAGATCACCGGGAATCCCGTCTGCTTCGCGACGCGCTCGGCGGTGCGGTGCCGGGTTCCGGACTCGGAGGTCTCGATGGACGGGTCGGGCAGCAGCTGGACCGCGGCCCGAAGGATCCGGCTCACGGCCTGGTCGACGACGATCGCACCGTCCATCTTTGCGAGCTCGCGCAGCCGGGTGGACGAGAACTCGACGTCGAGGACGAAGCCACCCGAGCAGATCTGCTCGACGGTCTCGTCGTGACCGAGGACGATCAGAGCGCCGGTCCGCCCGCGCAGGATCCGCTCGAGCCCGTCGCGGAGCGCGCCACCCGGTGCGACGGCCGCGAGCGTGGTGCGCAGCAGGTCATCGGGCGAGACGGGGGGTGTGGCCACGCCCGAATCCTACGCGTCGCGGGACGATCGAGGGCGGACGCAGGCGGTCATCGCCTGGGCGAGGTCCTCGACCTCGAGCACCTGCATCCCGTCGGGTGCGGTGCCCCTCGGGACGGAGCCCGGCGGGACGACAGCCCGGGTGAAGCCCCACCGGGCGGCCTCGGACAGTCGACGCCCGACGCCCGCGACCTGACGGATCTCGCCCGCGAGCCCGACCTCTCCGAGCGCGATCAGACCCGGCTCGAGCGGGACGTTCTGGCCGGCGCTCACGGTGGCCATCGCGATCGCCAGGTCGGCGGCCGGCTCGACGACCCGGGCACCGCCGACGGTCGAGACGTACACGTCCTGGTCGGCGAGACGGACCCCGACCCGGCGCTGGAGCACCGCCAGGACCATGGCGAGCCTGCTCGAGTCGACGCCGCTCGTGGTGCGTCGCGGGTTCGACAGCGCGGAGGGTGCGACGAGCGCCTGCACCTCGGCGGCGAGCGGACGACGACCCTCGAGGGTGATGGTCACGCAGGTCCCGGGAACCTGGGTCGGTGCGTGCGAGAGGAACAGCCCGCTCGGGTCCGCGACGCCGGCGATGCCGGTCTCGGAGAGGTCGAAGCAGCCGACCTCGTCGGTAGGGCCGTAGCGGTTCTTGACCGCGCGGAGCATGCGCAGCCGCGAGTGGCGTTCCCCCTCGAACTGGCACACGACGTCGACGAGGTGCTCGAGGGTCCGCGGGCCCGCGACGCTGCCGTCCTTGGTCACGTGCCCGACCAGCACGACGGGCAGGTCCCGCTCCTTCGCGGCCGCGATCAGCGCGGCGGCGACCTCACGCACCTGGCTGACACCGCCGGGGCTCCCGTCGACCTGGGCGGACGCGATCGTCTGAACGGAGTCGAGCACGAGAAGCACAGGATCCACCTGCGCGATATGACCGAGCACCGTTGCGAGGTCCGTCTCGGCGGCGAGGTACAGCCCCGGGTCCAGCGCGCCGACCCGCTCGGCGCGCAGTCGGACCTGGCCGGTCGACTCCTCGCCGGTCACGTACAGCACGCGCGCGCCCGGGTCGTCCTGGCGGCTCGAACGGGAGACCCGGGCCGCGACGTCGAGAAGGAGCGTCGACTTCCCGAC
>JAKBFW010000229.1 GCA_021833345.1 Pseudomonadota bacterium | reverse complement strand
CGACCGATCGACCCATGAAACACCTGCGATGGCGTTGAGCGCTTCGGCGACCTCCTGGAGCGCCGCGCCCGGCGGTCCAGGACGGCGGCGGTGAGGATCGGCGAGCCCTAGGGTCGGGTGCGTGCAGATGACGCGGACCGTGGGCCGAGATCGTGGTTGAGCTGCGCGAGTTCGCGCTCACGGACGCCCCCGTGCTGATGACGTGGATCGACGGGGCGGAGGCACTGCTGACCTGGGCCGGCCCGGCGTTCTCCTGGCCGTTGGACGTGGACCAGCTCGCCGCCTATGCCGCCGAGGCCTCGGGTCAGCGCCGGATCTGGACGGCGGTGCAGCATGACTCGGGTGAGGCCGTCGGGCACGCCTCGTTGAGACTGGACCCGGCTCACTCGAGCGCGCGACTGGGGCGGGTGCTCGTCGCGCCCAGCGCGCGCGGTCGCGGAGTGGGCACAGCGATGCTCGTGAAGGTCCTGGCTTCGGCGTTCGACACGGGGGAGCTGGAGCGGGTCGAGCTGGGCGTGTTCACGCACAACGCCGCGGCGGTCCGCCTGTACGAGCGGCTCGGCTTCGCGTGCGACCGCGTGATTCGCGACGTCGAGCACGTCGAGGGCCGACCCTGGTCAGCGATGCAGATGAGCCTGGCACGACCTGCCCCGGACGGCCCGGCGGCCACCTGAGAGGTGGCACGACGGTCAGGATCTTCATCTGTTGACACATCATCGGGGGGCCGGGTCCGAGGGGCCGGACCGTCGCGAAGACCGTTCCCCTTGCAGGCACGCCTGGCGCTCTGCCACGGGCCCGGCTGACAGACTCCACGCATGCCTCGGACATCGGAATCGCTGCAGCTGCAGTGGTTGACCGCCGCGACCTCGGTGGGCACGTCCATGCGAGACGAGCTGGTCTCGTGCTGGCGGGATGTGTCGAACGAGGGCGGCGCAGTCGGCTTCCCGGTACTTCCGGTCACCGACAAGCAGGTCGGCGCGGCTGTCGACGCCCTGGTCGAATCGCTGGACCCGGCTGTCAACCGCCTCCTGGTCGCGACCGTCGATCACGTGTTGGCAGGGTGGCTCGTGCTCGCGGGAAACTCAAACGTCGTGACGGCACACTGGGCCCGGGTTGTTCGCGTGCAGACCACACCTCAGCACCGCGGCACCGGGGTCGGACACGCTCTCATGGCTGAGGTCGAGCGGGCGGGCAGGGACGAGTACCGGCTCGCCGCCCTGCACCTGGAACTTCGTGGCGGAACGGGTCTGGAGCCGTTCTATGAGGGGTGCGGATGGCGCGAGATCGGCAGGTGGCCGATGGCCCTTCGCCTGGGCGAAGGCGACTACCGCGATGAGGTGCTCATGCACCTGCCACTCGGGCCACGTCATTGAGACGCTCCTCGAAGACCCGAACCCACACAGCCTCGGGCGTCAATGCACGCAACCTCGGAGACTGACGACTGCGCCGGCTCGCGCCCGCCGTCAACCGCTGGCGGATCACTCACCTCGACCGCTGGCAGTACCTGTGGTGCGACGTCGGCCCACCGCGCGCGATCGGACCACGTGGATCGTCGGCCATCGCGACGGCCCGTGACGGTCCGTGCTCGTCGTCCGCCGTGGGGCGGACCGGGGCTCCGCCCTGCGGGCGTTGTGCGTTGCCGATCGTGCGATCAGGATCGGGGGCATGACGACCACGCTCGACGTGCCACGCGCTGGTTCGATCGCGCCGTTGCCGGGGCCGGAGCGGTGGCGCCGGTGGATCGTGCCGGGCGTTCACGCGGTGCTCGTCGGCGGGCTGCTCTGGACGACACCGCATGACGGCATGGCGCCACCGGCCTCCGCCGCCTTGGCCCTGCTCCAGGGGTATCCCGGACCGTTCGCCGGGGCTCAGCCGGTCGTCGTCTTCGGTGGGTTCGCAGCGGTGGTGGGGATCCTGCTGGCGCGACGGCACCCGTGGTGGGCGACGCTCCTGGCGTTGACGCCGTTCGTGCTGCTGCCCTGGGCCGGGTGGTTCGCCTGGGGTTGGTTCGCCGCTCTGGTCTCGATCGCCTCCATCGCAGCGTTGGACGGCCTGCGCGGCGCGGTGGTGCCGACCGTGGCGGCGGTGGGCGTGGCGCTCGTCTACTGCGGGACGACCGTCGGTGCGTTGCTGCCCATCGGCGTGGTCACCTCGGGGCGCCAGACCCCGCCGGGCGCAGGTCCGGGGTCGTGGCTGGGGCTGGACGCCAGGGTCGCGCCGGTCTTCGCCCTGTACCTCGCGGGGATCGTCGCGGTGGTCGGGGTCAGCTGGGCCGCCGGTGCGGCGCGTCGGGCCCACGCCACCAGGACCGCCGCCGCGCGGGCCGAGCACCGGGCGCTAGCGGTGGAGTCGGCGGCGGCCGAGCGGGCCCGGCTGGCCCGGGACCTGCACGACGTGGTCGCCCATCACGTCTCGCTGGTCGCGGTCCGGGCGGAGAGCGCCCCGTTCCAGCATCCGACGCTCGATGTCGAGGCGCGCACCGTGCTGGCCGCGATCGCCGACGACGCGCGCGCCGCGCTCGGCGAGCTGCGCCAGGTGCTCACCGTGCTGCAGCGCGCCGAGGACGCGCCGGCCGAACGTGCGCCGCAACCCGGTGCCTCCGACGTCGACGCCCTGGTCGTGGACGCCCGGTCCGCCGGGCAGCAGGTCGAGACGGTCGGCA
>JAKBFW010000074.1 GCA_021833345.1 Pseudomonadota bacterium | reverse complement strand
GAGTACCCGGTCCCGAAGTCGTCGATGTGCAGGCGCAGCCCGGCGTCGTGCAGCTGGTGCATCATGTGCAGCGCAACCTCGGGGCGACGCATCAGCACGCCCTCGGTGATCTCCAGGGTCAGCCGGTCGGGTGTGAGGCGGTGGCGGGCCAGGGCCTCGAGGACGTGGGGGAGCAGGTCCCGGTGCCAGAACTCGCGGTCGGAGACGTTGATGGCGACGTTGACGACCCGCGGGCCCCACTGCGCGAGCTGTCCGCAGACCTCGTCCAGGATCCAGTGCCCGAGCGGGATGATCAGCCCGGTCTCCTCCAGGACGGGGAGGAACTCGTCGGGCATCACCAGGCCGCGCTCGGGGTGGCGCCAGCGCACCAGGGCCTCGAACCGGTCGGTGCGACCGGAGGTCAGGTTCACGATGGGCTGGTAGAAGACCTCGAACTCGTGCTCCTCGAGGGCGCGGTGGATCTCGGTGTGGAGGTGCTGCTGGTGGACGGCGTGCGCACGCATCGCCTCGTCGAAGAACGCGACGGCCCCCGGCTCGTCGGCCTTGGCCCGGTACATCGCGGTGTCGGCGTCGCGCAGGATGTCCTCGCCCGACGTGTAGTCGATCGAGCTGGTGGCGATGCCCATGCTCGCTCTGATCGAGATCTCGGGCCCGTCGAGATCCAGGGTCCGGGCGAGGGCGGCCTGGACCCGGTGGGCGACCAGGAGCGCCCCGCTGGGGTCGGTGTCGTGCAGCAGGATCGCGAACTCGTCGCCGCCGAATCGGGCGCCGGTGTCCACGGCGCGCAGCTCGCGTCCGATGCGGTCACCCACCGCGGTCAGGACGCGGTCGCCCATCTGGTGCCCGAGGGAGTCGTTGATCAGCTTGAAGCCGTCCAGGTCGAGGAACAGGACGGTGAACGGTGTCCCGGACCGGTCGTGACGGGCGATCGCCGCCGTGAGCCGGTCGAGGAAGAGTCGGCGGTTCGGGAGCCCGGTGAGGGCGTCGTACAGCGCGCTCCTGCGGACCGCGTCCTGCAGACGCTGAGACTCCAGTGCGGTGCACAGCAGACCCGCCCAGTGCTGGTACGTCTCACGTGTGGAGATGGAGTCCACCGCCCCGATGATGGCGAGCAGTCCCCAGTCGTGCGTGGCGGTGCGCACCGGGACGACCACGCAGATCTCGCGCTCGGCTGCCGCAAGGAGATCGATCAGCGCCATCGGGGGAAAGGACTGGACCATGGTGCGGGTCCCGACCTGGTCCGGCAGTGCGCGCCCGGGGTCGTAGCTGCCGACGATGTCGAGCAGCCCGCTCGACGGTTCGTCGGCCCACAGGGCCAGGAGGCCGGCCTTGATGTGGGTGCCCGCGAGCCAGTCGAGGGTGCGCGGGTCACTTCGTGTCGTGTCGAGCAGGCCCGCGTCGACGACGTACTGCTCGGCGATCGCGGTCTCGGTCGCCTCGACCTGGCTGAGGAACGCGCCGGCCTGGGCCTTCCACAGCGCCGCGGTGACGCGTGCCGAGGCTGAGGCGTGCACACCGGTGGCCGCGATCCGCTCGGCGTAGTCCGCCACGGCGTCGATGACCCGGCGCAGGGTGTCCGGGCGCGAGGTCAGGCGGCGAAAGGCGAGTGTCACGGCCCCGATCTCGGCCTCGGTCACCGGTTCGCCCGAGGTCAGCAGGTGCTCGGCGGTACCGATGGCTGCCAGCACCGCATCACGGGCGGGCCCGTCGACGACGTCGTCGCCGCTGAGCAGCGCGGCGAAGAGCACGTCCTGGAGCTCGTCGCGCAGGAGGTCGGCGGAGACGGCGGGCGACCGGTCCCCCGTCTGTGCCTGGCTGCGGTGCCCACCGCCAACGCACCCGCACGACGTGCGCACCGTCAGGACGACCGACTGCGGAGTGAACACCGAGCTCGGCACCGCCTCGCCGCGCATCCCCGCCAGCACGAGGCGACCGGCGAGGGCTCCGACCTCGTCGAAGCGCTGGTTGACGCTCGACAGGGCGGGAACGCTGAACGCCCCCGCCTCGATGTTGTCGAACGCGACGATCGCCAGCTCGTCGGGGAGCACCATCGCGGCCTCGGTGAGCACGCGCATCAGGCCGAGCGCGTTGCGGTCCGTGGCGACCATCAGCGCGGTCGGACGTTCCACGCACGCGAGCAGGTCGCGGGCCGCCCGCTTCCCTCCGGTCTCCCCGTTGTCCGGCGCCGAGAAGACGAACCTGGGGTCCCGTTCCAGGTCGTAGGTATCCAGCGCCCGCTCGTAGGCCGCCAAGCGGTCGCGGATGTCCTGCTGGGCGAGATTGCCGACGAACCCGATCCGGGTGTGCCCGTGCCCGATGAGGTGCTCGACCGCGGTGAACGTCCCGCCGTGGTTGTCCGGCATCGCCGCCGGCGCGTCGAAGTCCGCCATCAGGGTGCTCGACAGGACCACCGGTAGCCCGGCCTCGCGCAGCTGGCGCAGGTACGGTGCCCCCACGGCCGTGGTGATCGACACGACGCCGTCCACGTGCGACCACGCGACCGGGGTCGCGAAATCGCCCGGAGCGCCGGCCTCGTCGCGCGGCGCCGCCTCGGGAAGGGTCTCCACGACGACCAGACGCCCGGCCGCCCCGGCGACCTCCCGGGTCAGCCCGGCCAGCAGCTCCCCGAAGTAGTGCCCGCCCAGGCTCGGCGTCAGGACCAGCACCGTCCTCGCGTCGTCCACCGCCCACCTCGCGTCGTCCACCGCCCACCTCTCTCCGCGCGGGCCCACCGCCGGCTCCGCTCGGAACCTCGTTCACCTATCGGCCCGTCCTGCCCTGCACATGATCGCCGACGGGCCCCGTCTTCCGCCGGGTCGACGACGGCGGAGGAAGCGGCGCGGTCCGGGCGGTGTGAGGATCCCCCGTGCGCGAGGTGGCGTGCAGCGCGCGAGGTGGCGTGCAGCGCTCGGGCGGTCGGCAGCTCCGGGATCGGCACCAGGGCCCCGGGGCGGTCGCTCCGGGGCCCTGCGGATGGTCGTCCGATGCCGTCAGGACATCAGGCCGTACTCCGTGAGCAGCTCGCTGATCTCGGTGTCCTTGATCCGCTTCATCACCTCGTGCCGGACGAGGGCCGGGCCGGGCAGCTCGATCTCCTTGCCGTCACGCAGCCGGCTGGCGGCGGCCAGCAGCGTGCGCACGTCGTACGTCGAGCCGAAGACCTCCGGCACGCCGCGATCGATGTCGAGCAGCTGGTAGGCCGCCTCCATCCCGGTGCGGACCGAGTACTCGATGGTGAAGATCGTGTCTCGGGAAGGTGTCTCCGCGAACTGGCCGAGGAACGCGAGGTTGACGGCGCCGTCCGGCACCACGTCCGGTCGGTCGCCGGCCCGCCGGGGCATGAAGAACGCCGTGACGTAGGGCATCATCACCGGCACGCACCTGGCGCCGTTCGCCGCGAGCTCGGGGATGTCGGCCACGGGGACACCCAGGTGGTAGAGCCACTCCTGGGTGATCTCCTCGCCGGTGCACTCCTGCATCGGCTTGTGCACGTAGTCGCCGGGGACGTCGACGAACAACGAGTACACCCAGACCACGATCTGGTCCCTGGGCTGCTTCTTGAAGTGCGGCTGGCGGTTGACGGTCCAGCTCAGCAGCCAGGCGGAGTCCTGGGCGGTGACGATCCCGCCGGTCACGACCCGACCGCTGAAGGGGTCACGCTTGGCGATCTTCTCGATGTAGGCGGGGATGCGCGGGTCGAGGGTCGTGACGGTGGCGGACTCCCACTTGCTCTCCTGGATGTGCGCACCGAACACGTCCGGGTGCCCGAACGAGGGGTCCTTGGCCGCGAGCCGTCGCCAGAGGTCCCACGCCGGGGCCGGACCCTCGTCGAGCTTCGCGGGGGTGTGATGGTCGCCGTTGTCGGAGTTCTCGGTGAGAGAGCCGATGGTGACGAGCACCAGGTCGTTCTCGCCGAGTGCGACGCCACCGGTGACGCCCTCGCGGATCCAGTGGATCGCGGTGGCTTGCTTGCGGTCGGCGGTGATCGCGACGTCGACATCGGTGACCTCGGTGTCGAACTGGAACGTCACGCCCTGGTCCAGAAGCCATCGGTACAGCGGCAGCACCATCGACTCGTACTGGTTGTACTTGAAGAACCGGACCGCGGTGAAGTCCGGCATGCCGCCGATGTGGTGGATGAAGCGGTGCACGTACAGCTTCATCTCCAGCGCGGAGTGCCACTCCTCGAAGGCGAACATGGTGCGCCAGTACATCCAGAAGTTGCTGGCGAAGAACTCCTCGCCGAAGACCTCGTTGATCCGCTTGCCCTCCATCGACTCCCGGGTGGCCAGGAAGAGCGCGGTGAGCTCCTGCTGCGCCTGCTCCGAGAGGGTGAAGAGCGTGCCGGTGCCGGCGTCCTGCCCCTGGTCGACCGTCGCCCGCTGCAGGGAGTAGTTCGGGTCCTCCTTGTTCAGCCAGTAGAACTCGTCGAGCACCGAGGCGCCGTCGACCTCGATCGAGGGGATCGAGCGGTACAGGTCCCACAGGCACTCGTAGTGGTCGTCCACCTCACGCCCGCCGCGGATCACGAAGCCCTTCGCCGGCTCCTCGATGCCGTCCAGGGCGCCGCCGGGCAGCGCCAGCCGTTCCAGGATGGTGATCTTCGACCCGTCCATCTGCCCGTCGCGGACCATGAAGGCCGCCGACGCCATCGACGCCAGCCCGGCGCCGACGAACCACGCGGTCTTGTTCTCGACACCGTCGGGCTTGCGCGGACGCGCGAACGCCTCGTAGCTACCGCTGCTGTAGTACATGGTCAGGCTCCTCAGGATCTCTCGGTGATGGACGGCGACGTCGCGAGGAAGCCGCGCACGATCTGCGCGATCTGCCCTCGCAGCTCTTCGGTGGGTTCCGCGTCGGGATGCGCACCCGTGGACGGTCCGGCGAGCAGGAGGGACAGTGCGGCGAAGACGCTGCGGGCGGCTCGTTCAGCCTCCCGGCGGAGCAGCGCGTCGTCCGCACCGGCCGAGGCCGCCGCGATGAGGCGCGAGGCGATCGCGCGCTCGAGCTCGCTGACGAGTGCGAGCCCGGCGGCCCGGTGCTCGTCGGTCGCTGGACCGAACAGCAGCTCGCGCTGGTACGCGACGACGTTGGCAGGGTTGCGGGCGGAGCTGGCGAGAACCGCCTGGACGAGCGCGTCGACGGAGTCGATCGGGTCGGGGTGCGCCGTGGCGGACCGGATGCCGACGTCGATCGCGTCGCGTAGCTCACGGTTGTAGACCATGAGCAGGAGCTCGGCCTTCGACGAGGCGTACCGGAACACCGTGCCGGCAGCCACGTCGGCACGTTCGGCGATCTCCTGCGTCCCGACCGCGTCGTAACCACGCTCGGTGAACAGTGCCTTGGCTGCGTCGAAGATCCGCCGTCGCTTGTCCTGCATGCTGCGCTCGCGACGCCCTCGGGTGGGAGTGCGCGTCGCGTCCGGGCGGTCGGGGTGGCCGGCCATGAGCCCTCCAATGAGTTGACTCAGTAATGAGTACACTCATTTCTGATGGCACGCAACCGTACGTCGAGCGCGGGCGACCCTGCTCACCCGCACGGCTCGGTCGCGGCGACTGCGGGTGCGCGACAGGTTCGCGGCCACGGCCATGACGACGCTCGGCACGCTGCGACGCGCCCCGGGTCGGTCCTGCGTGACGGCGGTGTCGTCCACCCGAAGCTCGACCACGCGTGCGGCCGGTCGGCACCGGTGTCGACCCGCTGAAGGCGCGCGCCGTTCTTCGTCGAACCTTCGCCGTCCCGCGCGGGGATCCATGTACGGCCGCGCGAGGCTGGGGTCATCGGTCGACGCGGGCCGCGAGCGAGGGAGTTCGGCATGATGGGCTGGTACGGAAGCGGCACGAGCGGTGCTCCCGGGGTCGTCATGGGCTTGTTCTGGATCGTCCTGGTCGCGGCGATCATCTGGTTCGTCGTGCGGCTGCTGCCAGCGGGCGCCCGCGCCGGTGCAGCGTCGGGGGTTCCCGCAGGTGCGGTGGGCTCCGTGGTGCCGTCTCCGCTGGAGGTCCTGGACGCGCGGCTCGCTCGCGGTGAGATCGACCTGGAGACCTACCAGGCCCATCGCGCGGCACTGGTCGCCGCCCGGGGAGTCGGCTGATGGCGGCGTCGGCTCCCCGCGGTCGGCTGGTCGCTGCCCTGGCCGCAGCGGTCACCCTCCTCCTCGGATCGGTCGTCGCTGTCGCCGTCGCCGTCGTCGTCGCGTCGGGTCCCGCGGGTGAGAGCACGACGACCGGTGTGCACACGGTGGCCCGGGGTCCTTCGTCGAGCACCGCCACCCCGGTGCCCGAGCGTCCCGGAACGATCGTGAACGTCACTCTCGGGACCATGGGCGGCGCGATGACGGGCGGAGGCTCGGGCATGGGGGGCGGGGCGATGTCTCTGCGCGTGGACCGGGCGACGGTCCGAGCCGGGGAGGTGTCGTTCGTCGCGAGGAACCTCGGGAGCGTCAACCACGAGCTCGTCGTGCTGCCGCTCGCCGACGGTGCCACCCCGGGTTCGCGCCGCATCGGCGGTGACGACGAGGTCGACGAGACAGGCAGTCTGGGCGAGGCCTCGCACTCTGGTGGCGCCGGCGCGGGGGAGGGGATCACCCCGGGCACGTCCGGGTGGGTGAGCCGCACGCTCGTACCCGGTCGCTACGAGCTCGCGTACGACATCGCCGGGCACTGTGCCGGCGGCATGCACGCGGTGCTCACCGTCTCCTGAGCGCGGCTGCCGCCGAGGGAGCGCCGATGGCACGAGCCCTGGCAGGCGAGCCCGGTCGGGCCGCACGCGCTGGCCGTGCTCCCGAGGGTGAGGTGGGCGATCGGCCCGGGAGGCTCGGGCGCCGGGGTGGCCGTGCGCGACGAAGCACCGCGGGCCACGGTGCTCGTCCCTGCGCGACGCGGCGCGCCGTGGGTGTCAGGCGTGCCGGGTGTATCCGGCCTGAGCGGCTTCGAAGCGCCGTTCCGTCTGCTTGGCCGTTGTCAGCGAGACCGCGCTGGTGACCAGGATCATGGCGGTCAGGGACGCCGCGAGGAACCGTCGGTGCGGGGGAGGCGGTGCGAGCAGGGCGTGGGCTCGGGCGACGACGTTTCGGTCGGCGCCGCCGAGCGCTCCGACGAGAGCGCGGCGGTGGGCGGGGCCTGACGTGCGCGCCAGGCCGGCTCGTGCGAGGGCGCGTGCTGCCAGCCGGCGGTCTCCGACCTCGGCCGCGGCGATCTCGTCGGCCTCGCGTTCGACCGCGGCGGCGATCGCACGGGCGACGGGTCGCAGCAGGGGGTTCGCGGCTGCCGAGAGCTCGGCGACCTGGAGGTAGAGGTGGTGGCCACGGGCCAGGTGGGCGGCTTCGTGGGCGAGCAGGACCCGTCGCTCGTCGCTCGACAGGGCGTGCAGCATGGCGGTGGACACGACGATGCGTCCGCGGATGCCGGGCAGGGCGTAGGCGTCGGGGTGCTCGTCGACGATCACGACGAGCCCACCCCCCGCGTCGTCCAGGTCGCGGCAGATGAGGGCCGCGGTGACGAGCTCGCGGCCGCCGCGCACGGCTCGCACGGCGGCCGCGACGATCAGCGCGGTCACGGCCGCTCCAGCGAGCACGCCCGCGACGGCGGGTACGCGCGGCCCGGAGTCCAGGGCTGCGATCGACCAATGACCCAGCGCACCCACGAAGGGGACCCGGGCGAGCACCGCGAACGCGGCGACTGCCAAGGCGAATCCGGTCGCCAGGGCGCTGATCAGGGCGGCGGTCGTCAGCAGCCGTACCGCGACCGCGGGCGGGAGCGCGCGTCCGAGGCGTGGGCCGGTCAGTCCCAACACGGCACTGGTGATCAGGGGCCACAGCAGCAGGGCGTTGATGCTCATCGCTGCTCGGTGTGCTCGGTGTGCTCGGTCGCTGCGAGCACGTCTGTCAGGAGCTGTTCGTCCTCGGGGCGCAGGCCCGCGACGAACCGGGTGAGGACGCCGGCGCGATCGTCCCCGGCCTCCAGGAGCCGGCGCATGCGTTGGGCGGTCACCGACGACCCCATGGCTCGGGCGTCTCCTGCCACCGCGTAGGTGTAGGCGCGCCCGACCTGCTCGCGGACGAGTGCTCCCTTGCTGTGCAGCCGGGTCAGGGTCGTCATGACCGTGGTGTAGGCGAGGTCGCCGTCGAGGTCGGCGAGGACCTCGCCGACGGAGAGTGGGTGGTCGGCGATCGCGAGGCAGGCCAGCACCTGGCGCTCGAGTGCGCCGCGCGGACGGGTCGCCCTCGTCGACATCGGAACATCTCCTCGCGTGTACTACATTCGTTCGTAGTACGACGGTCGTGGTAGTTGATGGTGGGCACCAGAGTGCCACATCGACGCCGTGCGAGCCCTATCGCGCACCATCGGCCGACCTCCTTCGCACCGGACAGGACGCACCATGCACCTTGCCGTCACCACAGGACTCGTGTCCTCGCTGCTGGACCCGCACGCCCTGCTCGCCAGCTTCGGCGCGCTCGGGGTCTTCCTCGTCCTGTTCGCCGAGACCGGACTGCTGATCGGCTTCTTCCTTCCCGGGGACTCCCTGCTGTTCACCGCCGGGCTGCTGTGCACGACCGCGGCCACCTCGACCGTGCACCTGTCCCTTCCGCTGATCCTCCTCGCGGGGGCGGCCGGGGCGCTCAGCGGAGCCCAGGTGGGGTACCTTCTCGGGCGCCGCATCGGACCGGCGATGCTCGACCGGCCAGATCGGCCGCGGATGCAGCAGGCCGTCGTCCGAGCCTCCGAGGCCCTGGAACGGTACGGCACCGGCAAGGCGATCGTCCTGGCACGGTTCATCCCCTTGGTCCGCACCGTCCTCAACCCGCTGGCGGGCACCGTGAAGATCCCCGTGCGGACCTTCACCCTGTGGCAGGTGGTCGGCGGCCTGGGCTGGTCCCTCGGCGTCACGCTCGCCGGCTACGTGCTCGGCACCCAGGTGCCCAACATCGACCGGTATCTGCTGCCGATCGTCGCGCTCGTCGTCATCGTCTCCCTTGTCCCCGTGGGGCTCGAGCTCCGCCGCACCCACCGGAGCTCCCTGTCATGAAGACACTCGTCGTCGTTCTCGCCCAGGTCCTGCCGCTGCTCGTCCCGGCGGTCGCCGCGCTCGTCTGGTTCACCGTGCCGCGGGCAGCCAAGATCGCACTCGGGGCGCAGGCGGTCATCGCTCTTGTCGTCGTCCTCGGCCTCATCCAGATCGCCGCTGCACTGCACAGCGATCCGCGACCCTTCGCCGTCGACCCGTCCCTCACCCCGTACTTCGCGCACCCTGCGGACAACGGCTTCCCGTCCGACCACACGGCTCTGGCCTCCACGGTTGCGTTCCTGGTGATGCGGTACCGCGCACGCCTGGGCGTGATCCTGCTGGCCGCGAGCATCGTCGGGGGATTCGCGCGTGTCGTCGCGCACGTCCACCACGCCCAGGACATCGTCGCCGGCGCGCTCATCGCCGCTCTCGCGGTCGCCGTCGCGGCAGCCCTGTGGGGGTGGGTCCGCCCGCACCTGCCCCGTCGCCTCGTTGCCGAGCCGGGCGCGGACCCGGTGGGCTGAACCGGTTGACAGGTCGTGTCAGGTTCCGTTCAGCCGTTGTCGCGCACGGTGAGGTCGTCAGCACGACACCAACTGGAAGGACTTCCCATGCAGATCAAGAAGATCGCCCTCGGCGGTGCGGCCGCGACGACCCTCGGCCTGGCGGCGATGCTCGGGTCAGGGACCGCGTTCGCCTCGACCCCCTCGCCGGCGACTCCCGTCGCACCGTCGAGCAGCGTCCAGCAGGGCTCCCCGACGACCCCGGACACCGGAACGGCGAGCGAGACGCCCGGGGTGGAGGCTCCTGAGAGCGCGACCTCCGGCACCGAGTCCACGGTGTCCGACGGCCCTGGCGGCCACCAGGACCCTGCCGGCTCGATCGACCACCAGTTCGACGGTCAGGAGTAGCGGACGCCAGGGGGACGGCCGTCCTGGCCGTCCCCCTGGGCGCGCGTAGGGTGGCCGCGCGTGCACTGCTGAGCAGGAGCGGAGACGACGGTGCGGGTCCTGGTCGTGGAAGACGAGCGTCCGCTGGCCGCTGCGCTGCGCCGGAGCCTGGAGTCCGAGGGCTTCAGCGTCGTGGTGGCCGAGAACGGCGTCGACGGTGACTGGCAGGCCCGCGAGCAGAGGTTCGACGTGATCGTGCTCGACGTCATGCTCCCCGGCATGTCCGGCTATGACATCTGCCGCCACGTCCGCGCGCGCGACGATGCGACCCCCATCGTGTTCTTGACCGCGAAGGACGGGGAGTACGACGAAGCAGACGCGCTGGACATCGGCGGCGACGACTTCATCACCAAGCCCTTCTCCCCGGTCGTCCTGGTCGCCCGGCTGCGGGCACTGCTGCGGCGCGCCGGCGAAGGACCCGAGCCCTCCGTCGGCGTGGGGTCGTTGCGGCTGGAGCCTGCCAAGCAGCGGGCGTGGCTCGGCACCGACGAGCTGCGGCTGACCGCACGAGAGATGGCCCTCGTCCGCTACCTCGTCCACCGCGCCGATCACGTGGTCAGCAAGACCGAGATCCTCGATCACGTCTGGGACCAGGCGTTCGAGGGCGACGCGAACGTCGTCGAGGTCTACGTCGGGCGCCTGCGCCGCAAGCTCGCGCCGAGCCCCGACGTGGTGATCGAGACGGTTCGCGGCCTCGGGTACCGCTTGAGCGGCCGACGCTCGTGAGGGGTCCCCGCCCGGGAGTGCATACCTCGACCACCCTGTACGCGACCGCGGCAGTCGCCATCGTTCTCGCTCTCGCCGGCATCTCGCTCGTGGCCCTGCTGCGGACGACCCTGACCACGGGTGTCGACGCGTCCGTGCGCACCCGCGCCGACGAGATCGCCGCACTCGTGCAGGCAGGCACGTTGGCGACGGTCGTACCCGCGGCGCAGGACGAGAGCAGCGTGGTCCAGGTGCTCGACGGCGCCGGTGCGGTGATCGCGTCCACCGGCAACATCCAGGGTGAGCCCGCGCTGGTGGCGCCCTCGGCGGGGGGAGGCCTCCACACCGAGGCGGCCCTGCCGATCGGTGCCGGTGACCGGTTCCGGGTGCTGACCACGCAGGTCGGGACCGATACGGTCGTCGTCGCCCAGTCCCTCGGCCCTGCTGACCGGGCGGTGACCAGTGCGGGCACGCTGCTGCTCGAGGTCCTCCCGGTCGTCTTGGCGCTGGTGGCCCTGATCACCTGGTTGGGCGTGGGCAGGGCGCTCGCGCCGCTCGAGCAGATCCGACGCAGGACCGCGACCATCGGCGCCGGCGAGGTCACCGCGCAGGTGCCCCTCCCGCGGACCCGTGACGAGGTGTACCGACTCGCCCAGACGATGAACGCCATGCTCGAACGCATCGGGGACGCGAGCGCACGCCAACGGCGGTTCGTCGCCGACGCCTCCCACGAGCTGCGCAGCCCGCTCGCGACCATGCAGGCGGTGCTCGAGGTCGCCCAAGGACGCGACGAGCTCGCCGTGTGGACCGTCGCCGGAACGGAGCTCCAGGCCGAGCAGGTTCGCATGCGCCGCCTGGTGGAGGACCTGCTCCTGCTGGCACGACTGGACGGCAACGCTCCGATCGTCCGCCACGAGGTCGACCTGGACGACCTGGTGCACGAGGCGGCCGACGCACTGCGTCGCGCCGGCGCGGTCCGGGTCGACGTCGACCCGCTGCCGGCGCTGCGGGTGAACGGGGACCCCGCCCAGCTCGCCCGCGTGCTGCAGAACCTCACCGACAACGCCCGACGCCACGCCAGGACCACGGTCCACCTCGCGCTGCTTGACCGCGGTGACCGGGCCGTGGTCCAGGTCCGGGACGACGGGCCCGGGATCGCCCCGGAGGACCGCGAACGCATCTTCGAGCGTTTCACCCGACTCGACGAGGCGAGGGCCCGCGACCGCGGCGGCAGCGGTCTGGGTCTGGCGATCAGCCGCGAGATCGCCCGCGCGCACGGCGGCTCGCTCGAGGTGCTCGACAGCGAGGCCGGCACCGGCGCGGTGTTCGAGGTGGACCTGCCGCTGTGGAACGGATGAGCTCTCTCACCTTGGTCTCAGGTCGCCGCTCCTAGCGTTCACGGTGTGATGGACGCGGCTCTCGACCTCAGGCGGTGGCGGTCGTCCTCGGTCCGGGAGACGCTGCGGAGGAGTCCGGTCAGCCTCGCGGCTGCGGCTGCGTTCGTGCTGATCGGCGCTGCGACGGGGGGTCTGCACCCGGGTCGTCACCATCCGAGCTCGACGATGCTGCTGCACGGCGCCCGCTCCCTCGACCACCCGTGGTCGCTGCTCTCGTCGTTCCTGTGGGCACCGGGACTACCGGAGCACCTGTGGGGCGCGCTCGCCCTGCTCACGCTCGGTGCGCTCGCCGAGCGGCGCCTTGGTTCCGCCCGCTACGCGCTCGCCGTGCTCAGCACGCACGTCGTGGCCGCCGGGACGGTCGTCCTCAGCGCCCGCCTCATCGGGGGATTCTTCCCCGCGTGGAGCCGGGCGTTCCTCACGATGCCTTACGGCGGCCCCACGCTCGGGGTGGTGGGCGCGGCGCTGGTCGCGAGCGCGACGCTGCCGACGCTGTGGAGGCGCCGGGTCCGGGTGGGCGCTCTCGCGCTGTTCACCACGATGGTGCTGTTCTACGGGGGAACGCTGGCGATCCTGGTGCTCGCCGCCGCGCTGGCAGGCCTGGCGCTGGGACATCTCACGCACCCGTCCCCCCTCGCTGCGAGCCCGGTCGGCTCGGTCCACGAGGCGCGCGTCCTGGCATCGGTCGTCGTCTCGGCCACCGCGCTCGGCCCGCTGCTCGCGACGCTGACCCCCGCCCCCGCCGGTCCCTTCGCGATGCTGGGCTACCTGGTGGCGGACGT
>JAKBFW010000228.1 GCA_021833345.1 Pseudomonadota bacterium | reverse complement strand
CGGGGCTGCCGGCCACCCTCTCGACGATCGCCGCGAACTACGCGAGGCTCCTCGGCACGGTCAAGACGCTCGCACCTGAGGCGCACGTCGTGATGTTCAACCTCTACAACCCGATGGCTCTCGCGCTCCCCGGCAGCGACCAGCTGGTCGGTGTCGTCAACCAGGTCCTCGCGGGCATAGCGGCGCGGGCGGGGGCCCAGGTCGCCGACGCGTTCCGCGCCATCAACGTCACAGCCGGCTCGACGGTGGAGAAGGTGTCGGTGTGCCGCTTGACCTGGGAGTGCACGTCCTACGCGAACGTCCACCCGAACACCCTCGGGTACGCGGCGCTGACCTGGGCGCTGATCGTCGCCCGACGGTAGTGCTCCCGAAGCACGACGCGGCATGGCGGACCGGCGGCGCGAGCGGCGGCCCGTCAGCGGTACCGGCGGCGCACGTTCTCCCGGGTCGACGGTCCCGACCCCGTCGCGGCGATCCACGGTCCGGTTCCCTCGGACGGGTCCATCACGCCGTGCTCGAGCCACCGGACCTTGCCTTCGAGGACCGCCCGGGCCAATGCCCGGTCGCTCGTGTCGGTGCTGTGGCTCAGCTGGCGGAAGAGGTCGTCCACCCGCGCGCGGGACTGCCGGCAGAACGCGTCGGCCAGGGCATAGGCGCTCGCCCCGGTCGTCGGGTCCTGGAGGCGCATCGACTCGGCACGCGTGCAGACCGCTGACATCGCGAACAGCTCCGCGCCGATGTCGACGATCCGCCCGAGCAGCGACTGCTTCTGCTCGAGCTTCGTCTGCCATCGGGCCATCGCGTAGAAGGTGCGACGCGCGACCGCCCGGGACGACCGCTCGACGTAGCGCAGGTGCGTCGCGAGCGGACCGAACTCCCCGTACGCACCAGGACGCGACCCCGTGCCCGTGACGAGCTGCGGCAGCCAGCGGGCATAGAAGCCGGTCGCGTGCACCGCCGCCATCGCCTTCGCGCGCGCGCTCGTGTCCGCGGAGGCGAGGTCGCCCGCAGCCGACAGGTGAGCGTCGACGGCCTCGCGTGCGATCAGCAGACGCATGATCTCCGACGACCCCTCGAAGATCCGGTTGATCCGCATGTCACGCAGGAGCTGCTCGACGGGCGCGGCACGCTCACCGCGCGCCGCAAGCGAGTCGGCCGTCTCGTACCCGCGACCGCCGCGGACCTGCACCAGGTCGTCCGCCACCGCGTAGCCCATCTCGCTCGCCCACAGCTTGGCGAGCGCGGCCTCGATGCGGACGTCCTTGAGGCCCGCGTCGGCCAGCCCGGCGGACAGCTCGAACACCGACTCGAGAGCGAACACGGTGGCGGCGATGAAGGCCACCTTCTTCGCGACGGCCTCGTGCTCGCCGACGGGCTTGCCCCACTGGACCCGCTCGGCCGACCACTCGCGCGCGATCTTGAGCGCCCACTTGCCGCCGCCCGCACAGATGGCCGGGATCGAGAGACGACCGGTGTTGAGGGTGCTCAGCGCGATCTTGAGCCCCTGCCCCTCGGCGCCGACCCTGTTGGCCGCCGGGACGCGCACCTGGTGGAACCGCGTCACCCCGTTCTCCATGCCCTTCAGACCCATGAACGCGTTGCGGTTCTCAACGGTGATGCCGGGGGTGTCCGCCTCGACGACGAACGCACTGATGCCGCCCCGGTGGCCCTCGCTCGCCGGCACCTGCGCCATCACGACGAGCAGCTCGGCGATCGGACCGTTGGTCGTCCACAGCTTCACGCCGTCCAGCAGGTAGGCCGCGCCGTCCTCCGTCGGCACCGCGGTCGCGCCGAGCCGGGCCGGATCCGACCCGACGTCGGGCTCGGTGAGCAGGAACGCGGAGACGGCGCCCTGCGCGCAGCGCGGCAGGAACTCACGCTTCTGCTCCTCAGAGCCGAACATCCGCACCGGCTCGGGCACGCCGATGGACTGGTGCGCGGAGAGCAGCGCGCCGAGGCTCGGGTGCACGGTGCTGATGAGCATGAGCGCGCGGCCGTAGTACAGCAAGGGGAGGCCGAGACCGCCGTACGCCTGCGGGATCTTGATGCCGAACGCGCCGAGCTCCGTCAGCCCGGCGAGGTACTCGTCGGGGATGCGGTCCTCGCGCTCGATCCGACTCCCGTCGAGCGTCGCGCAGAAGGCCTCGACGTCAGCGAGGAACGCCTCACCACGTGCGGCAGCCGCGGGATCCGGCTCGGGGAACGGATGGATGAGCGACAGGTCGAGCTCGCCGAGGTACAGCCCCTTCGCGAAGCTCGGTCGGCTCCATCCGGCCTCTCGCGCCGACTCCGCGACCTCGCGGGCCTCACGCTCGCTCGGATCCGGCCTGCTGGTCCGCTGCTCTGGCGTCGCGCTCATCGGAACCCCTTCGCCGAGGTCATGGCGGCGTTTTCCCCGCCCTTGACCGACCATACGCGCGAGAGTCGCAGCGGGCGCCCGCAACGGGCGGACGGCGCCGGTGGGCAGTCGCCGCGGAGTGCCGACGGCCACAGCGGACCGGCCGCCGCGTGAGGTGGCCGACGTCCACCCCGGCGCCGCTCTGCGCACCGTGTGCGGTCCTGGGATCGTTCTTGGATGTTTCCTGTGAGTTCCGTTATCCACGTTGTCCAACGGTTATCGGACTCGTACCCTCTCCTCTGGTAACGACATCCACGGGTGTCCACCTGCTGCCCCCGGCTCGATGACGCGCCGAGGCCCTGCAAGAAGGGGAGTTCGGTCATGGCAGTCATTGA
>JAKBFW010000073.1 GCA_021833345.1 Pseudomonadota bacterium | reverse complement strand
AGCGCGGCGTAGTCGTCGCGTGGGATCGAGATCCCCACCGCCTTGCCGCCGTTCGCCGGGATGTGGATGAGCATCAGGACGTTGGTGTTGTAGCCGCCGTCCGACTGGTTGCCTGCCTGCAGCGCGTTGTAGACGTTGGCAGGGAGCGGGTTGCCGTTCTCGTCGAGCCTGGAGTCCAGGCCCATCACCAGGATGTTCGTCTCACCGGTGTGCTGCGCGACACCGGTGCCGAGCGGGGCGCCAGACGAGCTGGACGGCGTCGGGAGGCTGATGACCGAGCGGTGGATCCCGTTGGAGAGATCGTTGTACTTGTAGGCCGCAAACGCGCCCGTGCCGCCCAGGAGCAGCACGACGCCACCAGCCACCATCGCGACGATCCTCCCGGGGCGGCGTGCCGCCCGGGGAGCGCCAGGTTGCCTCGCGGGGCGCACCCGCGTGCGTGGTGCGACGTGGCGCGGTGTCTCGCGGCCACGCGCGACCGCGATCGCGTCGCCGACGTGCGGCGGTCCCGAGGCCGTCCGGTCCCCGGGTGGGAAGGTCGGCTGCGTCGGGCGGGCGGAGGCCCGGCGCGGCGGTTCGGCGGGGCGGGCGGGACCGTCCGACCGAGCACGGCTGCCGTGTGCGCCCGCAGGCGTGTCGTCCTCGTTCATCGCGGAGGGTCCTGCACGCCCGTGAGAGCGGCGGCGGTCATGAGTCGAAGGCGCATACGGAGATGCTACGGAGGGCGTGTGTGCAGTTCGGGGCGTCCCGGCGGGCAAGGCGTGGAGGAACGGTGCGGCCAGGCCCCGGGATCGATCGCGAGCGTCCCGCGAAGATCATCGAACCGGTCGGTGAGGTCGCGCCGACCCCGCGCGTCACGGCGGGCCGGTCGGACAGTCTCCGGGTGTCGACAGGTCTGGGCCGGTGGGCGCCACGCGGTCCGAGACGTGGCGGACCATCGCGCGACCATGAAGTTTCTCTGAAGATCCCCGCTGCAGCCCGGGTTTCGCTAGGTCGGCGCCGTGCGGGGACCTACCGTCGTTCGAATCGCGACGCCGAGGCCACCAGAGGACATCGAGGCGTCGGGGCTCTCACCCGATCGACAGAGGAGATTCGCCTTGACTGCGAGCGTCCACGACGTCGCCGGGATGGTCTGTGGCCACTGCGTCCGCGCGGTGGCCACGGAGCTCAGCGCGCCAGGAGGCGTGCGCGACGTGGTGGTTCGGGTCGCGCGGGCACGGTCACGGTGAGATCCGACCGTCCACTCGAACTGGTCGTGGCCCGGGCCGCGCTCGACAAGGCCGGCCGCGCGCTGACGGGCCCGAGCGTGTGACCCGCGACGTGGCCATCGGACACCCGGTCGGGCCGTGCGGTCCGCTTCCCGTCCGAACCCGAGAGCTCACCATGTCGTCGTACCGGAGAGGCACAACGTGACCGTCAGCACCACTGGAGCCCGCCATCGCGCGGCGCACCGGCCCACCACCCCCCTGACCGACTTCGCGAACGCCGCCACGGGAAGCATGGCCACCGTCGGACGTCGAACTGCCGTCGTCGCCGCCTCGTCGGGGCTCGTGGTCTCGATGCTCGCCTCGCCGGCTGCCGCGGCACCGTCGAGCGATGTCGCGTCGGCCGCGCTGCCCTCGGTGGACACCGCCTCCCTGACCGATGCGGCCCGGGCTGTTCTCGAGACCTCCCCCGTGGTCTCGGTGGCCGCCTCGACGCAGTGGTCCTTCGACGCCCCTCAGGTCTCCGCCGTGACGCCCGCGTCGAAGAAGCGGGCCGTGCAGCGCGTGTCGCGGTCGAGCGTGCGGACCGCGAACGCCCCGACCCCGCAGTCGGTGTCCGGGAACGCGGTCCTCGAGATCGCGGCCCGGTACGTCGGGGTCCCCTACCGGTGGGGGGGCACCACCCCAGCCGGCTTCGACTGCTCCGGGTTCACCCAATACGTCTTCGCGCAGCTCGGTATCCATCTCCCGCGCACCTCTGAGTCCCAACAGTCTGCTGGGACCGTCGTCGCGCGTGCCGACGCACGACCGGGCGACCTGATCTGGACACCGGATCACGTGGCGATCTACGCCGGCGGGAATCTGCAGATCGACGAACCGCGAACCGGCGGCAGCGCCCAGTTCCGGAGCATCTGGCAGAGCAACCCGGTGTTCATCAGGGTGGTCTGAGCCTCGACGCTCGTTTCGGCGTCGATCGCCCCGCGGCGAGATCGGCCTCGTCGGCGACGACCCGTGGGAGTCTGACGCATCAGGCGAGATAGGACAGCACACTCATCATGCCGAGCTCGGCGTGGTAGGTGTCGTGGCAGCGAACGGCCCACTGGCCCGGGTTGTCTGCCTCGAGGTCCACCGTGACGGTGTGCATCGGGAGCGCGTTGACCGTGTCCTTGCGGACCCCGGGTGCGGTCGCGCCGGCAACGGCGAAGGTGTGGCCGTGGATGTCCAGGGGGCGGTGGTTGCCATTTCCGGCGCCGTTGATGAACCGCTTACGGCCGCCGTCGACCATCTGCAGGGCGAGCTCGAGGATTCGGTCGGGCGTTCGTGGCCCCATCGCCGACACGTCGGTCGGGGCGAGATCGGAGTAGGCAACGAGTCGACCGCTCAGCTCGGCCGGGCGCACGTCCACGGGCGGTACGGCCCCGGAGGCGGTCCGCCGGAACGCTGACCCTGCTGCTGTCGCCTTTCCGTCAGCGACCGCAACGACGGGGAACGCGCCGTCTGCTGCGGTGACGACGACGTCGTATCGCTCACCCATCCCGACGATGAGCGTGTCGACCTGGATCGGTACGACGGAACATCCGTCCGCGGGGGTCACCGTCAGGCGGTGCCCCCCGATCGCGAACCGGTAGGCGGTGTCGCTGCCGGCGTTGATGAGCCGCAGACGGATCCGCCGGCCGGGAGCGGTGCTGATGACGAAGGGGTCCCGCGGTGGTCGCCTGTTGATCAGATGCGCAGGGTAGACGACGTCGCCGGTGTCCGTGCCGAGGGGACGGTCGCCCGAAGGCATGGCCTGGGCCATGGACATCCCCCGGCCATCTGTGCCGCGCATCGACATCCCTGCCATCGGGGTCCCACCGGTCATGCCATCGCGCGTCATGCGCGCAAGGATCCCGTCCGGTGCGTCGCCCCAGCCGTCGGTCCAGTCGCCCACGTCGGCCGGCCCCGCATCTTCGTCGGATCTTCGTCGTTCCTCGCTGGGAACCTCGCACGTGTGGGCGAGCGTTGAACGTGGCCGAAGCGCACCTTCAGGGACATGGACGGACACACGGATGAACAGCGGAACCGGTGCACCCGGCCTCACGGCGGTCTTGCTGGTCGTGGTCTCCGTCGTCGCGGTCACCCTGGCCTGGACCGGTCTGCGCGCGGCGGCGCGACGCCGGAGTCCTGCTCGCGACAGGGCACCGGGGCTGCCGCACGATCAGGTTGCGGGAGAGTCGACCGCTGCGTTGAACGCCCGGGCGAGTGCGTCGCTGGTGGCCATCGACGACGCGATCACGACCTCGGCCCAGGAGCTCGGGTTCGCCCAGGCGCAGTTCGGGCTCGACGCGACGGCCACCTTCGAGGTTGCGCTCACGGCCGCCAGGACCTCTGTCTCGCGCGCGTTCTCGCTGCGTCAGCAGCTCGACGACGCCTTCCCCGAGACCGAGCAGCAGGCCCGTGCGATGGCCACCGAGATCATCCGGATCTGCTCGCAGGTCAGTGCCGATCTGGACTCCCACACCCACGAGTTCGAGGCGCTGCGAGACCTGCAGGCACACGCTCCTGACCTCCTGGACGACGTCGCGCGACAGGCGACCGAGGCCGGTGCACGGGTCCCTGCGGCGCGCGTGACCCTGGCGGGGCTGTCCGCGTCGTACCCCGCGACGGCGTTGGCGTCGGTCAGCGCCAACCCGGACCAGGTCGAGCGCCTCGTCGCGGGGATCGCGTCGACCGTCACAGCCGGCCGGGCGGCGCTGGTGGCCGCAGACCGCGGCGCGGCGGTGGCCGCCGCGCGCTCCGGACAGGCAGCCCTCGCGCAGGCGATGAGCCTGCTCGACGCCGTCGACCAGGCCGGGGCGAACCTCGCGGCAGCCGGTCGCCGACTCGCGAGCAGCATCGCGGCGTTGAACCAGGACATGCTCGACGCCGCACGACTGGCACCGACGGACCCCGAGGTCGAGGCACAGGTCGCCGCGGCCACCGCGACGATCACGGCCGCCCAGCGCGCAGCGGCAGACGCCGACCCGATGGAGACCCTGCGCGCGGTGACCCGCGCCCAGGGCGAGCTGGGCGCGCGCCTGGCTCCCTACCGCGAGCAGGCCGAGCATGCAGAGGCAGCCCGCAAGCAGCTCACCGATCTGCTCGCACACGCCACCGCCCAGATCGGCGCGGTCGGGGACTACATCGACGCCCGGCGCGGCGCGGTGGGACCCGAGGCCCGCACCCGGCTGGCCGAGGCCGCCCGCCATGCCCACCAGGCCCAGGACCTCTCGGGCGCCGACCCCGTCCAGGCCCGGTCCGAGGCGACCCAGGCCGACCAGCTCGTCACCTCGGCCCAGGTGCTGGCCCAGCAGGACGTCGCGGAGTTCGAGGCCCAGCAGCGCCGCGATGCGGGTGGTCCCCCGGGGGGCTCGATGGGCGGTCCGGGCGGGATGGTGCTCGGAGGCATCCTGATCGACCAGCTTCTGCGCGGCGGTGGCCGCGGCTTCGGCGGCGGCTTCGGCGGCGGGGGGTGTTGACCCGACCGCAACCGGCTTCCGCACCATCCGCACCGTCAACGTCCGACAGCTCGACCGATGAGAGGAACCACCGTGGCAGACAAGCAGACCGTCCTCGGCCGCATCACCCAGCTCGCGAAGGCCAACATCAACTCCCTCCTGGACCACGCCGAGGACCCGGGCAAGATGATCGACCAGCTCATCCGCGACTACACCAACAACATCGCCCAGGCCGAGGATGCGGTGGCCCAGACCATCGGCAACCTGCGTCTGGCCGAACAGGACCACGCCGCTGACCTCGCCGCGGCCACGGACTGGGGCCAGAAGGCCGCCGCAGCCTCCACCCGCGCCGACCAGATGCGCGCAGCAGGCAACACGCCCGATGCCCTGAAGTTCGACAACCTCGCCAAGCTCGCGCTCGGCAAGCAGATCACCGCCGAACACAACGCCACGGAGGCCGAGCCGCTGATCGCCTCGCAGTCCGTGGTCGTCGAGAAGCTCAAGGCCGGGCTGATCGCGATGAAGGACAAGCTCGGCGACCTGAAGACCCGGCGCGACTCACTGGTGGCCCGGCAGAAGACTGCCGAGGCCCAGTCCCGCGTCCAGGGGGCCATGTCCAGCATCAACGTGCTCGATCCGACGAGTGAGATCTCACGGTTCGAGGAGACCGTGCGCCGCGAGGAGGCCCACGCCGCCGGGCAGGCCGAGATCGCCGGATCGTCCCTCGACGCGCAGTTCGCCGAGCTCGACGCGTCGAGCGAGAACATCGAGGTCGAGGCCCGGCTCGCGGCGCTCAAGGCGGGGTCCCACTGAACCTGAACCACTCACCCGGCGCCGGTGCGAACGGACCCCTCGCACCGGCGCCAGGTGGGCCACACCCCGCACGCCGGCCCGTCTCCGCCGTGGGCACCGGACAGACCCGCGCGCCGAGCACCGCAGCGGCTCGCGTGCTCGTGGTCGACAACGATCCCACGAGCCGCGCTCTGCTCGCGGCTGCGTTGCCGCTCGCCGGGTTCGAGGTGCATACCGTCACCGACGGCGCGAGCGCCCAGCGGATCGTGCGCCAGCTCGACCCGGGCCTGGTGATCATGGACGTCGAGCTCCCCGGCATGGACGGCTTCGCGCTGACCCGACAGTGGCGCCGGACGGGACAGCTCGTCCCGGTGGTCTTCCTCACCGCCCGCGACACCACGGAGGACAAGGTCACCGGTCTGTCGGCCGGGGGCGACGACTACCTCACCAAGCCGTTCAATCTTGAAGAGCTGGTCGCGCGGGTGCGCGCAATCCTGCGCCGGACGTGCGACACGGGGGCTGCGGACTCCGGCGTGCTCGCCTACGCCGATCTCGAGCTCGACCAGGACAGTCGCGAGGCGAGTCGCGCGGGACACCGCGTCGACCTGTCCTGCACCGAATTCACCCTGCTTCAGTACCTCATGCGCCACCGCGGTCGAGTGGTGTCCAAGTCACAGATCCTCGAGGACGTCTGGCAGGGCGACTGGGACCGCAGCCCCAATGTCGTGGAGACCTACATCTCCTACCTGCGGCGCAAGGTCGACGGCATCACGACCGAGGACGGCTCCCCTCTGACGCCCTTGATCCACACGCGGCGCGGCGTCGGGTACCTGCTCCGGCAGGCGTCGTCGTGACCGGTCGCCGATCACACGATCGGCTGCCTCTTCATCCGCGCACCGGTGCAGCGACGGGCAGAAGGATCGTGAACACCGCGCCGCGACCCGGTCCGTCGCTGTGGACGGTGATGGTTCCACCGTGGGCCGTGGTGATCGCCCTCGCGATCGACAGGCCCACCCCTGAACCGCCGTGCGCCCGGTCACGCGCGCTGTCGACTCGGTAGAACCGGTCGAAGACGTGCGGCAGATGCTCCGGGGGGATGCCCTGGCCGTCGTCGGCCACGACGATCCGCACGCGGGTCCCGACGTGGTCGACCGTCACGCGCACGGTGCCCCCGGGCGGGGTGTGGCGACGGGCGTTGTCGAGCAGGTTGGTCAGGACCTGACCGAGCCGGTCGGCGTCGGCGTCGACCATCACGTTCGCGGTGATCGACGCCGTCTCCACGACGAGGTCCACGCCGCGCTCAGAACACCGCTGGGAAGCCTGGGCGGCCGCGTCCGAGACGATCTTCGCGATCGCGGTGGGCGTGCGCCGCATCGTCAGTCGGCCCTCGTCGGCGGTGGTGACCAGGGCGATGTCCTCGCTCAGACGTGACAGGCGCCCGACCTGGTCGCGGAGCATGTCCAGAGTGGGCGGATCAGCGTGCTCGACCCCCTCGGCGATCGCCTGAAGGTAGGCGCCCAGGGTCGCGATCGGGGTGCGCATCTCGTGGGCAAGGTCACCGAGCATCTGCGTTCGGGTCTCCTCGACCCGCCCGAGGTCGGCGGCCATCGAGTTGAAGGAGTCCGCGAGCTCGTCGAACTCAGCACCCATGCCCACCGGCGGGACCCGCGCGGTGTAGTCGCGGCCCGCCACCCGCCGGGCCGCGGTGATCACCGGGTCCAGCGACCGCGTGATCCGCCGGGTCAGGAAGATGCTGACCACCACCGAGGTGAGCGTGGCGGTGGCCAGCGCGAGCGCCAGCGACAGGGCCGAGGCGGTGCGGAACGCCTCCTCGGCGTGCACCGTGACCTCGGGGCTCACCGCACCTACCCGGGCCATGTGTGCATGGAAGATCACCGGCCCGACACCGGCGGCCACGACCCAGGCGGTTGCGGCACCGACGAGAACCACGACCACGATCGCCACGAGCAGGCGAGTGCCCAGGTCGCGTCGCCGGGACGTCCGTGGCGAAGGGTCGGTCACTGCCCCGGGCCCATCCGATAGCCCACGCCCCGCACGGTGCGGATGAACGTCGGCGCGGTTGAGTCGTCACCCAGCTTCCGACGCACGTGAGCGATGTGGACATCCACCAGATGCTCGTCGCCGACCCACGTCGCCCCCCACACCGCCTCGATGAGCTGGACCCGGGAGAAGACCATGCGCGGATGGGTCGCCAACACCGCCAGGACGTCGAACTCGGTGCGGGTCAGATCGACCAGCTCCCCGGCGAGGCGCACCTCTCGGGCCAGCAGGTCGATCGTCAACGATCCGATGGTCATGTCGGCCGTCCCGGCGCTGGTGTCGTCCTGGCGGGGCCGGCGCAGCATGGCCTTGACCCGGGCGACGAGCTCGCGCGGGCTGAACGGCTTGGTGAGGTAGTCGTCCGCGCCCACGGACAGTCCGATGAGCTTGTCGATCTCCTCCACGCGCGCCGTGAGCATGATGATGTAGCAGTCGGAGAAGGTCCGCACGACCCGGCACACCTCGATGCCGTCGACCCCCGGCAGCCCCAGGTCCAGCACGATGACGCCAGGATCCCAGTCGCGCGCTTGCGCGATCGCCTCATGGCCGTCCGTCGCGGTGGCGACGTCGAACCCGTCTCGCTCGAGGTAACCGGCGACCAGTCGGGCCAGGGGCACTTCGTCATCCACCACGAGCACCCGGGTCCTGAGGACTGGAGCAGGCGTCGACGCAGTACCCGGATTGGTCATGCCCCCATCGTGATGCCTCCGGCAGGCTCGCAGGTCATCACCGGCGGCGCCGGGCTGCTCCTTCATCGAATCTTCATCAAGCCTGCGGAGGCCGTGCCGGACTGTCACCCGAGGGTGGATACCGGCGGCGCACCCGGCGCCACGCCTGACACACACTCGGAGGACCCATGACCGGCGCGTCGCCTCATCCTGCGGGCAAACCACAGCTCGGGGCGCCACGCGTGGACATCACCGTCGTCAGCACACCCGCGTGCCACTACTGCGCCGATGCCGAGCTCGCGCTCACGGTGATCGCCGACCGGTACCCGATCCACGTGCGCATCGTGGAGCTGGAGTCGCCCGAAGGTCTGCGTCTGACGGCCCGGCACCGTCCAGCGATGAGCCCGCTGGTGTTGGTGAACGGCCGGTTCTTCAGCGCCGGACGCCTGCCGCGCAAGAAGCTCCTCGCCGTTCTCAGCGATGCCGCCGAGGACGCCTCCTCCACCGACCGTTCGTGGATCGCGGGCTGACGATGGGAAGCCTGCTGACCACCGGTAGCGTGCTGGCCGCGTTCTTCGCCGGCGGTGTGGCGCTGTTCGCACCCTGCTGCATCGTGTTCCTCGCCCCGAGCTACTTGGCGGTGGCCGTGAAGAACCGCCGCTGGCGGCTCTTGCCGTTCACGTTCGTGTTCGCCGCGGGCCTGGCCCTGGTCCTGGTGCCGATCACCCTGGGCGTGGGACTCCTCGCCGGAGCCATCGCGCACTACCACGGCGTGCTGTACTTCGCCGGCGGGGTCCTGATGCTCGTTCTGGCCGTCCTGTCGTTGTCAGGTCGGATGTGGTCGCTGCCCTCGTTCATCGCCTCTCCCGACACCACCCGCGGTGACACCGGGAGCTTCTTCGCGCTCGGTGTCTTCTCCGGGATCGCCTCGAGCTGCTGCGCGCCGGTCCTCGCCGGTGTCATGACGCTCTCGGCGCTGTCGGGCTCGGCCGTCGGCGGACTGCTGCTGGGCCTCGCGTTCGTGTTCGGGATGGTGTTCCCCCTGTTCGTCATGGCGCTGGTCTGGGACAAGGCGCACCTGGCAGAGCGGCGCTGGATGCGACCCCGCCCGGTTCGCCTGCGGGCCGCCGGGCGCGTGCTGGTGACCAACACGCTGAACCTCGGGGTCGCGGCGGCCTTCACCGTCATGGGCGTGGTCGTGTTCTACCTGGCCGCGACCGGCGGGATGTCCGGCGGGTCGGGCGTGCAGGGTGACATCGGTCGCGGGCTCGCTGCGGGGTTCGAACGCATCCAGGTCTGGTTGGCGCCCGTCCCCGAGGCGATCCTCGGTCTGGGGCTGCTCGCGCTCGCTGCGGTCTTCGTCGTGGCGACCCTGCGGCGCCGCCCGCCTGCCGGTCCGGGCGACCCCGACCTCGATGCACCGGCGGACCACGACACCGATTCGCTCACCGACCGGCCTTCGCCGGCGCAGACCCCAGCCGCATCCAAGGAGAACCGGGCATGACCTCGCGCACCGCGCAGCGCCGCAACCTCACCGACCGCGCCTCGATCGTGCACGCACAGGCGCTCGCCCGGGCCAAGGCCGAGCGCGGCCGGCGCCGGCGCCGGCTCCTCTCGTGGACCGGGGCGTTGGTCGTCATCGCCGCCCTGGTGACCTTCGGCATGCTGACCTCACGCTCGGCGGCGTCCGACGCGCAACGGGTCGCTCCCGACTTCACCCTGCCCACCACCACGGGCACCACCGTGAGCCTGAGCAGCTTCCGTGGGCGCCCGGTGATCTTGTACTTCAGTGAGGGTGCGGGCTGCGCTCCGTGCAGCGCCCAGATCGCCGCGATCGAGAAGGACAAGGCGGCGTTCGACGCGGCACACCTGACCGTGCTGCCGATCGTCATGAACACCCGGGCCGAGATTCAGCCCGATCTGGACGCCGCAGGTGTCACCACGCCCGTCCTGCTCGACAACGGGACCGTCTCCCAGGCCTACGACGCCCTCGGGAAGGGCATGCACCCAGGCCTGCCCGGGCACTCGTTCGTCCTCATCGGCCCCACCGGCACGCAGCTCTGGAGCGCGGAGTACCCCTCGATGTGGCTCGACCCCCAACAGCTCCTCAGCGAGGCGACCTCGCGACTGAAGGCATGAGCCGCCTGCGGCGCCACCGGCACGCGTCCCCCCGTACCAGGCGGCGCGGTGATCCCACCGCCGCGCCGCCTGCCCCATCCCCTCCACGACCGCGACGGCGCGCTCGCTCCAGGGAGCACCGGATCGCCCTCGCGCTCGCGCGGACCGCGCTGGCCGGGACGCTCGTGGCCGGGATCACGGCCTTCGCGGTCGGCTCGACCGGACGCGCCGAAGCGGGCGCCCCGACACCGCCCTGGCCGACAACCCTCGAAGCCCTGACCGCGTCGACGCCAGCTCCGCCCATCCCCACCACCATGGTCGAGCGCCCCCTGTCGAATCTGGAACGCGCATCACGTTCCGAGGCCCGCGACGCCGTTCCCGGGTGCAGCGGCGTCGTGATCGGGGGAGATCGCAACGGCCAGCTGCCACCGTCCGAGCTCTGCGACCTGTGGCAGCGTCCCTACCAGGACCGCGCTGATGCGGTCATCACCCTGTACGCCCTCGATGACGCCTACCGGGCCAGGTTCGGGACCGACATGTGCCTGACGTCCGGATACCGGGACCTGGAGAAGCAGGCCGCCCTGCGCGCCAGCCTGGGGTCGCGAGCAGCACCCCCAGGTCTGAGCAACCATGGATGGGGCCTGGCGATCGACTTCTGTGCCTCGACCTACACCGGGACGTCGGGTGCGTGGCTCGACGAGAACGGCCCCGCCTTCGGCTGGGCCAACCCGCCCTGGGCCCACCGAGGCGGCGGCGGGCCCTACGAACCCTGGCACTGGGAGTACACCTCCGCCGTGGCGCGCATGACCGCCAGCGCGATCGCACGTTGACCCCCGCGTCGACGCCCACCCCGGCACCGGAGTCCCCCGACCCGGATCCATGGTTCATGGCAGGCCCGACCGGATCTTTCGACGAAGCCCGCTACCCAGTCACGGCGCCCCGAGGATCACGCCACCGGTCTCGACCGAGCCCTCTGATCGCTGCCACGAGGCGCTATGCCCGGGAGAGGACGTCGACCAGCTGGTCCACCGTCGGCGAGCCGCCGAGGCCTTCCGGTGTCGGGTACAGCCGGCATGTCAGCCCGACCGGCGTGCGCGACTGGGGGAAGGGGTCCTCGCCGTCGACAAGGACCGACGGCGAGCCGCGGAAGTTCCAGTGCTCGGCTTCCTCCGGGGTGGCCACGAGAACCTTCTCCACCTCGGCGGGGCGGCCCAGCGTCTGAAGCGCTTCGCGGAGGCGCGCGTCTGCTACCTGCCAGCTGGGGCAGCCGTCGAAGTAGAGCAGCTGGACGCGCACACCTCTATCTTGCGCTGACGCAGCACCGCCACTGTCTTCCCCGGGCACGGCTCTTCGGCACACCGCAGTCAAAGGGCGGTGCCGGCCTGCCGGGTGCGGCGGCCTCAGGACCCGACAACACCCTTGTTCGCGATGATTCGGCTTTCGTCAAACCGACCTACGTGGGCCAGAACGAACCCGTGGAACTTCAGGGTTTCTTCGTCAGTCCTGCAGCCATTTGTGCGGGTTCTCCGGGAATCCTCGGAGTGACAGCAACCGAACATCCACGCTCCCGGCACGCACCCGGTGCGCCTTTGCCAAGGATCTCAGCTCCACCAGACCGATCAGCTGGTGGGCGATATCGCGAGGCCTTCCGAGGGACGCGACCTGACATCGCCGGCAAGATCCGCAAGAGAAAGGGGCGGCCATGGGCACGGAGGGTCGCCGCCAACGCGTCCAGGGCGTCTCGACGCCCGGGCGACGCGGTCGCGCAGCCTCGGCCCAGCGGTGCGCCGACGACCTGGGATTCGACGAACTCTCCCTTCCCCGGCCCGCTCGGCGAGACCCAGCCAGCGGACGACGCGATCCCGTGAGCGCCGGATGTGCACGTGACCTGGCATCGATCGTGCACGTGAAACACGTCGCCGACGTCGCTCTCCACGTTCGGCAATGAACGACAGCAACACACGTCCGCCGGAAGGACCGGCAGAACAGCACAGTGGATCGAGGGTGATCGACATGAAGGGTTCGTCGGCTCTACCACCGCGTACGTACTTGCCCAAGATCGGACTGCGGGTCGGGTTCGGTCTCATCTGGCTCGTGGATGCCGTCCTGAAGTGGCTTCCGGGTTTCAGGGGTGACTACATGGACACGATCATGGGTGAGTCCAAGGGGCAACCGGGTTGGACGCAGCCGTGGTTCGACTTCTGGACCAACGTGGAACATCCGTACACGACATTCTTCGCCTATCTCGTGGCAGTCCTGGAGACTCTCATCGCCGTGGCGCTGATCATCGGGCTCGCCCGCAAGATCACCTACATCGGTGCGATCGTCCTGAGCATGCTGATCTGGGGCACCGCCGAAGGCTTCGGTGGTCCGTACACGTCAGGTTCCAGTGACATCGGCACCGCGATCATCTACGTCCTGGTGTTCGTCGCCCTGCTCAGCTTCAGCTACGACGAGGGACCGAGCCGGTACGCCGTCGACACGTGGCTGGAGCGACGGATCAGCTGGTGGCACTGGGTCGCCGAGGTCGGCGCACACAACCACCACCCCGACGGCGCGACGCACACCGATTCCGCGGCTCGCCCAGGGCCGGTCGCCGCTGCCGACCTGAGCCCGGACACGTCATCGCCAGCTGGACCGCTCACCACCTCCCACCACTCCCACTGACACCCGCGCCCGTCGACGTCCCGCGGAGCCCGCCATGCTCACCTTTGTGGCAACGAGCTGGCTGTGGATCGTGCTGATCGGCACCATGGCCGTGAGGCACCTGGGCCACCGCACTCACGGCCACGGAGGTGGCGGCGGTGGTGGCTGCGGCCACGCGGGTGCCGGGGCGCACCATGGCGGCGACCACCGCGATCACGCGTTGCCAGCGC
>JAKBFW010000227.1 GCA_021833345.1 Pseudomonadota bacterium | reverse complement strand
CGAGCGACCGTCGGGACCCGCAGCATCCTCGCGCCCGGCGCCCGGGTGGGCCAGGGCTCCGAGGTCGCTCCGGGCTCCGCAGTCCTGGAGCACATCCCGCCGGGCGAGAAGTGGGGAGGATCGCCGGCGGTCTTCGTCGGTCCGGCTCCACGGGACTGGCCGCTCGAACGAGCCCCGCGGGCGTCGTCCTGGGTCGCGGTCTACGTGGTCTCAGCGGCTGTGCTCGCCGCGCTCCCGCTCGTCGCCGCCGGGGCAGGACTTCTCGTCCTGTGGCCCTCGGTGCGGGACAGCGCATCCGCAGCCGCGGCTGCCGGTGCGGCGCTCGATCGGGTACCGCTCGCCACGGTGACGGCGCTCGTGGTGCTTGCGCTCCTGACGGCGGCGTGCGTGCGACTGCTGGGCCTCGGGGTGCAGGCCGGGCACCACGCGGTGCGGGGTCGGGTCGGATGGCAGGTCTGGGCCACGCTTCGCCTGATGGACGAGGCGCGCACGGTGCTCTTCCCGCTCTACTCGAGCCTGGTCACGCCCGCATGGCTACGACTCCTCGGTGCTCGGGTCGGTCGCGACGTCGAGGCGTCCACGGTCTTGCTCCTCCCGGGGATGACGACGGTCGGAGACGGCGCTTTCCTCGCGGACGACACGCTCGTCGGTTCGTACGAGCTCGGTCGCGGGTGGCTACGGATCGAGCGAGCGAAGGTCGGCAAGCGCGCGTTCCTCGGGAACTCGGGAATGACCGCACCCGGACGGAAGGTGCCCAAGCGGGGTCTGGTCGCTGTGCTCTCGGCTGCACCGGAGAGTGCCAAGGCCGGGACGTCGTGGCTCGGGTCCCCGCCGGTCCGGCTGCGCAGGTCGGTCGTCGCCGCGGATCCGGCAGGGACGTTCGCGCCCGCGCGCCGGGTGCGTGTGGAGCGCGCCCTCGTCGAAGTTCTCCGCGTGGTCCCCGCCATGGTGACCGTGGCCCTTGCGCTCGGTGTCGCCCTGGTGCTCGTGGCCGTGCTCGCCGATCACGGTGCGTTCGCGCTCCTCGCCGCGCCCGCGGTGATCCTCGGCGCTGGGGCACTTGCGGCGGCGACGGCGTCAGCCGCGAAGTGGCTCCTGGTCGGCCGGGTGACGTCGGGCGAGCATCCGCTCTGGAGCGCGTTCGTGTGGAAGAACGAGCTCGCCGACACGTTCGTCGAGCTGGTGGCCGTGCCGTGGTTCGTCCACGCGTCGTATGGCACCCCGGTGCTGAACCTGTGGCTGCGTTCGCTCGGCGCGCACGTCGGGCCGGGGGTCTGGTGCGAGTCGTACTGGCTGCCCGAGGCGGACCTGGTGTCTCTCGGTGACGCGGTGACCGTCAACCGCGGGTGCGTCCTTCAGACGCACCTCTTCCACGACCGGGTCATGAGTCTCGACACCGTCGTTCTCGGAGCGGCGTCGAGCATCGGGCCCCACGGTGTGGTGCTCCCGGCCGCGTCGATCGGGGCGGGCGCGAGCGTCGGACCCTCCTCGCTCGTGCTCCGAGGGGACGCGATCCCGGCCGGTACCCGGTGGCGAGGCAACCCGATCTCGTCGGCGGGCGAGACGACGAGGACGTCATGACGGCGGCCCGAACGGGTCGGCGGCAGGGCGACCCGGCCGACCCCTACCTGCCGCGGCACGGTCACGCCGGCGTCCACGTCACTCGGTACGAGCTGGAGCTGGACTATCGGGTCGCGAGCAACCGCTTGAGCGCGCGGGCGCGGCTGCACGCGACAGCCACCCGCGCATCGTCCCGTTTCGTGCTCGACCTCGTCGGGCTCCGGGTCTCGCGGATCACCGTGAACGGCCGCCGCGTCACCCGGTGGAGCCACCGCCGTGGAGCGCTGTCGATCGTGCCGGATGCGCCGCTCGCCATCGGGAGCAGCCTGGTCGTCGACATCGAGTACGGCGGGCACCCGCGGCCGACGGAGGGACCGTGGGGCGAGGTCGGCTGGGAGGAGCTCACCGATGGGGTGATCGTCGCCGGTCAGCCGGACGGGGCCCCGTCATGGTTCCCGTGCAACGACGACCCGAGCGACAAGGCGAGCTTCCAGATCGCCGTCACGACCGAGTCCGCGTACCGCGTGCTGGCCAACGGCATGTTGACAGGCCGGTCGGCAGGTGCGAGCCGAACCCGATGGGTGTACGAGCAGACGGAACCGATGGCGCCGTATCTTGCGACCGTGCAGATCGGCCGCTACATGACGCTCTCGCTCGCGACCGGGCGTGTGCCGCAGCAGGCCGCTCTCCCCAGTCGGCTGGAGGCTGCCTTCCGGCACGACTTCGGCCGACAGTCGGCCATGCTCGAGGTGTTCGAGGAACTCTTCGGCCGGTACCCGTTCACGCGGTACGACGTCGTCGTCACGGATGACGCCCTGGAGATCCCGCTCGAGGCGCAAGGGATGTCGGTGTTCGGCGCGAACCATGTCGACGGACGGCGCGGCTCCGAGCGGCTGATCGCGCACGAGCTCGCTCATCAGTGGTTCGGCAACAGCGTCACAGCGACGCACTGGCAGCACATCTGGCTGCACGAGGGCTTCGCCTGCTACGCCGAGTGGCTGTGGTCAGAACGATCGGGCGGACCCGATGCCGACGTCCTCGCCGACCGGTCTTGGGCGATGCTCGACGAACTGGCTCAGGACCTTCTCGTCGGCGACCCGGGACCGGACCTCATGTTCGACGACCGGGTCTACCAGCGAGGGGCGCTGACGCTGCACGCATTGCGGCGGACGGTCGGC
>JAKBFW010000072.1 GCA_021833345.1 Pseudomonadota bacterium | reverse complement strand
ACCTGCGCCGGCCGCGGGGACAACGACCAGATCCGCCACCAGTCGAGACGGCCGACCCCGTAGTGCGCGACGCCCTGCGACCACGTCGGAGCCTCCGGCCCCGATGTCGATCGCGGTCCGCCCGGCACCACCAGCGGTCGGGCCGCGCAGGCGAACGACCCCACCCGCCTGTTGAGCGAGTGCACACGGGTCAGGCCGAGGCCGACGAGCACGGCGAACGCAGTGGCGAGGACCCCGACCGAGAACCAGATGACGGCGTCCAGCACGGGTGACCTCGGCTCAGCGCGTCGACGCGCCGGTGCCAGGCACGACGACCGCCTCGTCCGCCACCAGGGTGACGACGTCGTCGTCCACCGAGAGGAAACCGCCGGTCACCGTGCCGCGGACGACCGGTCCCTCGAGCGGCTTCACCCGCACCTCGCCCGCGCGGAGCACGGCGAGAAGTGGTTCATGGCCGACCAGGATCCCGATCTCGCCCTCCACGGTGGGCGCGGTGACCATCGTCGCCTGGCCCGACCAGACGCGGCCCTCTGCATCGACAAGCTCAACTTCGAGGTGAGCCACTCGGCCTCCTTGTTCGCGGTGGACGGATCTTCGAGAGGATCACGGCACTCAGATGCCGTACTCCTTCTGGATCCGTGCCCAGTTGCGCTCGAGGTCCTCGAGGCCACCGATGTTGAAGAACGCCTGCTCGGTGATGTGATCGAACTCCCCGTCGGCGATCTTCGAGAACGCTTCGATGGTCTCCGAGATCGGGACGGTCGAGCCCGGCACGCCGGTGAACTGCTCCGCCATGTAGGTGTTCTGGGAGAGGAACTGCTGGATGCGGCGCGCCCGGCCGACGACGGTCTTGTCCTCCTCGGACAGCTCGTCGACGCCGAGGATCGCGATGATGTCCTGCAGCTCCTTGTTGCGCTGCAGGATCTGCTTCACCCGCACCGCGGTCTCGTAGTGATCCTTGCCCACGTAGCGCGGGTCGAGGATGCGCGAGGTCGAGGTCAGCGGGTCGACCGCAGGGTACAGACCGCGCGAGGCGATCTCGCGCGACAGCTCCGTCGTGGCGTCGAGGTGCGCGAACGTGGTCGCCGGCGCCGGGTCGGTGTAGTCGTCAGCCGGGACGTAGATGGCCTGCAGCGACGTGATCGAGTGACCTCGGGTCGAGGTGATGCGTTCCTGGAGCTGACCCATCTCGTCGGCCAGGTTGGGCTGGTAACCGACCGCGGACGGCATGCGTCCGAGCAGGGTCGAGACCTCGGACCCGGCCTGGGTGAAGCGGAAGATGTTGTCGATGAAGAGCAGCACGTCCTGCTTCTGGACGTCGCGGAAGTACTCCGCCATCGTCAGTGCGGAGAGCGCGACGCGCAGACGCGTGCCCGGCGGCTCGTCCATCTGGCCGAACACGAGGGCCGTCTGCTTGATGACGCCGGACTCGGTCATCTCGTCGATCAGGTCGTTGCCCTCGCGGGTCCGCTCACCGACGCCGGCGAACACCGACACGCCGTTGTGATTGTTCGCGACGCGATAGATCATCTCCTGGATCAGGACGGTCTTGCCGACACCGGCCCCTCCGAACAGGCCGATCTTCCCGCCCTCGACGTACGGCGTGAGCAGGTCGATGACCTTGATCCCCGTCTCGAACATCACGGTCTTCGACTCGAGCTGATCGAACGCCGGCGGCCGGCGGTGGATCGGCCACCGCTCGGTGATCTCGATCTTCTCGTCAGGCTTGGCGTTGAGCACCTCACCGATCACGTTGAACACGTGCCCCTTGGTGACGTCACCCACCGGGACGCTGATCGGGGCGCCGGTGTCCGTGACGATGGCGCCGCGCACGAGCCCGTCGGTCGGCTTGAGCGCGATCGCCCGGATCATCGAGTCGCCGAGGTGCTGCGCGACCTCGAGGGTCATGCGTGACGTCGACTCGCCCTCGCCCTGCGACGACAGGTCGATCTCGACCGTGAGCGCGTTGTACATCTCCGGGATCGCGTCCGACGGGAACTCGATGTCGACGACCGGGCCGATGACCCGCGCGACGCGGCCGATGCCGCGCCCACGCTCGTGCTCGATGCCGGACTCTGTGGCGGTGGCAGTCATGTGTCTCTCGCTTCGCTCGACCGGAGCGGTCCCCGGTTGGTCTGTGCGTGGTGCTGACGGTGTGTCGCCCGACGGGCGCCGGGTGTCACGACGAGGCGAGCGCGTCGGCACCCGACACGATCTCGCTGATCTCTTGGGTGATCTCGGACTGGCGCGCCTGGTTGGCGAGCCGCGTGTACATACGGATGAGGTCCTCGGCGTTGTCTGTCGCCGTGTGCATCGCCCGCTGGCGCGCCGCGAGCTCCGACGCGGCCGCCTCGAGGAGGCAGCTGTGGATCCGGGTCCGGATGTAGCGCGGGAGCAGCGCGTCGAGGACGTCGTCCGCCGACGGCTCGAACTCGTACAGCGGCAGGGCCTCGTCCCCGGGCTCGACGACGCCCTCGACGACCTCGAGCGGGAGCATCCGGATCACCCGCGGCCGCTGCGTGACCATGTTCACGAACTGCGTGTACACGACGTGCAGCTCCCCGACCCCGCCCTCGTCGGCCGGGGCGAGGAACGCGGCGAGAAGAGCGTCCGAGATCTCCTCGGCGATGGCTGCGGTCGGTGCGTCGGAGCTCCCGGTCCAGGTGCGGACGAGCGGGCGCTCGCGGAACGTGAAATAGGAGACCGCCCGCCGTCCCGACGCGTAGAGCGCGATCTCCTTGCCCTCGCCGGCCAGCTTTCCCGCGAGCCGCTCGGCCTCCCGGATCGCGCTCGCGGAGTACGCACCGGCCATCCCCCGGTCGGACGTGACGACGAGGATCGCCACCCTGTTCGTGTCGTGACGATCAGAGGTCAACGGGTGGTTGACGTTCGCGTGCGTCGCGACGGCCGAAACCGCTCGCGTGATCGCCCGTGCATAGGGAGTCGTCGCCGTCACGTTCGCCCGCGCTCGACCGATGCGCGAGGCGGCGATCAGCTCCATCGCACGGAAGATCTTCTTCAGCGACTGGGTCGACCGGATCCGCTGCCGGTAGACGCGCTGCTGTCCACCCATGCTCAGACCTTCTTCTGCCGGACGATCTGCTCCTGCTCGACCTCGGTCGTCAGCTCGGCGTCGGCGGGCCCCACGAGCGGCGAGCCGTCGCCCTTGAGGAACGTCCCGCGGAAGGTCGCGACACCCTCGGCGAGCGCGGCCTCGGTCTCGTCCTCGAGCTTCCCGGTCTCCCGGATCGTCGAGAGCACCGCGGTGTGACGACGCAGGTAGTCGAGCAGCTCGGTCTCGAACCGGCGCACGTCCGCGAGCGGGACGTCGTCGAGGTGGCCCTTGGTGCCGGTCCAGATCGATGCGACCTGGTCCTCGACCGGGAAGGGTGAGTACTGAGGCTGCTTGAGCAGCTCCATCAGGCGCGCGCCCCGCGTGAGCTGGGCACGCGAGGCGGCGTCGAGGTCCGACGCGAACATCGCGAACGCCTCGAGAGAGCGGTACTGGGCCAGGTCGATCTTCAGGGTGCCGGCGACCTTCTTCATCGCCTTGACCTGGGCGGAACCACCGACGCGGGACACCGAGATGCCCACGTCCACCGCGGGTCGCTGGTCGGCGTTGAACAGGTCCGACTGGAGGAAGATCTGCCCGTCGGTGATCGAGATGACGTTGGTCGGGATGTACGCCGAGACGTCGTTCGCCTTGGTCTCGATGACCGGCAGCCCGGTCATCGACCCGGCGCCGAGCGCGTCGGAGAGCTTGGCACAACGCTCGAGCAGACGCGAGTGCAGGTAGAAGACGTCACCCGGGTACGCCTCGCGGCCCGGCGGGCGGCGCAGCAGCAGCGACACGGCCCGGTAGGCCTCGGCCTGCTTCGAGAGGTCGTCGAACACGATGAGCACGTGCTTCCCGCTGTACATCCAGTGCTGGCCGATCGCCGAGCCCGTGTACGGCGCGAGGTACTTGAACCCGGCCGGGTCAGAGGCCGGGGCGGCCACGATCGTCGTGTACTCGAGCGCACCGGCATCGGCCAGGGCCCCGCGCACCGCGGCGATGGTCGAGCCCTTCTGGCCGATCGCGACGTAGATGCAACGCACCTGCTTCGTCGGGTCGCCGGTCTCCCAGTTCGCCTTCTGGTTGATGATCGTGTCGATCGCGATCGCCGTCTTGCCGGTCTGGCGGTCCCCGATGATGAGCTGTCGCTGTCCCCGCCCGATCGGGATCATCGCGTCGATCGCCTTGAGGCCGGTCTGCAGCGGCTCGTGGACGCTCTTGCGCGACATGACTCCCGGAGCCTGGAGCTCGAGCGCCCGCCGGGCCTCGACCGCCACCTCTCCAAGACCGTCGATCGGCTGACCGAGCGGGTCGACGACGCGCCCGAGGTAGCCGTCGCCGACCGGGACGGACAGGACCTCGCCCGTGCGGCGGACCTCCTGCCCCTCCTCGATCCCCGTGAACTCGCCGAGCACCACGACGCCGATCTCGCGGACGTCGAGGTTCAGCGCGAGGCCGAGCGTGCCGTCCTCGAAGCGCAGCAGCTCGTTCGCCATCGCACCCGGCAGGCCCTCGACCTGCGCGATGCCGTCGCCCGCGAGGGTGACCCGCCCGACCTCGTCGGTCGCGACGCCGGACGGCTCGTAGGACTTCACGAAGCTGTCCAGCGCGGCCCTGATCTCGTCGGGGCGGATCGTCAGCTCAGCCATTGCTCTTCTCCTGTCGTGACTGCACCGGACGGTGCCGTCGTACGTTCTGTGTGCGGACGGGTCGATCCGTCATGTCGCGATCGCGCGACGCGCCTCGACGAGGCGGGCCAGCATCGTGGAGTCGACGACGTCGGCGCCCGTCTGGATCCGCAGTCCGCCGATCACGTCGGCGTCCACGGTCACGTTCAGCTGCAGGGTGCGACCGTACGCCCGCTCCAGGATCGCCCCCAGCCGATCGAGCTGCATCGCCGACAGCTCCGTCGCGGAGGTCACCGACGCCACGACACGGTCGCGTCGCGCAGCAGCCATCGCGCCGAGATGGACGAGAGTGACGACGAACGAGCGTCCGCGCGGTGCGTACGCGGCACGTCGGGTCACGATCGAGGTGGCCTCATGCACCTTGCCGGCGAGCAGCGTGCCCACCAGCTCGGCGCGAGCGACCGCCGTCGCCCGTTCGTCGACGAGCGACCGGCGCAGCTCGCGGTGCCCCGCGAGAGCCTTCGTGAGCCGGAAGAGTTCGCCCTCGACCTCCTGCAGAGAGCCGTCCGACTCGGCGGCCGCGAGGATCGCCGAGAACCCGAGCTGCTCGACCGCCTCGGCGAGGTCCGCCTCCGCGGACCATCGGGATCGAGCCAGGTCGGCGACCACGTCCGCCACCCGGGGGTCCGCAGCGGCAAGGATCACCTCGGACAGGTGAGCCTTCGCCTCGCCGTCGGTCGCCGGGTCCGTCAGCGCACGCCGCAGCGAGCCCGAACCGTCGAGCGCGTCGACGACGGTGAACAGCTGCTCACCGAGGACGACCGCCTGCCCGCCCGCGGCCCGCAGCACCGGTTCGAACCGGTGCTGCACCGCGCGCAAGGATGCCTGGCTCGCTCCGCGCATCACTTCCCCTTGATGCTGACGGCCGTGCTCGCCTCGAGCTCGTCGAGGAAGCGGTCGACCACACGCGACTGACGGACCTCGTCGTCGAGCGACTCGCCCACGATCTTGGACGCGAGCTGCGTCGCGAGGACGCCGACGTCGGCGCGCAACGTGACCATCACCTGCTGGCGCTCGGCCTCGATCTGCCGCAGGCCGGTCTCGAGGATCCGGTTCGCCTCCTCCTGGGCCTTCGCCCGCAGGTCCGCCACGATCGCGTTGCCCTCGATGCGCGCCTCCTCGCGGATGTGCGCAGCCTCCGCGCGCGCCTCGTTGAGCTCCTTGGTGTACCGGGCGAGCGCCGCATCGGCCTCGGCCTGGACCGAGTCCGCCTTCGCGATGCCACCCTCGATGCGCGCGGTCCGCTCGTCCAGGACCTTCTGGAAACCCGGGAGCGCGTAGCGGTAGAACGCGAACGCGATGATGGCGACGAAGATGGTCGACCAGACGATCTCCGAACCCGCGGGCACCAAGATGTTCCCGCTGCCCTCGGCGGCGAGGACCGTGCCTGTCAGGACGGTTGCGATCACTTGAAGAGGAAGCCTGTGATCAGGCCGAGCAGTGCGAGCACCTCGACGAAGCCGACACCGATGAACATCGTCGTGCGCAGCTGGCCGGCGACCTCGGGCTGGCGCGCGATACCTTCGATCGTCTTGCCGATCAGGATGCCGATGCCGATGCCCGGACCGATGGCCGCGAGACCGTAGCCGATGGTGGCGACGTTGCCGGAGACCGCGGCAAGAGTGGTGGTGTCCACGATGACTTGTTCCTTCCGTAGTACGTCGGACCGACCGGACCGACGTCGTGTGGCCTTCGGGGACCGTCCGGGCCCCGCTCAGGTTCTGGTCAGTGTTCCTCTTGGATGGACAGGTTCAGGTACACGGCTGCCAGCACCACGAAGATGTACGCCTGCAGGGCGGCGATGAACGCCTCGAACAGCGTCAGCGCGAGCGCCGCCCCGAAGGTCACCAGTCCGTATGCCTTCAGCGAGGGCCCGGCCTCGACGAGGAAGAACTCCGTCGCCGAGATCACGAGGACCAGCATCAGGTGTCCCGAGATCATGTTGGCGACGAGTCGGATCGCGAGCGTCGCCGGCCGGATCACGAACACCGTCAGGAACTCGATCGGGGTGAGCAGCACGTACATGTACGGCGGCACGCCCGGTGGGAACAGGCTCGTCCGGAGGAAGCCGCCGAGCCCGTGCGCGCGGATGCCCGCGCCGAGGTACATCACGAAGACCCAGGCCGCGAGCACGATCGGGAGGCCGATCACCGAGGTCCCGGCGATGTTCAGCAACGGGACCACACCGGAGATGTTCAGCGCGAGGATCGCGACGAAGATCGTCGTCAGCAGCGGGACGTACTTCTTGGCCTTCTCGGTGCCGAGCACCTCCTCCGCCACGTTCACGCGGACGAAGTCCAGCACCAGCTCAAGGATGTTCTGCCCGCGTCCCGGCACCAGCTTCGCGCGGCGGGCGCCGACGACGAACACCGTGACGACCACGACCGTCACGACCAGGCGCACCAGCTGGATGCGGTTGAACTCGAAGGGTGTGCCCGCGAAGAGGATCGGCGGCGGGAAGAAGTCGGAGATCGACGGCGGCTGGAACCCACCACCCCCACCAGAGGCGGCGAGTAGCTGTGTCGTCGCAGCGGTGAACAGAGCAGACTCCTGCGGGTGAGTGGGCCATCGGAGCATCCGCCACAGTGCGTGAGTCCTGAACTCGGACGTGCACCGCGGGGACTCCGAAGCACCAGGCCATCATGGATCGGGTGAAGCCTAACCTATGCCCGCCCGTCGTCCGGACCGGGGACCTTCGGGTCGGTCTGGCTCTCGACGTAGGGGACGCGCCCGCGGAGGACGGCCCGGTAGTCGAGCAGAGCCGACCCGACCACCCCGACCGCGAGAACGGCCGCGAGCACAGCGCGGTCATAGAAGGTCTGGTCACGGATCACCGCAAGCACCACGATCACGACGATCATCTTGGCGAGCCAGCTCCCCATCACGACGGCGGCCGTGGTCGTCGCGGTCGCCTCGGCCGTCCGGAGCATCGCCACGACGGTCGTCCCGCTGAACACGAGAGTGATCCCCACACCGATCAGGGCGCCCCAGACTCCTGGCAGCCCGCTGGTGAACCAGCCCGCCGCACCGCCGACGACAAGAAGGAGGACGAGGAGGCGGAGCATGCTCCGCAGCGCCGTCCGGAACACCTCGGCGGCAGCGGACGGGCGGGCGTCGTGGACCGGGCCAGCGGTCCGTCCTGAGCTGTCGGCACTCGTCATGACGTGTGTCCTCTCGGGAAGGCAGGGGTTCGGACCCGACCGCGGAGCGGACCGAGGGTGAGCACGGTGGAGATGACGAAGCCACCAACGAGCAGGATCAGCGCGGTGGTGGTGGACAGGATGACCAGCGACGCGGCGCCGAACGCCGCCACGGCGGTCCAGAGATACATGATGATCACGGCGCGGCGGTGCGAGTGACCGAGGGCGAGCAACCGGTGGTGCAGGTGCATGCGGTCGGGATGGAACGGTGAGTGCCCGGAACCGACGCGTCGCACGACCGCCAGCACCATGTCGAGCAGCGGCAGCAGGAGAACGGCCAGCGGCAGCAGAATCGGCAGGTACGCCGGGAGCGACTGCCGCTCCGACACGACGGCGGGGTCGATCTGCCCCGTGACCACGATCGTCGCCGCGGCCATCGTCAGCCCGATCAGCATGGAACCCGAGTCACCCATGAAGATCCGGGCCGGGTAGAAGTTGTGCGGCAGGAAGCCGATGCACGCACCGACGAGCGCCACGACGACCAGGCTCGCCAGGTTCGAGTAGTCCGTCTGGCTCGCCGTCATCGTCAGTCGGTAGGTGTACGCGAAGAACGCCAGACCACCGATCGCGATCATCCCGGCCGCCAGGCCGTCCAGGCCGTCGACGAAGTTCACGGCGTTGATGGCCACCACGACGAACAGCACCGTGACGAGGAGGTACATCTGGCTGGACCCGACGGTCAGACCACCGATCGGCAACGACGTGAGCTGTACGTGCTGCCACGCCATCAAGAGTGCACCGAGGACCTGGCCGATCAGCTTGGTGATCCAGTCGAGGTCCCAGATGTCGTCGGCCACGCCGAGCAGGCACACGAGAGTCGCTCCTCCCAGGATGCCCCAGGCCTCGTGCGAGTCGGCGAAGACACCCGCGAGGAAATGGGTCCTGCTCGCGACCACCACCCCGACCACGAGACCGGCCAGCATCGCGAGGCCTCCGAGCCGCGGCGTCGGGACCGCGTGCACGTCACGTGATCGCACCGCGGTGATCGCGCCCACCCGGAGCGCGACCCACCGCGCGACGGGTGTGGTCAGGTAGGTGACGGCGGCGGCGATGAGGAGGACGAGCGCATAGACCTTCACCCGGCGGGCTCCTGCGGTGCCGGCTCGGCGACCGGGGCGACCTCGCGGAGACGCACGAGGTCGATCGCGCCGGCACGGACGATGCGCAGGTCCGCACCTGTCGCGTCGACGATCGTCGAGGCGACGCCACCGGTCACCGGCCCGGCGTCGAGGTAGACGGCGACCGACGCGCCGAGCTGGTCGCGGGCATCCGGCGCCGTGAGCGCCGCCGCGAAGCCGGTCTTGTTCGCGCTCGACACGGCCAGCGGCCCTGTCCGCCGCAGCAGCGCCAAGGCGGCCTCGTGGTCGGGCATGCGGAGGGCCACGGTGCCAGCGGTCTCGCCGAGGTCCCACGCGAGGGAGGGCTGCGCCCGCAGGATCACGGTGAGGCCCCCCGGCCAGAACCGCTCCACCAGGTCTCGGACCGCCTGCGGGACGTCCATCGCGAGGCCGTCGAGCGTCCGGACGTCGGGGATGAGGACGGGAGGTGGCATCTGGCGACCGCGGCCCTTCGCGGCGAGGAGCGCCGCGACCGCCGACGGGTTGAACGCGTCTGCGCCGATGCCGTAGACGGTGTCCGTCGGGAGCACGACGAGCGCTCCCCGCGACACGGCGTTGACGGCCTCGTCGAGAGCCGGACCGCGAGTGCTGCCGTCCGTGACGTCCCAGAGCTCTGGCAACGAAGAGTGGTGCTCGATCACGACCGCGAGTGTTCCACGTCCGGCTGGGTGGTGGGGGGATCTGCGACGACGGGTGCCCGCCGGGCGACGACCATCCGTGGGCGACGGGCGAGGTCCTCGGCGGTCCCGATCCGCTCGAACGCACCCGTCCGGCGAACGGCGTCCTGCGCCGCCGCGGCCTGGACCTCGGCGTGCTCCATCACGAGGAGTCCGCCCGGACGGAGCAGCCGGGCGGCGGCCGCGATGATCCCGCGCGGGACCTCGAGGCCGTCCGGACCGAGACCGTAGAGCGCGACCGCGGGGTCGTGCTCCGCGACCTCCGGGTCGACGGGGACGGCACCGGGCGGCACGTACGGCGGGTTCGACACGACGACGTCGACCATGCCGTCGAGGGCCGTCAGGGCCGTACGCGCATCCCCGCGCGCGAGCACGACCCGGTCGGCGGCGGTCGCGACGTTGCGGGCCGCCCATCGGTACGCCTCGGCGTCGAGCTCGACAGCGTGGACCGTCGCCCCGGCGACCTCCTGAGCAACCGCTAGGGCGATCGCACCGGAGCCGGTGCAGAGGTCGACCACCAGGACGTGGCCGCGGTCGGCGACCACCGCTCGGGCCTCGTCGATCGCGACCTGGGCGACCTGCTCGGTCTCTGGTCGTGGGATGAACACGCCCGGGCCGACGACGAGCTCGAGACCGCGGAACGGCGCGACCCCGGTCAGGTGCTGCACCGGGACGCGCCGCGCCCGTGCGGCCACGAGGTCAGCGAGACCGGCCGGTGCCGCAGCGCCGAGGACGATCGCGGCCTGGAGCTCACCACGGCTCACCGCGCGCTCGGTCTCCTGCCCGAGGGCGAAGGCCGCGAGGAGCTCGGCATCGACCGTCGGCGAGCGGACGCCGGCCGCAGCCAGGGCAGCAGCCGCCTCCCGGAGCGCCTGTCGCAAGGAGGGTGCGACGCTCACTCGTCGTGCACCGCGAGCTGGGCGGCCTCGTCCGCCTCGATCGCCGACCTCACGACCGGATCGAGGTCACCGTCGAGGACCGCGTCCAGGTTGTACGCCTTGTACCCCGTGCGATGGTCCGCGATCCGGTTCTCGGGGTAGTTGTAGGTCCGGATCCGCTCGCTGCGGTCGACCGTCCGGACCTGTGACCTGCGCTGCGCCGACGCGGCCTCGGCCTCCTGCTCGGCCCGGGCGGCGAGCAGCCGGGCACGCAGGACCCGCATGGCCTGCTCCTTGTTCTGCAGCTGCGACTTCTCGTTCTGCATCGACACGACGATCCCGGTCGGCAGATGGGTGATCCGCACCGCCGAGTCGGTCGTGTTGACCGACTGCCCACCAGGTCCGGACGAGCGGAACACGTCGATCCTCAGGTCGTTCGCGTCGATCTCGACCTCGCCGACGTCGTCGGCCTCCGGCAGCACGAGCACCCCGGCGGCCGAGGTGTGGATGCGCCCCTGCGACTCGGTGACGGGCACCCGCTGGACACGGTGCACGCCGCCTTCGTACTTGAGGTTCGCCCAGACGCCGTCGGCGGGGTCCGCCGGAGCGCCGCCGCGGGTCTTGACCGCGACGTGGACGTCCTTGTACCCCCCCAGGTCCGACTCGGTGGCCTCGATGATCTCGGTTCGCCACCCGCGTCGCTCGGCGTACCTCAGGTACATCCGGAGCAGGTCGCCCGCGAAGAGCGCCGACTCCTCGCCGCCCTCGCCTGCCTTGATCTCCAGGATCACGTCCCGTCCGTCGTCCGGGTCCCGAGGGATCAGCACGCGTCGCAGGCGCTCGGCAGCCACCTCGGCGGCGGCTTGCAGCTCGGGGAGCTCGGCCGCGAAAGCGGCATCCTGCTCCGCGAGCTCGGCCGCCGCATCGGCGTCACCGCTGGCCTGCTCCCACGCGCGGTAGGCGGCGACGACCTGGCGAAGCTCGGCGTAGCGCCGACCGAGAGCCCGCGCACGACCACCATCCGCGTGCACGCTCGGGTCGGCGAGCGCGCGTTCGATCTCCGCGTGCTCGGCCAGCAGCGGCATCGCTGCGGCGAACGTCTCACTCATCGGGCTCGCTCCTCAGCCTGCGGGGTGACGGCGCCGGTCGGCACGCTCACGCTCATGTGTCGCCGTGACCGCCGTGCCCGTTGGACGCGGGTGTCGTCTTCTGCACCTGGAGCAGGAACTCGACGTTCGACTTGGTCTCACGCAGCTTGCCGAGCAGGAGCTCGATGGCCTGCTGCTGGTCGAGCGCACCCATCACGCGGCGCAGCTTCCAGACGATCTTGAGCTCGTCGCTCGGCATGAGGATCTCCTCGCGCCGGGTGCCCGACGCGTTGACGTCCACAGCGGGGAAGATCCGCTTGTCCGCGAGTGAACGGGAGAGCCGGAGCTCCATGTTCCCGGTGCCCTTGAACTCCTCGAAGATGACCTCGTCCATCTTGGAGCCGGTCTCGACGAGCGCCGACGCAAGGATCGTCAACGAGCCACCGTTCTCGATGTTCCGCGCGGCCCCGAAGAACCGCTTCGGCGGGTACAGGGCCGAGGCGTCCACGCCACCGGACAAGATGCGTCCGGAGGCCGGCGCCGCGAGGTTGTATGCACGCGACAACCGGGTGAGGGAGTCGAGCAGCACGACGACGTCCTGCCCGAGCTCGACCAGACGCTTGGCCCTCTCGATGGCGAGCTCCGCGACGATCGTGTGGTCGGAGGCCGGCCGGTCGAACGTCGAGGCGATCACCTCGCCCTTGACGGTCCGCTCCATGTCGGTGACCTCTTCAGGCCGCTCGTCGACGAGCACCACCATGAGGTGGACCTCAGGGTTGTTCGTGGTGATGGCATTGGCGATCTGCTGCATGATGATCGTCTTGCCGGCCTTCGGCGGCGCGACGATGAGCCCGCGCTGCCCCTTGCCGATCGGCGCGACGATGTCGATCACGCGCGGGGTGAGCTGGTTCGGCTCGGTCTCGAGCCGCAGCCGTTCCTGCGGGTACAGCGGGGTCAGCTTCGCGAAGTCCGGGCGGTTGCGCGCCTCGTCGGGAGACATCCCGTTCACGGTGTCGAGCCGCACGAGCGCGTTGAACTTGGACCGCGCGGTGGTGCCCTGCGGCGGCACGTCGCCCTCGCGCGGCTGCCGCACGGCGCCCGTGACGGCGTCGCCGCGACGCAGCCCGGACTTCTTCACCTGACCGAGAGAGACGTAGACGTCGCTGACGCCCGGGAGGTAGCCCGAGGTCCGCACGAACGCGTAGTTGTCCAGGATGTCGAGGATGCCGGCGACCGGCAGCAGGACGTCGTCGTCGGCGAGCTCGACCTCGTCGTACCCCGCAAGATCAGTTCCGGCGGTACGCGGGCCACGCGTGCGCTTCGAGCGGTCACGGTCGCGGTACCGGTCGCGCGAGCGACGACGCCGGCCGCCACGCTCCTCGTCGCCGTCGTCCTGGCCCACCTGCCGGTTCCGCGGGTTCGGTCCCTGGTGCTGACCGGCCTCGCTGGTCTGACCGGCCTCGATGGTCTGACCGGCCCGGCCGCTCTGACCGGCCTGGTTGCCCTGACCAGCCTGGATGCTGCCCTGGCGCCGGGCGCTGCGGTCGTCGCTGCCTTCGCCCTGCTCACGGACATCGGCTCGGGCCTCGCTGCGCACCTGCTCAGGCGCACCGACGATGAGCGGGAGGGGCGCCTCGGCGTCGCCGGCGGGGGCACCGACCCCGCGCCCCGAGCGGCGCGAGCCGCGACGCTCCGCCGTGACGGTGCCGACGGCCG
>JAKBFW010000071.1 GCA_021833345.1 Pseudomonadota bacterium | reverse complement strand
TGATGGTGATCGTCGTCTACGTCTGGAAGAACCTGGGCTATGCGGCGGTCGTCTACCTGGCGGCGCTGCAGAGCGTCCCGCAGGACGTGCTCGACGCCGCTGCGCTCGACGGCGCCGGGGCGGTGCGCCGTTTCACCCGGATCACCGTCCCGCTCCTGTCACCCACGACCTTCTTCCTCATGGTCACGACGATGCTCAGCTCGCTGCAGTCGTTCGACCTCATCCAGGTGATGACGAAGGGCGGACCGTTGGACGGGACGACGACCCTCATGTACCAGGTCTACGTCGAGGCGTTCGTCAACGGTCGAGCCGGCTACTCCGCCGCAGTCGCCACGATCCTGTTCGTGGTGCTGCTGCTCGCGACGCTCGTCCAGATGCGCTTCCTCGAGCGAAAGGTGCACTACGCGTGAGCACCGTCGCCACCCGACCCGCCTCCGCGCCGTCGACGGCCCGTCGGCGGCGCGAGACCGCCCGCGGCGCGCTGAGCACCGCGCTCGGCGGCTACCTTCCCGTCGTCCTGGCCGCCACGGTGGTGGTCCTCCCGTTGGCCTGGATGGTCATCGCCTCGATCAAGCAGCCGCACGACCTCGTGCGGCTGCCGATCCAGTGGCTGCCGAGCAAGCCGTACGCGGGCAACTACCTCGAGGCCGCGCGGACGGTGTCGTTCGGACGACTCTTCCTCAACAGCGCGCTCGTCACCGCGTTCGGGGCCGGGGTCAAGGTGGTCCTGGCCGTCTTCACCGCGTACGCCCTTGTCTTCATCCGGTTCCCCGCCAAGCGGCTGGTGTTCGTCCTGATCCTGGTCGCGCTGATGGTGCCGCCGCACATCGCCCTGGTCCCGAACTACACGCTGATCGCCCAGCTCGGCGGGCGCAACACGCTGTGGGGCATCGTCCTTCCGGGGCTCGGTACGGCCTTCGGGACCTTCCTGCTCCGGCAGCAGTTCCTGTCGCTTCCCCGCTCGATCGTCGAGGCGGCCGAGCTCGACGGCGCGAGTCACCTGCGCCGGCTCGTGTCGATCGTGGCGCCGGTCTCCGCACCGGCGATCGCCACCGTGGCGCTGATCAGCATCGTCTTCGAATGGAACGAGTACCTGTGGCCCCTGATCATCGTCGACGACCCGAACGCGATGACGTTGCCCGTCGGGCTCACCCTGCTGCAGAACAGCGAGTCGGGGTCCGCAGCCTGGGGCGTGCTCATGGCCGGCACCGTCGTGGTCATCCTCCCGGTGCTCGCGATCTTCGCCGTCCTGCAGCGCTGGATCGTGGCCGGCCTCACCCAGGGTGCGGTCACCGGCTGACGCCCGGCTGCTCCCCTCACCCGTGCCTTCGCACCCACCCCACCTGAGACCACTGATCTCCCTCGCTCGCCCATGACCAGACCCTGGTCGAACGCCCTCGGAAGGAATCCCTGATGAACCCCGGACTCTCCCGCTTCCTCCCCAGCCGCACCGGCGACACCCCGGGAGGTCTGCACCTCCCTGACCGCGCCTTCGACCGGCGGACGTTCCTCGCCCTGGCCGGCGCCGGCGCCGGCGCCCTGACACTCGCCGCCTGCGCCGGACCGTCCACCGCCGTGGGCGGCTCGACCCCGTCCGCGACCGGCACCACGGACTGGGCCGGCGTGAAGCCGGCCAAGCAGGTCAGCTTCTGGTCGAACCACCCGGGCGGCTCGCAGGCGGTCGAGAAGGCTCTCGTCGAGAAGTTCAACGCCTCGCAGTCCGCGATCACCGTCACCCTCGTGACCGCCGGGGCGAGCTACGAGGAGGTCGCCCAGCGCTTCCAGACGGCGCTGACGGGTGGTGGCCTGCCGGGCCTGGTGATGTTCTCCGACGTGTGGTGGTTCCGGTACTACCTCAACCAGTCGATCATCCCGCTGACCTCGCTGCTCAAGACCGTGAAGGTCGACACCGCGGACTTCCGGCCGAGCTTCTACTCGGACTACCAGTACGCGGGCGAGCAGTGGGCCGTCCCGTACGCCCGCTCGACGCCGCTCTTCTACTACAACAAGAAGCACTGGGCGACGGCAGGGCTCCCGGACCGCGCGCCGAAGACGTGGAACGAGTTCGCCGAGTGGGCACCGAAGCTCATGGGCGCGGGTCTCGGCACCCAGAAGGCGTTCCAGTACCCGGCCGTCGCCGGGTACGCCGGCTGGACCTTCCAGAACAACGCGTGGGGCTGGGGCGGCGCGTACAGCCACGACTGGGACCTGACGATCGACGCGGACCCCGTCGTCGCGGCTCTCGACTGGATCCGCAAGGGCGTCCAGGAGGACAAGTGGGCCGGGGTCACCGCGAACGACCAGGCCGCCGACATCGCCTCAGGTGCCGTGAGCGCGACGGTGAGCTCGACCGGCAGCCTCGTCGGGATCCTCAAGAGCGCGACGTTCGACGTGGGCGTCGGGTTCCTGCCGGGCGGACCGGCCGCCACGGAGCCGGTGTGCCCGTCGGGCGGCGCAGGGATCGGCATCCCGCAGGCGATCACCCCGGAGGAGCAGCTCGCCGCGGCGACGTTCCTCAAGTTCCTCACCCTCCCCGAGAACACGGTGGCGTTCTCCGCGGCGACGGGGTACATCCCGACGCGCACCTCGGCGGACACCAGCGCCCTCACGGCCAAGGCCCCGCAGATCACCACCGCGATCGACCAGATCGCGGTGGTGCGGACGCAGGACCGCGCGCGCGTCTTCCTTCCCGGCGGCGACAAGGCCATCGCGGACGGGTTCGGGCGGGTCGTCACGCAGAACGACGACGCGAAGACGGTGCTCACCGCGGTCAAGGCCCAGCTTCAGGACATCTACACGCGCGACGTCAAGCCGAAGCTCGTCTGACGCGGTCGGGCCCGGCCCCTTCGCGGCGAAGGGGCCGGGTCACGCCGTCGCGGCGTCGGGCCGACGACGATAGCTCACGAACCGGTAGGAGTGGCCGGCTGTCGACGTGAACCACCCGTCCGCCGGCGACCGCGCGACCTCGACCCAGGTGCTGTCGACCGTCGGGGCGTACGTGTCCCCGGCCACGTCCAGGTCCACCTCGGTGACCTCGAGCCGGGTCGCGCGGGTGATCGCCTCGGTGTAGACCGACGCACCGCCGATCACCCAGGTCTCGTGACCCGCGGCCGCGTCGAGGGCCGCCGGCAGGTCCGGCAGCACCGTCGCGCCGTCCGCCACGAGATCGCGCCGACGTGACAGCACGATGTTGGTGCGCCCGGGGAGCGGACGGAACCGCGCGGGCAGCGACTCCCACGTCGCGCGGCCCATGATCACCGGGCTGCCGGCGGTCGTCTCGCGGAAGTGGGCCAGGTCCTCCGGCAGGTGCCATGGCAGCCGGCCGTCCACGCCGATCGCCCCGGCGCGGTCCTGCGCCCAGATGAGCCCGACGTCGGGGGGCGGTGGACCTGCCGGACCCGCCGGCCGCACCGGGGCCGGCACGCTCACACGGCCACCGGCGCCGAGATCGCCGGGTGGTGCTGGTAGTCGACGATCTCGACGTCCTCGAACGTGTACTCGAACATCGACGGCGCCTTGCGCAGGCGCAGGGTCGGGTACGGGAACGGTTCGCGCGCGAGCTGCGTCCGCACCTGCTCCTCGTGGTTGTCGTAGATGTGGCAGTCCCCGCCCGTCCAGACGAAGTCGCCGACCTCCAGACCCGCCTGCTGGGCCACCATGTGCGTGAGCAGGGCGTACGACGCGATGTTGAACGGCACCCCCAGGAACAGGTCCGCCGACCGCTGGTAGAGCTGGCAGCTGAGCCGCCCGTCGGCGACGTAGAACTGGAAGAACGCGTGGCACGGGGGCAGCGCCATCTGCGGGATCTCCCCGACGTTCCACGCCGAGACGATGATCCGGCGCGAGTCGGGGTTGGTCCGGAGCTGGTCGACCACCTGGGCGATCTGGTCGACGTGGCCGCCGTCGGGCGTCGGCCAGGACCGCCACTGCACGCCGTACACCGGCCCGAGCTCGCCGTCCGGCGCCGCCCACTCGTCCCAGATCGACACGCCGTGCTCCTGCAGCCACCGGACGTTCGAGTCGCCGCGAAGGAACCACAGCAGCTCGTACACGATCGACTTCAGGTGCACCCGCTTGGTGGTGACGAGCGGGAATCCCTGCGCGAGGTCGTACCGCAGCTGACGGCCGAACACGCTGCGCGTCCCCGTGCCGGTCCGGTCCGCCTTGACGGTGCCGTGCTCGAGCACCTGCCTGAGCAGGTCTTCGTACGGGGTGGGGACCGACGTCATGCCGTCATCGTAATCGTCGTCACCGGAGCCCTCCGGCGCGATACTGAGGCATGTCGTCGACACGGATCCCTCCCACGGTCTCCGCCCACCTCCCCACCGGTCTGCTGATCGACGGCCAGTGGGGTCCCGCGTCCTCCGGCGCGACGTTCTCGGTCCAGGACCCTGCGACGGAGGAGACGCTGTTCGACGTCGCCGACGCGACGTCGGAGGATGCCCTGGCCGCCCTCACCTCGGCGAACGACTCCTGGCCCGCGTGGCGGGAGGTGGCGCCACGCCAGCGGGCCGACCTGCTCCGCGCCGTGTTCGACGAGATGATCGCGCGCTCCGACGATCTCGCCGCCGTCATCACGGCCGAGGGCGGCAAACCTCTCGCCGAGTCGCGAGCCGAGGTCGCCTACGGCGCCGAGTACCTGCGCTGGTACTCCGAGCAGGCCGTCCGTATCGACGGGCTCGCGCGCCGAGCGCCGTCGGGGGCGAACCACCAGGTGGTCCTCAACCGTCCGGTCGGACCGGCCCTGCTCATCACGCCGTGGAACTTCCCGCTCGCGATGATCACGCGCAAGGTGGCGCCCGCGCTCGCCGCCGGGTGCACCGCGGTCGTCAAGCCCGCGGCCCTCACGCCGCTGACGACGGCCCTCTTCGCCGAGATCGTGCGCGAGCAGCTCGAGGTGCGAGGCCTGCCGACCGGGATCCTCAACATCGTGCCCACGACCCACGCGTCGGACATCAGCGGACCGCTGCTCGCAGACCGTCGCCTGCGCAAGCTCTCCTTCACGGGATCCACGGAGGTGGGCCGGCACCTGCTGCGCGGAGCGGCCGAGGGAGTGCTCCGGACGTCGATGGAGCTCGGCGGCAACGCGCCCTTCCTGGTGTTCGACGATGCCGACATCCCCGCCGCCGTCCAGGGTGCACTGGCGGCCAAGATGCGCAACGCGGGTCAGACCTGCGTCGCGGCCAACCGGTTCCTGGTCCACGAGTCCGTCGCCGAGGAGTTCGCGGCCGGGCTCACCGCCGCGTTCGACGCGCTGGTCGTCGGGCACGGGAGCGATCCCGGGACGACGGTCGGCCCTCTCATCGAGGCGAAGGCGGTCGCCAAGGTCAGCGAGCTCGTCGCGGACGCCGTCGACGGCGGCGCACGTGTCACGACCGGCGGCGACGCGCTCGACCACGCGGGCTTCTTCTACGCCCCGACCGTCCTCACCGGGGTCTCCCCCGACTCCCGGGCCGTGCGCGAGGAGATCTTCGGACCGGTCGCCCCGATCGTGACCTTCGGCACCGAGGCCGAGGCGGTCACCATGGCGAACAGCACCGACTTCGGCCTGGTCGCGTACGCGTTCACGCGGGACGTCGGGCGGACGTTCCGACTCGCCGAGTCGATCGAGGCCGGCATGCTCGGGATCAACCGCGGGATGGTCTCGGACGCGACCGCGCCGTTCGGTGGGGTCAAGTCGTCCGGCCTCGGCCGCGAGGGCGGCGAGGCGGGCATCGCGGAGTACCTCGACACCATCTACGTCGCGATCTGACGTGGTGGGCCGCCGCGACCCGCACGTCGACTCGGCAGTCAAGCAGGCGCTCTCGGTCTCGATCGCGACAGGGCTGTACGGGGTCTCCTTCGGAGCGCTCGCGACCGTCGCGGGCCTGGACCTGGCGCAGACGGCCGCCCTGAGCCTGCTGCTGTTCTCCGGGGGCTCTCAGTTCGCGTTCATCGGGGTGGTGGGCTCCGGCGGCTCCCCCGTCGCCGCCGTCACCACGGCTGCACTTCTCGGAGTCCGCAACGGCCTCTACGGCGTGCAGGTGGCACCCCTCATCTCGGTGCGCCGCGCGCTCCGCCCGCTGGCCGCCCAGCTCACGATCGACGAGTCCACGGCGGTCGCGACCGCCCACCGGGAGCCGGCAGCGGTCCGCGCCGGTTTCTGGTGGACCGGGATCGGGGTGTTCGTGCTGTGGAACGTGTTCACCCTGGTCGGTGCGCTCGTCGGGAACGCGTTGGGCGACCCTCGCCGGTACGGCCTGGATGCCGCGGCCGCCGCCGCGTTCCTCGCGCTCGTGTGGCCGAGACTCGCCGGGCGACTCGCGCAGGTCGTCGCCGGAGCGGCAGTCCTCGTCGCTCTCGCGCTCACCCCGGTGACCCCGCCCGGTGTCCCGGTGCTCGCCGCCGCCGGTGTCGCCGTGGTGATCGGGCTCACCAGGACCGCGGCGCCCACAGCGCCCACGACACCGACGACACACGGCGACGCGACATGAGCGCCTCTGCTGTCACGTGGGTCGCCGTGCTCGCGGCCAGCGCCGCCTGCTTCGGCATCAAGCTCGCCGGCCACCTCGTCCCCGCGCACTGGTTGACCGACCCGCGCGTCGCCCGGATCGCCTCGCTGGTGACGGTGTCCTTGCTGGCGGCACTTGTCGGCGTGCAGACCGTGACGTCCGGACCGCACCTCGTGCTCGACGCACGCATCCCCGCGCTGGCCGTCGCCGCGGTCGCCCTCGTGCTGCGGGCGCCGTTCATCGTCGTGGTGATCGCCGCCGCCGTCACCGCTGCGCTGATCCGCGCGCTGACCGGCTGAGCCGCCTGCCTCCGGGTCCCGGTTGCCGGTGCGGTGACGGCGCGGGAGATGATGCTCCGATGGCCCTCTTCCGTGAACAGGCAGACGTCTCGGTCCGACCCGCGGTCGCCGGGGACGAGCAGCCCATCGCCGACATCCAGCTCGAGGCGTGGCGGACGGCCCACGCCGACCTGCTCGGTGAACCGGTGCTCTCGGCACTCGACCGTGACGCGTTCGCTGCCGGCTGGACGAGGGCGATCACCGCTCCTCCTGGCCGCGGCCATCGGGTCCTGGTCGCCTGCGACGGGCCCCACGTCGTGGGCTTCGTCGCGATCCGACCCCTGCGCGACGACGGGCCCGACGACACGACGACGGCCGGCGAGGTCGTCGCCCTCGAGGTCCTCCCGTCCGCCCAGCGGGGCGGTCACGGCTCACGCCTGCTCGCCGCGGCCGTCGACCTCCTCCGGGAGGACGGCCTCGTGCACGTCGCGATCTGGGTTCTCGACGGCGACCCGGCGCGCGAGCAGTTCCTGACGGATGCCGGGCTGGGGCCCGACGGTGCCGCACGCACGCTGGCGACCGGTGTCCGCGAGGTCGTCGAGCGTCGGTGGGTCGCCGAGATCTGAGCGCCGAGACCCTAGCCCAGGCGCCGGCGGCGCACGACGCTCAGCCCAGGTCGAGCAGGTGCTCGAGGCCGACGGTCAGCCCGGGATGCCCCGCGACCTGCCGGATCCCGATCAGGACCCCCGGCATGAAGCTCACGCGGTCGAACGAGTCGTGACGGATCGTGAGCTGCTCCCCGGCGTTCCCGAACAGGATCTCCTCGTGCGCGACCAGACCGCGGAGCCGCACGCTGTGCACCGCGATCCCGGCGACCTGGGCGCCACGGGCACCCGGGAGCGCCTGCTCGGTCGCGTCCGGGACCGGCCCGAGCCCGGCGTCCGCGCGTGCGGCGGCGATCGCCTCCGCCGTGTGCCGAGCGGTGCCCGACGGCGCGTCGACCTTCTGGGGGTGGTGCAGCTCGATGACCTCGGCGGACTCGAAGTACCGCGCGGCCCGCGCCGCGAAGCTCATCGCCAGGACGGCACCGAGCGCGAAGTTCGGCGCAACCAGGACGCCGACAGGATGCCCGGCGGCGTGCGCCGCGTCCAGGTGTGCCGACACCCGGGCCAAGGACGCGTCGTCCCAGCCCGTCGTCCCCACGACCACGTGCACACCGGCGTCGATCAGCGTGTGCACGTTCGCCTCGGTCGCACCTGGCACGGTGAAGTCGACGGCGACCTCGGCGCCGGACGCCGCGACCTGCGAGAGGTCGTCGCCGGCATCGAGCCGGGCGACGAGCTCGAGCCCGGGCGCGGCCTCGACGGCGGCGCAGACGGTGGCTCCCATGCGACCTGCCGCGCCGAGCACCGCGACACGGATCGAGCTCGACGATGACGGATCCGCGACGTCCGGGTGGGGATGGCTCACGTCTCGCACCCTACCGTTCCACGCCGCCGACCGGGTCGGCCGCGTGCCGCGGTGAGCAGCTCCAGGGCGTCGACGACGTCGACCCGGCAGGAACTGATCGCTGAGAGTCAACCCCTCGGTGGTCGGCGCCGATGAGACGCTCATGGACGCTGGGGGCACCACGATGGTCACGGACGGCACGACGACCGCGGAGCGGACGGCAGGCACGCGCGCGCGGATCGCATCGGGCATGCTCGTGGCTCTCGCGGCCGGGGTGGTCGGTACCGCGTCGGGATGGGGACTGCTCCAGTGGTGGCAGCGCGACCAGCGGCACCACATCGCCGAGGTCACGGGCATCACCACCGCGCCCTGGATCGAACCGCACGACGCGGCCACGTTCGGCGGGCTCGTCGCCGGCCTCGCCCTGCTCTCGTGGCTTCTCGCCAGCCGCCCCGGTGTGACCATGCTGCGGCTCCTCGTGCACACCGGTGGGCCATTTGTCGCCTGGACCGCGGCCGCCTGGCTCCTCGTCCCGACCGGTGCACCCCTCTGGTGGCCCGGTCCGGTGCCGCCTGCGATCTTCGACGACCAGGGCCAGCTGGCACGATCGGCCGCCCCGGCGGTCTACCTCGGACCGCTCGTGTCACTCGTCGCGATCGTCGCGACGGTTGCGGTCGCCTCACGGCGCCGGGCCCCCGAGGGCTTCGTTGACGAGTCCGCCGGCTCGACGCCACCATCGCGTGCCGCCTCTCGCGTGGCGTCCGGCCTGATCGGTGGCGGCACGCTCGTCGGCCTGGCCGGTGTCGCAGCGCTGGTCCTCGCAGGCTGGTCCTCGGGCACGTGGGCGTGGAGCGATCTCGACGCCCTCGCGGATCGACCGTTCGTGCTTGCCGCAACCGTGGCGGGCGTCGCATGGCGGGTCTCCGGCGCCGCGCGCGGACACGCGATCCTTGTGCTCGTCGCGGCGGTCGCCGTCCTGAGCGGCGATCTCGCGACGGAGTCGCCCTACCTGGCGGGCGCCGCGCTTCTCGGCGTCGCGACCGCATCGGTCGCTTCGGCACGTCGGCCGCTTGCCACGACGCTCGATCGTCTGAGGCTGTGACACCACACGACGGCCGCCCGGTGCAGCCGCCTGTGCCGGGCGGCCGTCAGCCGCCGAAGGGTCCGACCCGGACGAGTGACCGCGGTCGCTCCGCGAGCTCGGCCGCGAGCTCCCGCACGTCCTCGAGCGTCACCGCGGAGACGCGCTCGAGCGACTCCTCGACCGACAGCAGCTCGCCGTGCACGAGCTCGGCCTTCCCGAGCCTGCTCATGCGTGACCCGGTGTCCTCGAGGCCCAGGACGAGCCCGCCGGAGAGCTGCCCGACGCTCCGGGTCAGCTCGGACTGCGTGATGCCGCCGTCCGCGAGCCGCTCCCACTCCGAGGTCAGCAGGGCGACGACCTGGTCGACCTTGCCCGGCGCGCACCCGGCGTACAGCCCGAAGACGCCCGTCTCGGCGTGACCCTGCGCGAACGAGTACGTGGAGTACGCGAGTCCGCGCTTCTCGCGGATCTCCTGGAAGAGCCGGGACGACATCCCGCCGCCGAGCACCGCGTTGAGAACGGTCAGGGTGAACCGACGCGGGTCGGTCGACGTCAGCCCCGTGGTCCCGATGATGACGTTCGCCTGCTCGGTGGTCCGACGGATCGTCAGCTCGACGCCCTCCGCCGGGATCCCGGCCGTCGTGCTGCCGCCACGGCGCGAGGACGGCGCCCGTACAGAGGTCGTGTCCCAACCACCGGTCCCGAGCGCGGTGAGGACCTGTCCGCACAGCTCGTCGTGGTCGACGCCGCCGGCAGCCGTCACCACGAGCGTCGGCGCGTCGTAGTGCTCGCGGTAGTGCTCCCACACGGCGTCGCGCGGTACCGCGCGGATCGTGTCGGGGGTGCCGCCGATCGGGCGCCCGAGCGGGTGGGTGCCCAGGACCGCGGCGGCGAACTGCTCGTGCACGACGTCCGACGGGTCGTCGTCGTTCATCGCGAGCTCTTCGAGGATCACGCCGCGCTCGGTCTCGAGCTCCGCAGGGTCGAGGGTCGCCGAGGTGACCATGTCGGCGATGACGTCGACGGCCATCGGCAGGTCCGAGTCCAGGACCCGGGCGTAGTAACAGGTGTGCTCCTTGCCGGTGACCGCGTTGGCCTCGCCGCCGACCTCGTCGAAGGCCTCGGCGATGTCCATCGCGGTGCGCCGCGCGGTGCCCTTGAACAGCAGGTGCTCAAGGAAGTGCGTCGAGCCGTGATGCCCGTCGCTCTCGTCGCGCGATCCGACGCCGACCCAGGCCCCGACCGTCGCCGACCGCAGGCCTGGCATGTGCTCGCTGAGCACCCGGACGCCGCCGGGCAGGACGGAACGACGCACGAAGGCGCCGCCGTCCTGCCCGGCAGTCAGCTCGCTGCCCGGTTCACCGGGCGCGACGAGCGGGAGTTCCAGACTCACGTCAGGCGTCGACCTCGGAGGTCTCGGCCGGTGCCGCGGCGTCGTCACCCTCGACGACCGCGTGCAGCGACAGCTTGCCGCGCGGGTCGATCTCGCCGATCTCGACCTGGACCTTCTGGCCGATGGCCAGCACGTCCTCGACGTTGTCGACACGCTTGCCGCCGACGAGCTTGCGGATCTGCGAGATGTGCAGCAGGCCGTCCTTGCCCGGCGAGAGCGAGACGAACGCGCCGAACGTCGTGGTCTTCACCACGGTGCCGACGAACCGCTCACCGATCTCCGGCATGTGCGGGTTCGCGATCGCGTTGATCGCGGCCCGCGCGGCCTCCGCCGACGGTCCGTCGGTGGCGCCGATGTAGACCGTGCCGTCGTCCTCGATCGAGATGTCGGCACCGGTCTCCGCCTGGATCTGGTTGATCATCTTGCCCTTCGGGCCGATGACCTCACCGATCTTGTCGACGGGGACCTGCACCGAGATCACGCGCGGCGCGTACGGGGACATCTCGTCCGGGACGTCGATCGCCTCGTTGATCACGTCGAGGATCGCGAGGCGAGCCTCCTTCGCCTGGGTGAGGGCGCTGCCGAGCACCGACGCGGGGATCCCGTCGAGCTTGGTGTCGAGCTGGATCGCGGTGACGAACTCCCGCGTGCCGGCGACCTTGAAGTCCATGTCGCCGAAGGCGTCCTCGGCACCGAGGATGTCGGTGAGCGCCGCGTAGCGCGTCTCACCGTTCACGGTGTCGGAGACGAGGCCCATCGCGATGCCCGCGACCGGCGCCCGCAGCGGCACGCCGGCGTTGAGGAGCGACAGCGTCGAGGCGCACACGGAGCCCATCGAGGTCGAGCCGTTGGAGCCGAGAGCCTCGGACACCTGGCGGATCGCGTACGGGAACTCCTCGCGGGTCGGGAGCACCGGGAGCAGGGCGCGCTCGGCGAGGGCGCCGTGCCCGATCTCGCGACGCTTGGGCGAGCCCACCCGGCCGGTCTCACCGGTCGAGTACGGCGGGAAGTTGTAGTTGTGCATGTAGCGCTTGCGCGTCTCCGGGGAGAGCGTGTCGAGCTGCTGCTCCATGCGGAGCATGTTGAGCGTCGTGACACCGAGGATCTGGGTCTCACCGCGCTCGAACAGCGCCGAGCCGTGCACCCGGGGCAGGACCTCGACCTCGGCGGACAACGTGCGGATGTCCCGCAGCCCGCGACCGTCGATCCGGAAGCCGTCGGTGAGGATGCGATGACGGATCAGCTTCTTCGTGACGGCACGGATCGCGGCCGACAGCTCCTTCTCGCGACCCTCGAACTGCGCGGCCAGTGCACCGATGACGTCGGCCTTGATCTCGTCGAGGCGATCCTCGCGGTCGTGCTTGTCCGCGATCGTCAGCGCCTCGCCGAGCGGACCGGTCGCGGCGGCGTCGACTGCCTCGTAGGCGTCAGGCTGGTAGTCCGGGAACACCGGGAACTCGGCGGTCGGCTTGGCCGCACGCGCGGCGAGATCGGCCTGCGCCTCGCACAGCACCCGGATGAACGGCTTGGCGGCCTCGAGGCCCTCCGCGACGATCTCCTCGGTGGGCGCCTGAGCACCCTCGTGCTTGATGAGGTTCCACGCCCCCTCGGGCGCCTCGGCCTCGATCATCGCGATCGCGACGTCGTCACCGACGACGCGGCCCGCGACGACCATGTCGAAGGTGGCGCGGGCGCGCTCGGAGTAGCGCGGGAACGCGACCCACTGACCGTCGATCAGCGCGATGCGCACCCCGCCGACCGGGCCCGAGAACGGGAGGCCGGAGAGCTGCGTCGAGATCGACGCAGCGTTGATCGCCAGCACGTCGTACGAGTCGTCCGGGTGGATGGTCAGGACCGTGATGACGACCTGGACCTCGTTGCGCAGCCCCTTGACGAACAGCGGGCGCAGCGGGCGGTCGACCAGCCGGCAGGCGAGGATCGCCTCGGTGGAGGGGCGACCTTCGCGGCGGAAGAACGAGCCGGGGATCTTGCCGGCCGCGTAGCTCCGCTCCTCGACGTCGATCGTCAGGGGGAAGAAGTCGAACTGGTCCTTCGGGTGCTTGCCTGCGGTGGTGGCCGCGAGCAGCGTGGTCTCGCCGTCGAGGTAGGCGACGGCGGAGCCGGCGGCCTGACGCGCGATCCGCCCGGTCTCGAACCGGACGGTACGGGTGCCGAAGCGCCCGTTGTCGATGATGGCTTCGGCGAACTCGATCTCGGGACCCTCCATGGGTGCCCTCCTCTGGGTGATGGCGCCGCTCACCTCGACGGTCTTCGATCGAGCTGCCCGGAACGACGTTCCGGGCACCACTACCGAGGACCGGACGAGCGGGATGGCGCGGGTGGTGTCACGGTCGTGCAGCCGGGTCCGCGACGTCGCCGGGCCCAGCGTGGGACCAGCCCGGACCCGAGCGGGTCCGGGCTGGTCTCAGACAGCTATCGGCGCAGGCCGAGCCGCTCGATCAGGCTGCGGTAGCGGTTGATGTCAACCTTCTGGAGGTACCCGAGGAGGCGACGGCGCTGACCGACGAGCAGCAGCAGCCCGCGACGGCTGTGGTGGTCGTGCTTGTGGATCTTGCCGTGCTCGGTGAGGTCCTTGATGCGCTGCGTCAGCATCGCGATCTGAACCTCGGGGGAGCCGGTGTCACCCTCGTGGGTGGCGAACTCGGTGATGATGGCCTGCTTGGTGACACTGTCGAGGGGCACGGTTCTCCTGGTGTGTACTCGTTGCGCGGTGCTCCGGGGCATGTCCACCCGGGCGCTCTCGATCCGCGGCCGATCTGACGGCGC
>JAKBFW010000226.1 GCA_021833345.1 Pseudomonadota bacterium | reverse complement strand
TGTCAAGGGCCATTGAGTTCTGCCCGGAGGCGGTCGTGAGACCTGCCCGGTGACGGTCACGAGAAGTGCCCGGTGATGGCCATGGGATCTGCCCAGTGCTGACCATCACCGGCCGGGGGGTTCTCAGCTCAAGGGGCTCACCCCGTGGCCTGCGAGGGCTTGTGCCTGGCGCACGGACTCGCCGCTGGTCTGGCAGACGTGCGCGTGGTGCAGGAGTCGGTCGACGGTCGCGGTGGCCAGGGTCTTGGGCATCAGCTCGTCGAAGGCGGCCGGGTGCAGGTTAGAGGAGATCGCCACCGAGCGTTTCTCGTAGGCGGCGTCGACGAGCCGGTAGAGGCCCTCGGCGGCGTCCTGAGACACGGGCAAGAGCCCGATGTCATCGCAGACCACGAGGTCGGCGCGCAGCACCCGGGCGATGGCCTTGGTCACGGAGTCGTCGGCGCGGTGGCGGCGCAGCAGCGTGCCGAGGTCTTCCAGGGTGAACCAGGCCACGCGTAGTCCTTGCTCGACGGCGTGCTGGCCCAGGGCCTCGAGCAGGAACGTCTTGCCCGTCCCGGAGGGTCCGCAGACCACGAGGTTCTCCCGGCGGTGGACCCATTCCAGGGTGCGCAGGGCTTGCTGGGTCGGGGACGGGATCGAGGACGCCCCGGGGTTCCAGGCGTCGAACGTCTTGCCGGTGGGGAACCCCGCGCCGGCCCGCCGGGTCGCCAGCGCGGAGCGTTCGCGCCCGGCGGCTTCCTCGACCAGCAGGGCGCGCAGCACCTCGACCGGTTCCCACCGTTGGGCCTTGGCGGTGGCGATCACCTCGGGGGCGTGGGCGCGGATGTGCGGCAGCCGCAACCGGTGCAGGAGCGTTTGGACGTCCTCGGGCATCGCCGGGGCGGACGGGACTCCGGCGACCGGCACGGACGGGTTGCGGGTCCTGGTCGGGGTGCTCATGGTGCGACCTCGAACAGGTCGGGCTCGGTGAACGGGCCGAACGCCGAGGAGCCCAGGGCGGCCCACCCGGCGGTGCCCTGGGTCAGGGACCGGTCCTCGGATGCCTGGTTGACCGGGCCGGCGGCGGTGGCCGTGTGGTGGTGGTCCAGGATCGAGGCGAGGTCCGCCTCGGCGAACCGGGCATGGACCGCGGCGTGTCCCAGTGCCCAGTCGACCTCGGCCGGGGTGAACAGCTTGGCGAGCTCCACGGCCTGGGCCATCTTCACGCGCATCTTCGTGGTGCCGACCGCAGCGGCCTCGGCCAACCAGACCCTCGCGCCGTCGCCCAGGGACAAGAACGCGGCCTCGGCGACGGTCCGTGCTGAGGGGACCCGCCCGAGGGCGCCGGGCGGGGCGGGTGGGAAGTGGGCGTCGAGCATCTGCGGGCTGCCCGGCGTCGCGCGGGCATGGCGGGCGACCTCAAGGGGGCCGGTGGCCCCGACGTGCACGATGATCACCTGCTCGTCGGCGCCGCGCCCGTGCACCCGCACCCAGACCGTTTCCCCGAGCAGCTCGTGCGGCACGGAGTACTGCCCGGCCTCGAACGTGACCATCGGCGTCTTGGCCCCAACGACCCGGGTCAGGCCGAACGCGAGAGTGTGCGGGTCGACCGGGACCGGGTGCAGGCGGGCGCGTTCCTCGGCGAGCATCTCCTGCGGGGCCCTGCGGGTGACCCGGTGGACCCGGGCGTTGACCTGCGCGCAGAACACCTCGCACGCCTCTTCCAGGTCCGCGAACGACGCATACGCCTCGAGGAGATTGGTGTCCTTGGGGACCAGGTCCGCCTTGGCGATCTTCACCGACGACTCGCTGCCGCCCTTGGAGGCCGGGTCCACCGGCACGCACGTGTGCAGGGTGAGGCCGTAGTGGCGGGCGAAGGCGACCATCGCGGGGTTGCGGACCGCGATGCCGGCCACGTGCTCGACCGTGACGGTCTTCTCGTTGTCCGTCAGGACGTATGTGGGCGCCCCGCCGATGCGGCGCATCGTCACGTCCAGGGCCGCCATCACCGACGGTGAGGTCTTGTCCCTGATCGCGAGCACCACCCGGAACCTCGACCACGCCAACCACGCGACGAACAACGTCGTGCGGGCCCCGTCGATGACCGGGCCGTCGCCGAAGTCGTACTGCAGCCACATCCCCGGCTCGGTCACCCACGGGCGGTGCACCCGCACCCGCCCGAACCGGAAGTCGCGCTTGACGACCGCGACCGCGCGCCGCGTCGTGCGCTCGGACCCCGTGAACCCCAAGGCGACGAGCTTGTCGTGAGCGACGTCCGCGCGGACCTTGCCCGCCGACCGCTCGACCCACTCCTCGATCTTGGGCAGAAACTCGTCGATCAGCTGCACACGGGCCGCAGCCCGATCAGACAACGCACCCGCATCACGAGCCGCGACATACCGCGCGACGGTGTGGTGAGAGACCCCGGCGAGCTCCCCGGCATCACGCAACGACCCGGTCAAGTCGAACGCTTCCAACATGTTCATGATCTCCTCGGCAGACTTCACGGTGTCCCTCCTGGGGGCGGTAAGCGCATCAGCACCGCGAAGCGCACCCCAGGAGGGGCCTCAACCGCGGGAAGCGGCGAGGCGAACGACGTCGTGTCGGGCAGATCTCATGACCGCCAGCGGGCAACTCTCACGTCCGCCACCGGGCAGCTACTTGGCCGTCTCCGGGCAGTTTCTCGTGGCCGCTGTCATCAATGACTGCCATGACCGAACTCCCCTTCTTGCAGGGCCTCGGCGCGTCATCGAGCCGGGGGCAGCAGGTGGACACCCGTGGATGTCGTTACCAGAGGAGAGGGTACGAGTCCGATAACCGTTGGA
>JAKBFW010000225.1 GCA_021833345.1 Pseudomonadota bacterium | reverse complement strand
TGCAGAGCGAGGACGCGTACGTCAGCCCGGCGGGCATCGAGTTCTGCGCCGACGTGCTGTCGCTGAGCAAGGCGGAGGTCTCGGCCGTCGCGACGTTCTACTCGCAGTACAAGCGCCACCCCAACGGCGAGTACACCGTCGGCGTGTGCACCAACACGCTGTGCGCGGTCATGGGCGGGGACGCGATCTTCGAGGAGCTCAGCGATCACCTCGGCGTCGACCACGACGAGACCACCGAGGACGGCGCGATCACGCTCGAGCGGGTCGAGTGCAACGCGGCGTGCGACTACGCGCCGGTGATGATGGTCAACTGGGAGTTCTTCGACAACCAGACGCCGGCGAGCGCGGTCGAGACGGTCGACCGGCTGCGCGCGGGCGAGAAGGTCGCCCCGACGCGCGGCGCGTCGAGCGTGTGCTCCTTCAAGGCGATGTCGCGCGTGCTCGCCGGGTTCTCGGACGGACGGGCCGACGAGGGGATCGGTGCGGGTGCCGCGACGCTCGCCGGTCTCGAGGTCGCGCATGAGCACGCCTGGGTCGCCCCCGGTGACACCGCCCCGACGGCGGCCAAGGCGAAGCGGCCCGCGTCCAGGACGACGAAGGCGAAGGAGTCCTGATGGCGACGACACTCACGCCCGTCCTCAGCGCCCACTGGGACGCCGAGCGCTCCTGGACGCTCGCCGCGTACGAGGCGACCGGGGGGTACGCCGGGCTGCGTGCCGCGGTCACGCGCGACCCCGCCGAGATCGTCGGCATCGTCAAGGACTCCGGGCTGCGCGGACGGGGCGGCGCCGGGTTCCCGACCGGTCTCAAGTGGAGCTTCCTGCCCGCTCCCGACGGCGGACCGCGCTACCTGGTGGTCAACGCGGACGAGTCCGAGCCGGGGACCTGCAAGGACGTCCCGCTCATGCTCGCGAGCCCGCAGCACCTGATCGAGGGTGTGGCGATCACGTCCTATGCGATCGGCTGCCACCATGCGTTCATCTACGTGCGTGGCGAGGTGCTGCACGTGTACCGCCGCCTGCTCGCGGCCGTCGAGGAGGCGTACGCGGCCGGTTACCTCGGCACCAACATCCTCGGCACGGGGTACGACCTCGAGGTGACGGTGCACGCCGGCGCGGGTGCGTACATCTGCGGCGAGGAGACGGCGCTGCTCGACTCCCTCGAGGGCCTGCGCGGCCAGCCGCGGCTCAAGCCCCCGTTCCCGGCCGTGGCCGGTCTCTACGCGCGGCCGACCGTCGTGAACAACGTCGAGTCGATCGCGTCCGTCCCGGCGATCGTGACGCGCGGCGTCGAGTGGTTCCGCTCGATGGGGACCGAGAAGTCGTCCGGTCACGGGCTCTTCTCGCTCTCGGGTCACGTCGCGCGGCCCGGTCAGTACGAGGCGCCCCTGGGCATCACCTTGCGCGAGCTGCTCGAGATGGCGGGCGGCATCCGGGCCGGCCATGAGCTGAAGTTCTGGACCCCGGGTGGGTCGTCGACGCCGATCTTCACTGCCGCGCACCTCGACGTCCCGTTGGACTACGAGTCGGTGGGCGCCGCGGGCTCGATGCTCGGCACCCGCGCGCTGCAGATCTTCGACGAGACGACGTCGGTGGTCCGGTGCGTCGCGCGGTGGACGGATTTCTACGCGCACGAGTCCTGCGGCAAGTGCACGCCGTGCCGCGAGGGCACCTACTGGATGAAGCAGGTGCTGACCCGGCTCGAGCACGGCACCGGCACCCCCGACGACATCGACCTGCTGCTGGACACCTGCGACAACATCCTCGGCAAGGCGTTCTGCGCGCTCGGCGACGGTGCCACGTCGCCGGTGACCTCGGCGATCCAGCACTTCCGCGAGGAGTTCGAGGCCGGCCTCCACACCCCGGCCTCGGTGCTGTTCCCGCCGGAGCGCACGTCGTTGTTCGACTACACCCCACGCCACCAGGCGGACCGCATGGCAGGGACGGTGCACGCATGACCATCACGACGCCGAAGCAGCAGCCCGGCGCCGCGCCGGGCGCGGGCGGGTCGGCGGTGACGCCACCGGCCGACCTCGTGACGTTCACCCTCGACGAGCTCGAGGTCTCGGTGCCCAAGGGCACCCTCGTGATCCGCGCGGCCGAGCAGGTCGGCATCCAGATCCCGCGCTTCTGCGACCACCCGCTGCTCGAGCCCGCGGGCGCGTGCCGGCAGTGCCTCGTCGAGGTCGCGATGCCGGGTCCGGACGGGTCGCTCCGTCCGATGCCCAAGCCGCAGGCGTCGTGCACGATGACCGTCGCGCCGGGCATGGTCGTGAAGACCCAGCGCAGCTCGGCCGTGGCCGACAAGGCGCAGCACGGCATCATGGAGTTGCTGCTCATCAACCACCCGCTCGACTGCCCGGTGTGCGACAAGGGCGGCGAGTGCCCCCTGCAGAACCAGGCCATGAGCAACGGCCGCGCGACCAGCCGCTTCATCGACGTCAAGCGGACCTTCCCGAAGCCGATCTCCATCTCGACGCAGATCCTGCTCGACCGCGAGCGGTGCGTGCTCTGCCAGCGCTGCACCCGGTTCTCCAAGCAGATCGCCGGGGACCCGTTCATCGACCTGCAGAAGCGCGGAGCACAGCAGCAGATCGGCACCTTCGCTCCGGACGTCCTCGGTTATGTCGGTGCCGACCAGCCGGCCGGACCCGCGAGCGAGGACGAGTCGGGTCGTCCGTTCGCCTCCTACTTCTCCGGCAACACGGTGCAGATCTGCCCGGTCGGGGCCCTGACGAGCGCGGCGTACCGCTTCCGGTCGCGCCCCTTCGACCTGGTCTCGACCCCCGGGGTCTCCGAGCACGACGCGAG
>JAKBFW010000070.1 GCA_021833345.1 Pseudomonadota bacterium | reverse complement strand
GCTACCGCGAGGACTGCAAGGACGACAACCCGCTCGAGCCCCTCTACCGCCGGCGCTGGCTGATCCACGCACTGTCGATCTGGGGGTTCCTCGGGCTGCTCGGTGCGACCATCCTCGACTGGGGGCTTGCCCTGACCGGGATCAAGGCGACCGGGACGCCGATCCCCCTCTGGTACCCGTCGCGTCTGCTCGGAACGATCGCCGGGATCTCGCTCGTGTACGGCGTCACCATGTTCATGGTCAACCGGATGCGCCACGTCAACCGGGCTGCGGCGCAGTCCACCGCGTCGGACTGGCTCCTGCTGGTGCTGCTGTGGATCACCGGCGCGAGCGGATTCTTCATCGAGGCCGCGCTCTACCTGCCCGACGCACCGGCGTGGGGGTACTGGGTGTTCCTGTTCCACGTCGCCGTGGCCATGGAGCTGATGCTGCTGATGCCGTTCACCAAGTTTGCCCATGCGATGTACCGGCCGGTCGCGTTGTTCTTCTACGCGCTGGCCGCGGACCGGTCGAAGCAGGACGCCTGACGGACCCGGGGCGCCGCGGACGTCGTCCGCGGCGCCCCGGCGTGCCTGCATGCGCCCGCGCACACCAGCGGCCGGTTCGCGGAAGGATGACCCCATGGCGACCACTGACCAGCAGCCCTGGGTGAAGAACTACCAGCCGGGCGTGCCGGCACAGATCGAGCTGCCCACCGACTCGCTCGTGCACATGCTCGAGCGGTCGGTGGCCGAGGCGGGCGACCACCCGGCGCTGGAGTTCTTCGGCCGACGGACGACGTACGCAGAGCTGGGCGACGAGGTCGACCGTGCCGCCGAGGGCCTCCGCCTGCTCGGCGTGCGGGCCGGCGACCGGGTCGCACTCATCCTGCCGAACTGCCCGCAGCACGTCGTGGCGTTCTACGCCGTGCTGCGCCTCGGCGCCGTCGTCGTCGAGCACAACCCGCTCTACACGGCACGTGAGCTCCGGCACCAGTTCGAGGACCACCAGGCGCGCGTGGTCATCGCCTGGGACAAGGCCGTCGCGGCGGTCCGGTCGTTCCCGGCCGACATCGAGATCGACCACGTGGTGGCGGTCGACCTGCTGCGGGCCTTCCCCCCGCTCAAGCGCCTGGCGCTGCACCTGCCCGTTCCGCGGCTGCGCGCCTCGCGTGCGGCGCTGACGACCCCGGCGCCGGGGACGGTCCCGTGGGAGCAGCTGCTCGCACACGGCCGTCTCGACCCGGACCACCCACGACCGACGGTGGACGACCTCGCCGCGATCCAGTACACCTCGGGGACGACCGGCCACCCGAAGGGGGCGATGCTCACCCATCTCAACCTGTACGCGAACGCTCTGCAGGGTGAGGCCTGGATGCACGGGGCGGAGTACCGCAAGGAGGTCTTCTACGCGATCCTGCCGATGTTCCACGCGTTCGGCATGACGCTCTACCTCACGTACGGGATCCGGAAGCAGGCGCTGCTGGTCCTGTTCCCCCTGTTCGACCCGAAGCTCGTCCTGGACGCGATGAAGAAGTCCCCGGCGACGGTCTACTGCGCGGTGCCGCCGATCTACGAGCGCACCGCGATGGCCGCACGTGAGCGGGGCGTCTCGCTTCGCTCGTGCCGGTTCTGCATCTCGGGGGCGATGAACCTTCCGGACCACGTCGTCGAGCTGTGGGAGTCGATGTCCGGCGGCCTGCTCGTCGAGGGCTACGGCATGACCGAGTCGTCACCGGTCGCGCTGGGCAACCCGTTCCACCCGACTCGTCGCACCGGCACGATCGGCGTCCCGTTCCCCTCCACGCTGATGAAGGTCGTCGACCCCGACCACCCCACGGTCGAGGTCGCTCCGGGTGAGCCGGGCGAGCTGCTGCTCCAGGGCCCGCAGGTGTTCCAGGGGTACTGGAACAACCCGGAGGAGACCGCCGCCACACTCCTGCCCGGCGGGTGGCTGCGCACGGGCGACATCGTGACCGTGGACGCCGACGGCTTCACCACGATCGTCGACCGCGCCAAGGAGCTCATCATCACCGGCGGGTTCAACGTCTCGCCGTCGGAGGTCGAGGCCGTGCTGCGACTGCACCCGTCGGTGACGGACGCGGCGGTGGTCGGCAAGCCGCTCGAGCGCGGCGGCGAGATGGTCGTCGCGGCCGTCGAGCTGGACCCCGGTGCGGTGTTCGACGAGGACGCGCTGCGCGCGCACTGCCGCGAGCACCTCGCTGCCTACAAGGTCCCGCGGCGGATCGTGCCGATCGAGGACACGCCCCGGTCCCTTCTCGGCAAGATCCTCCGCAAGGAGGTGCGCGACCGGGTGATCCCGACACTCTGACCGACCCGACCCGACCCGCCCCGACCGGACCTCGGCCGGGGCGGCGCATGACGTCGACCCAGCATTGCCGCCGTACGTGTCGCGGGCCCTCCCAGGGTTCAGGTCGCAGACCCTCACGGGACTCAGATCATCGAGGACGGCTCGACCATCTCCGCCTCGGTGGGTGCGGCGTGGTGGCCGCGCAGCTCGATCTCCTGCAGGAACCACGTCAGCACGAACGCGACCAGCACGAACGGCACGGCCGTCATGAACACGGAGTCGAGGGCACCGACGAACGACGCGATCACCGGCTCGCGGACGGCTGCCGGCAGGGCGCCGATCACCTGCGGCGAGCCGGTCAGCTGCGACGGGTTGATCCCGTGCAGAGCTGCCGCGGGGAGCCGGTGCGCGATCTGCGACGTCAGCTGGTTCGCGAGGACGGTCCCGAAGATCGCGGTGCCGAACGTGCCACCCATCGACCGGAAGAACGTCGCGGACGACGTGGCCACCCCCATGTCCCGCGGGTCGACCGAGTTCTGCATCGCGAGCACCAGCACCTGCATGACCAGGCCGATCCCCGCGCCCAGGACCACCATGTACACCGCGGTCTGCCAGTACGGCGTGTCGGACCCGAGCGTCGACAACAGCCACAGGGCGACCGCGGTGAGCGCGGTCCCGACGATCGGGAACCGCTTGTACCGCCCGGTCGTCGTGATCCGGCGCCCGGAACCCACCGAGGCGACGAACAGCCCCGCCATCAGCGGCAGGAGCTCGAGCCCGGACTGGGTCGGCGAGACGCCCCGGACGATCTGCAGGTAGATCGGGAGGAAGACGATCGCCCCGAACATCGCGAAGCCGATCACGAACCCGATCGTGGACGACACCGAGAAGATCCTGTTCCGGAACAGCCGGAGCGGCAGGATCGGTTCGGTCGCGCGTCCCTCCCACCAGACGAAGACCGCGGACAGGATCGCGCCACCGATCAGGTAGCCCAAGATCTGCGGCGAGGTCCACCCGTCACCTCCACCGAGCACGAGACCCAGCAGCAGGCTGCTGACCGCGACGACGAGCAGCGCGGCGCCGGCGTAGTCGATGCTGTGCTCACGCCGCACGTGACGCAGACCGTGCAGCGCGCGGTCGGTGACGACGAGCGCGACGATGCCCAGCGGGACGTTGATGAAGAAGATCCAGTGCCAGGACAGGTGGTCGACGAAGAACCCGCCGAGCAGCGGCCCCGCGACCGACGAGACCGCGAACACCGCGCCGAAGTACCCCTGGTACCGACCACGCTCGCGCGGCGGGATGACGTCCCCGATGATCGCGAACGCGAGTGACATCAGCCCACCGGCGCCGAGCCCCTGGATCGCCCGGGCCGCGATGAGCTCACCCATCTGGGTGGAGACGCCGGCAAGGATCGACCCGATCAAGAACACCACGATCGCGAAGCGGAACACGGGCTTGCGACCGTACAGGTCGGAGATCTTGCCGTAGAGCGGCGTCGAGGCGGTCGAGGCGAGCAGGTAGGCCGTCACGACCCAGGACAGGTGCTCGAGCCCACCGAGGTCGCCGACGATGGTCGGCAGGGCGGTGGACACGATCGTCTGGTCCAGGGCGGCGAGCAGCATCCCGGTCATCAGGCCGACCAGGATCACCACGATCTGGCGGTGCGTGAAGGCAGTGGGGATCACGCCGCCATGCTGGTTCGAGGCGTCCGGCTGGGCCGAGGCGTCGTGCGAGGGGGTGCTCACGGGGTCTCCGTCGTGTCGTGGGTTCGGGTGAGGTCGCTGGTGGCACAGGTCCGGGCGGGGACGGCGAGCCGAGACAGGTCGTCGGCCAGTCGGTCGAGGTGCAGTCGCAGCGCGGTGCGGTCCTTCGCAGGCCATTGCGCGATCGCGTCACGCAACGAGGCGGAGCGTCCCTCCAGGAACTGGACGAACAGCTCGTCACCGCGCGGCGTGAGGTCGATGCGCTGAGCTCGAGCATCCTCCGGGTCGCGGCTCCTGACGACCATGCCCACGGTCTCGAGGGACTGGAGATGCCTGCTGATCGTGGAGAGGTCCACGTGCATCAGCGCAGCGAGGTCGGAGGGACGCGTCGTGCCTGCGCGGTGGAGCTCGTGCAGGATCGCCAGGCCGGTCTTGTCGACGCGCTCGTCGATCCGCACGTGCGGAAGGCGGACGAGCACCGCGTAGAGGGCGCTGACCAGGGCGTTGTCCTCGGTCACCTGCTCGGGTGCTTGCGTCATGCAACTAGTTCACGGCAGGCAGGCCCCTGCGGTCAAGTCGGCGGCCTGCGCGGCGACCGCGCACGTCCCGGTCGATCGACCACGCGGGTGAACAGCCGCTCGTAGTCGCGGACCATCCGGTCCGCGCTGAACCGGGTCTCGGCATCGCGCCGGCACGCAGCCCGGTCCACGGTGCGCAGGGCCTCGACGGCGTCGACCGCGCCGTCGATGCCGTGGACGAGAAAGCCGTTGACCCCGTCCCGGACGAGCTCCGGCATCGACCCCAGGCTCGTCGCGACCACCGGCGTGCCGGCAGCGAACGACTCCACGACAGACAGCCCGAAGGGCTCCGAGAAGCTGATGAGGTGCAGGAGCGCGGCTGCTCCCCCGAGCAGGCGGTCGCGCTCCGCGGGACCGACGGGTCCGACGAACCGGACCTGGTCGTCGTCCAGGTGAGGCTCGACCTTCTCGCGGAAGTAGGCCACGTCGTGGATCACCCCGGCGATGACGAGAGGCATGCCCGCGCGGCGGGCAACCTCGATCGCCCGATGAGTCCCCTTGTCGGGGTGGATCCGTCCGAGGAACAGCAGGTATCCCCCGTCGCCGCGGCCGACCGTGAACTCCCTCAGGTCGATGCCGTGATAGATCGTCGCGTCGTAGGTGAGCGCCGGATGTCGGTTGGCGTCGCTGATCGACACGTAGTGCGCGATGTCGTCGTAGGCGGCGTACACCGGCACGATCCGCTCCGAGGAGAAGCCGTGGATCGTGGTGACGACCGGGGTGTCGACGAGCCGGCTGTAGGTCAGCGGCAAGAAGTCGAACTGGTTCGAGATGACGTCGAACTCGTCAGCCCGCTCGAACGCGGCGGCGATGTGCAGACCCTCGTGAACCTTGACGTCGAGTGTCGGGTCTTCCTCGTACCCCGCGGGCGCCTCGGCATGCAGGTGCGCCGAGGTGACCGAGCTGGCGGTCGCGAACAAGGTCACCTCGTGACCGAGCGCGACCAGACCCTCGGTGAGGGTCGACGCGACCTGCTCCCAGGGTCCGTAGCCGCGAGGCGGGACGCTGTGAGCGATCGATGCCAGCACGGCGATCTTGACGATGGTCTCCGATCCGAGTGACTCGACCGTATACCGCGCGGTCCCGGTGGCCCGTGCTCCGGGTCCATCGCGCGATCCGATCCGAGCCGTCCGCGACACCGCGCAGCTACACTGGCCCATACCTTGTGCACGGCCCCGACGCTCGGCATGCGTCCTTCTGGGGAATTCCGGTGTCGGCGCGCGAGGACGGCGGCACCGCATCGCGGAGCTCGCCCCCTGCAGAAGGGCCTTCTATGGCCATCAGTTTTGGCGTGCTCAGCACCTACCCTCCGACGCAGTGCGGCCTGGCGACGTTCTCCTACGCGCTCGCGCACCACCTCCACGGCACCGGCGCCGACGTCGGCATCGTTCGCGTGGTGGACACCCCGCAACCACCTGTCGCCCTCGTCGCCCACCAGTACGTCACGGGGGCGCCGGGCGCGGAGGTCGCGGCCGCCCGGGCGCTCGACTCGTTCGACGTCGCCGTCGTCCAGCACGAGTACGGGATCTTCGGCGGGCCGGACGGCCAGGACGTCCTGGAGGTGCTCGCGCACGTCCACGTGCCCGTGGTCACGGTCCTGCACACGGTGCTCGCCGACCCGACGCCGCACCAGCACGAGGTCCTCGCCCGCGTCGTGCGGGCGTCGTCGGTCGTCGTCACCATGACCAGCACGGCCCGCAGGCGGCTCATCGCCGGGTGGGGGGTCGACCCGTCCGACGTGACGGTGATCGCGCACGGCGCCGAGGACAACCGGTCCGGCTGCGACCGGCGCGCGACGACCCCGCCGCGGTCGATCTTGACGTGGGGCCTCCTCGGCGACGGGAAGGGCATCGAGTGGGCGCTGCGGGCGATGGTCGAGCTCGCCGACGTGAGGCCGCTGCCGCAGTACCGAATCGTGGGTCAGACGCACCCCCGGGTCCTCGAGCGGGAGGGCGAGGTCTACCGTGAGCGACTGCAGTCACTCGTCCGGGACCTCGGCCTCGCGGACATGGTCGAGTTCGACGGCCGCTACCTCGACGGCGACTCGCTCCGGACCGTCATCCGCGCGGCGGACGTCGTGCTCCTGCCCTACGACTCGCGCGACCAGGTGACCTCCGGGGTGCTCACCGAGGCGGTCGTGGCCGGGAAGCCGGTCGTGTCGACAGCCTTCCCGCATGCCGTCGAGCTGCTCTCGGGCGGCGCGGGGATCGTCGTGCCGCAACGCGACCCCGGGGCGATCGCGGCGGCACTGCGGCGGATCCTCACCGAGCCGGACGTCGCGGGGCCGATGGCGGCGGCGGCGCGTTCCCTCGCGCCGGGACTCCTGTGGCCCGCGGTCGCAGACCAGTACGTGGCGCTCGGTCACGCGCTGCTCGCGGCTCGCGAGAGGTTCGTCGCGTGAGCGCCCCTGCGCCCCGCTTCGACCACCTGGCGCGCTTGAGCACGGACGACGGCCTGTTCGAGCACGCCCTGTTCAGAACGCCGCGGCGCGAGCACGGGTACTGCCTCGACGACGTCGCGCGCGGACTGGTCGTGACGGCGCGCGAGCCCGAGCCGTCCGACGAGGTCCTGCACCTGACCTCGGTCTATCTTGCGTTCACGCGCTCCGCGCAGGACGACGACGGGCGCTTCCACAACCGCCGTCGTGAGGACGGGTCCTGGGTGGACATGGCCAGCACCGACGACCACTGGGGACGCGCGATCTGGGGCCTCGGAACGGCGGCCGCGGCCAGCACCGACGACCACGTGCGCGCGGTCATCCTCGAGAGCGCCACCCGCGCGCTGCGGCTCCGGTCCCCCTGGTGGCGAGCCATGGCGTATGCCGCGATCGGCGCCTCCGAGGTGCTGCACGTCCGCCCGGGCGATCCCGACGCCCTCGGGCTGCTCGCCGACGCCCGTGCCCTGCTCGGCCGCCCGCGGCGCGACGCCACCTGGCCCTGGCCGGAACCCCGCCTCACCTACGCGAACGCCGTCCTTCCCGAAGCGCTTCTGGTGATCGGGTCCGGCCTCGCTGACGAGCAGGTGCAGCAGCACGGCCTCGACATCCTCGCCTGGTTGCTCGACCTCCAGGTCCGGGACGGGCATCTCTCCGTGATCCCGGCCGGCGGCTGGCGACGAGGTGAGCCGCTGCCGGCGTACGACCAGCAGCCGATCGAGGTCGCGGCGCTCGCGGAGGCGTGCTGGCGCGCGCTCGAGCTGACCGGCGACGAGGCGTGGGCGGCGGGCCTCGAGCTCTGCCACGCGTGGTTCCACGGCGCGAACGACTCGGGGCTACGGATGACCGACCCGATGCGCGGCGGCGGGTTCGACGGCCTCCACCTCGGAGGCGTCAACCAGAACCAGGGCGCCGAGTCGACCCTCGCCGCCCTGGCGACCCAGCAGCGCGCCCGCAGCGCGTCGGACCGACTGGCCCGGGCGGCCCGGTGACCGCGACCGCTCGACCGCCCCTGGCGCGTCGGACCGAGCATGTTCTTCGCCCCGACCCCGGCCGCGTGGTGAGCATGCTGTTCCTCCCTGGCCGGGAGATCGTCGGGTCACGGCGATCCCGCACCGGGGGGGTTCTCGACCGCATCCTGACGCTGTCAGAGGCCGAGGTCGGACGGCAGCTCGCAGCCACCCTCGACTCGTTCGGCCCCCGCCACCGCGATCTGGCGACCGTGCTCGACGAGAGGTTCGCGCTCGTCCAGCACCGTCTCAGCGATCCCGGCAGCCTCTCCCTCGAGCGCCGCCGCCTCGCCGGCGCGTACTTCAGCCAGGAGTACGCGTGCGAGGCGGCCGCGCTGTTCAACCCGTCGATGGTGGCCCACCCGGACCAGACCGGGCTTCCCGACGGGAGCACCCGTTTCGTCATGAGCGTCCGCGGCGTCGGCGAGGGACACATCTCGAGCATCGGCTTCCGCACCGGGACCATCGACGCGCAGGACGCCGTCACGTTCGACGAGCTCGGCGCCACGACGGCCAGCCCGGTGCGGGTGCCGACCACCTACTCGCGGACGGTGTTCGCGCACCAGATCGCGGAGCTGGGTGGCGACCAGGGCAGCGCGCGGTTCGTGCTCGACTCGCTCCCGGCGCAGTTCGTGAGGACGGACCTCGACCTGGCGCTCTCCCGTCTGCGCGAGCAACGGCTCACGCGCGTGGCCGTGGTCGCGACCACGGAGGCCTTCGAGCGGATCGCTGCGTGCAACTATGCGATCACGTTTCCCGTCGACTCGGCGATCCACGAACGGATCATCATGCCCGGCGGGCCGACCGAGAGCCACGGTGTCGAGGACCTCCGTCTGGTGCGGTTCACCGACGCCGACGGCGCTGTCGACTACCGCGGCACCTACACGGCGTTCGACGGGTCGCACGTCGTCCCCCAGCTGTTGCGCACGGTCGACTTCCGGACGTTTCACGTCTCCCAGCTCGGCGGGCCCGCCGCGAAGGACAAGGGGATGGCACTCTTCCCCCGACAGGTGGCAGGACGGCACCTGGCGCTGTCGCGCTGGGACCGCGAGGACAACTCGCTCGCGACCTCGGACGACGCCGTCGGTTGGGACGCTCTCGCCATGCTCCAGACGCCCCGGGAGGCGTGGGAGCTCATCCAGCTCGGCAACTGCGGCTCGCCGATCGAGACCGCCGCCGGCTGGCTCGTCCTCACCCACGGCGTCGGTCCGATGCGCGAGTACGGCGTGGGCGCGATCCTCCTCGACCTCGACGACCCCACACGTGTGCTCGGTCACTTGTCCCACCCGCTGCTCGCCCCCGGTGCCGACGAGCGCGACGGCTACGTCCCGAACGTCGTCTACTCGTGCGGCGGCCTCGTGCACCACGACACTCTCGTCCTGCCGTACGGCGCGAGCGACGCCGTCATCCGCGTGGCGCTCGTCGACCTGCGCGCGCTGCTCGCCGAGCTGCTGAGCCCACCGACCGCCGCATGAGCGGACGACGACGCTGACGAGGACGCGTGGCCACCGGGCCCGGGTTCACGGGCGTTCGACCAGCGCCGGACGGCGTGGGTCGTCGACCCGGACCACGACATCCGCCGTCCACTCGGGCAGGACCTCGTCCGCGTAGCGTCGATAGGCGCTGAGCGTCCACGCGTCGGCCGGCGCGGTTCGTCGGCCGAGGGTGTCCGACCGCAGCGACAGGTGGACCGTGAGGTCCAGGTCCAGCCAGCGGCCGAGCAGGAGGGACCCGTCGAGCACGAGCACCCCACGATCGGGGACCGATCGGTAGGCGGCCCGGGTCGCTCGGTCCGTGCGCGGGTCCCAGAAGGTGGGCAGATAGCGCCCGGTGCCCCCGGGACCCCATGGTTCGAGCACCTCGCGAGCGAGCGCGCGGAGGTCGACCTGGTCGTCGAGCGCGGCGCCGTCGGTGCGACCGTGCTCGAACCGCACCGACGCCGGACGCAGGAAGTCCGCCGCGCCCACCCGCACCGCCGCGCGCCCGCACGCCCGCAGCGGGTCGACGAGGGCGTTCGCGAGGACCTCGGGGTGCGTCGACGGATGCCCGTCGACGAGGACCCGCACCCGGTCCTCGTCCCGCGCGGCGATCAGGCGCACGAGGTGGTCGACCACGGCGGCAGGGGTCAGCGGACGTACGTGCACGTCACCAGCCTGCTACACGATCCCCGGCGAGCGTGCTCGACCGTCCCGCCGAGGGCGCGCACCGGCATCGGCACCTCAGCCCACCAGCACCCGCTCCCCCACGGACGGCACCACGACGCACCACTCGAGCTCCTCCCGGATGCGCGCGGCGAGCGCCTGCGAGGCCCCCGGCTCACCGTGCACGACGTACACGGTCTCGGGCGGCTCGGGCAGCTCCCGCAGCCAGCCGAGCAGCTCACCCGCGTCCGCGTGCACCGAGAACTCCTCGTCGTTGACGATCTCGGCGCGGACCGGCACGTAGCGCCCCATCACCTTCACCTCGCGCTCACCGTCGAGCAGCGCCCGGCCACGGGTCCCGCGCGCCTGGTAGCCCGTGAGTGCGACCGTGTGACGGCGATCCGGCAGAAGGTGCGGGAGATGGTGCACGACGCGCCCTCCGGACGCCATGCCCGACGACGAGATGATGACGCACGGCGTGCGCGGGGCGTTGAGTGCCATCGACTCCTCGGCCGATCGGGCGGTGTGCAGCATCGGTAGGTCGAACATCGTCGGTTCGACGTCGGGGAGGAACTCCGCGCGCATCACCGTCTCGCGGTAGACGTCGAGCGCGGCGAGAGCCATCGGGCTGTCCACGTACACGGGCACCGCCGGGATCTCACCGGCCCGCCACAGCGCGGACAGCGCGTGCAGCACGAGCTCGGTGCGGTCGATCGCGAACGCGGGGATCAGCACCGAGCCGCCGCGTGCGATCGTCCGACGGATCGCGTCCGCGAGCGCCGCGTGGGGGTGCGCACCCGGGTCGGGGTGGTCCCGGTCGCCGTAGGTGGACTCGATCACGACGGTACGCGCGGCCGGCGGCGCGGCACGCGGCCGGAGCAGCGGATGGCCGACGCGACCGAGGTCGCCCGAGAACAGCACGCTGGCGTCGTCGACCCGGAGTCGGATGCTCGCGGACCCCAGCACGTGCCCCGCGCGCGTCAGCCCGAAGCCCGCCCTGTCGGTCACGGGCGTGTCGACCCCGAAGTCGACCGAGCGGAACCGACCGATCGCCCGGTCCGCGTCGGCGACCGTGTAGAGCGGCAGCGGCGGGTCGTGGCGCGAGTACCGACCCTCACGGGCCATCTCGGCGTCGCGTTCCTGCAGGTGACCGCTGTCCCGGAGCACGATCGCCGAGAGCGCCGCGGTGCCCGCACTGGTCCAGACCGGCCCGGCGAACCCGTCGCGCACCAGAGCCGGGACGTATCCGCAGTGGTCCAGGTGGCAGTGCGTGAGCACGACGTCGTCGATGCTGTCCGGCGGGACCGGGAACGGCGCCCAGTTGCGCCGGCGCCACTCGCGCTCGCCCTGGTACAGACCGCAGTCCACGAGGAGCCGATGGTCGCCGTGCTCGACCAGGAACTTGCTGCCGGTCACGACACCGGCCCCTCCGAGGAAGCTGAGACTGATGGTGGAGCCGATGTCGCCCATAGGGCGATCGTCCGCCCTCGCTCCGCGTCCCGCGAGGCGAACGCGCCTGGTCGGGCTCTCGTAGAGTGACCGGCATGAGCGCACGCGGGATCACGGCCACCGTGGTGGCCCTCGCGCTCGTCGTCGGGGGTGCGGTGGTGGTCGACCGGGTGGCCGCGGGGACGGCTCGCGATCTCGCGACCCAGCAGCTGCAGGCGAACGTCCCGGACCTCGTCGGCACCCCGACGGTCGAGGTGCTGGGCTTCCCGTTCCTCACCCAGCTCGCCGGTGGGCGCCTGACCGAGGTGCGCGCGCACCTCGACGGCGCCGGTCTCGGCGGCGTCCGCGTGTCCGACGTGGACATCGATGCCCACGGTGTCAGCACCCGGTCCCCGTACGTCGTCCAGCACGTGGTCGTGCGCGCGACGCTCTCGCCCGCGACGGTCCGTGCGCTCGTCGCGGCGCGGACCGGGTTGGACCTCGACCTGCGCACCGACGGCGACACCCTGATCGGTACCGCCGGTGTGCTCGGGCTTCCCGTGTCCGCAACCCTGCGGCCGGAGGTGACCGACGGGCAGATCCACCTCACGCTGGTCGCCCTGACGCTGGCCGGAGTCGCGGTTCCCGCCGGCAGCCTGCCGACCGGGCTCTCGACCGTGCTCGGCGCGCTGGTGATCCCGGTCGACGGCCTTCCGGCGGGAGTCACGATCACCGACACCGCGGTCGTGACCGGTGGGGTGCGGGCCACGCTCGTCGGGACCGGTGTCGCGCTGACGGATCTCGTGGGCCGTTCCGCGGGCTGACCGGCCGCCCCTCAGGTCCGGAACGGGCCGGCGCGACGACGTCCCCCGCTGCGTCGGCGGTCGACGGCTACCCTCGGCTGGTGAAGCCGTTCCTGCTCCTGGCGTCCCGCGCAGAGGACGACGTCGCCGACGCGGAGTATGCGGCCTTCCTCCGGTTCGGTGGCCTCGAGGAGCGCGAGCTGCGCCGCGTGCGGCTCGAGGCCGGCCCGCTCCCGTCCCTTGATCTCGACGCGTGGTCGGGAGTCGTCGTCGGCGGCAGCCCGTTCACGTCGACCGATCCCGAGCAGGGCAAGAGCAGCACCCAGCGGCGCGTCGAGGCCGAGCTGGACGCCCTCGTCCCGGAGGTCGTCGCGCGCCGGGTGCCGTTCCTCGGCGCCTGCTACGGGGTCGCCACCCTCGGTCGGTACCGGGGCGGCGTCGTCGATCGCACCTACGCCGAGCCGGTAGGCCCCGTCGAGGTGCACCTCACCGACGCCGGGCGTGGCGACCCGCTCCTCGCGGGCCTGCCGCCCACGTTCACCGCGTTCGTCGGGCACAAGGAGGCGTGCCGGGCGCTCCCGACAGGCGCGGTCCTGCTCGCCTCGTCGACGACGTGCCCCGTGCAGATGTTCCGGGTCGGAGCGCACGCGTACGCGACCCAGTTCCACCCTGAGCTCGACCTCGCCGGCGTGGTCCACCGCGTCGAGGTCTATCGCGACGCGGGCTACTTCGCACCGCACGAGCACGATGCGGTCGTGGCCCGGCTCGGCACGATGCCGGTCGACCAGCCGCACCGCATCCTGGCGAACTTCGTCGAGCGCTATGCGCGCTGAGCACGTGCTCGCGGGTCGTTCGTGCGCGATCCGCGCGTCGTCCTCACGCCGGGCGGTGTCGGCGCATCCAGCGGCGGTGCCGGCCTGACCCGGCCCGCTCGCTCGCCGCGGGAAGCTGGGCCTCCAGTCGTTCGGCACGCGCCTGGGCGATCCCGTGCAGGCGGCCGTAGGTGAAGGTGTCCTCGCCGGCGCGTGCGGCGGCGGTGGCCACCCGGTCGAGCACCTCGCGCACCGTCACGGTGTCGTGGTGGTCGCCGAGCAGCGTCTGCAGCTCCTGCGCGGCGTGGGCCGACCGTGCGGCCGCCCGACCC
>JAKBFW010000069.1 GCA_021833345.1 Pseudomonadota bacterium | reverse complement strand
CCCCACTGGTCGAGGATCGCCTTGGTGGCGTGGATGATCAACGGGACGGTCGCGTACTCCCAGGTGGTGGCCATGGGCTCAGCCTAGCGACGGCCTCCCGCGTGCACGTCGAGGAGGGCGTCGGGCGACGTCAGCACCGCGCGCCACGACGTCACCTCCGGCTGCCGCCGGAGCAGCGCGCGCCGTTCGCGTTCGGTCATGCCGCCCCAGACACCGAACTGCATGCCGGAGTCGAGCGCATCAGCGAGGCAGTCGAGCTTGACCGTGCACCCCATGCACACCCCGCGCGCCTCGCGCTGGGCCGCTCCCTGCACGAACAGCTCGTCCGGGGACCGTCCCGCGCACGCCGCCTCCGCCGCCCAATGCTGATCCTGGAGCACCGCCACGACGTCCCCCTTTCGCCGGGACGCGAGGCGCGTCCCCCTGTGGAGCGACCCCGCGCCATGCGAGCGACGTCGCCCTGAACGGGGCATCTCTCGCCCCTTACGGACGCTATCGGGTCGGATCGAGTCCCTGCATAGGCCATTCGGCTCACGCGGTCGCGACGAGGTACCCGGGCGGCGCAACCTCCGTCCCTCGATCGGGGCCTGTGTGCAGGTACCGTGCAGGTGCCGCGAGCACCCGGACGAGCGCGGGACCCTCACGGTGACCTCCCGTACCCTGAGGAGCTATGGCTTCCTCTGCACGCCCGCGCGGCCGTCAGGTCAACGTCCTGCAGGCGCTCGCACTCCTCCTCGCGTTCCTTCTCGTCGCCGGCATCGGTGGCGTGCTCGCTGCCGGGCTCGCGCTGCCGGCGGCGGCGTCGGTGAGCGCCATGACCAACGGCACCGCCCAGGTGTTCGAAGATCTGCCCACGGTGCTGAACGAGACCCCGCTCTCCCAGAAGTCGACGATCTACGCCGCGGACGGCACGGTCCTGGCGACGTTCTACGCCGAGAACCGGATCGTCGTGTCGCTCGCCGACATCTCTCCGCTGATGCAGCGCGCGGTGATCGACACCGAGGACAAGCGCTTCTACCAGCACGGCGGCGTCGACCCGACCGGCATCCTGCGCGCAGCGGTACGGAACGCCACGACGAGCGGCCTCCAGGGCGCCTCGACGCTCACCCAGCAGTACGTGAAGAACGTCCTGATCGAGGACGCGGTCGCGAAGAACGACACCGCCGCGATCAATGCGGCGCGCAACGACTCGATCAGCCGCAAGCTCCGGGAGGCGAAGCTCGCGATCGCTCTCGAGCAGAAGCTCTCCAAGACCGAGATCCTGACCCGCTACCTCAACATCGCCCAGTTCGGCGTCAACGTCTGGGGTGTCGAGGCGGCGTCCGAGTACTACTTCGGCCACTCGGCGAAGCAGCTGACCCCTGCCGAGGCCGCGACGCTCGCCGGCGTGACCAACGGCCCGTCGATCTATGACCCCGAGCGCAACACGGCCGAGTCGGAGAAGCGTCGCAACATCGTCCTGGGCCTCATGCGCGACCAGGGCGACATCACGCCGGCGCAGTACCAGACGGCAGTCGCGACACCGCTCAAGAGCATGCTGCACATCCAGAACACCGCTCAGGGGTGCATGTCCGCCAACGTGATCGGTGGCGTCACCTACAACGCCGGCTTCTACTGCGACTACGTGACCTGGGTCATCAGGAACGACCCGGCGTTCGGCGCCACGGTCGCCGACCGCCAGGCACTCCTCGACCGCGGCGGCCTCAGCATCCACACGTCGATCGACCTGCACCTCCAGCAGATCGCGAACACCGAGGTCAACAACGGCGTCCCGCAGAACGACCCGTCGGGGGTCGCGTCGTCGATCGTGACGGTCGAGCCCGGGACCGGGCTGATCAAGGCGATGGCCGAGAACCGGACGTTCAACAACTCCGGTGCCCCAGGCGACCGCCAGACGTCGGTGAACTACAACACCGACTCCGCCTACGGGGCGTCCCGCGGCTTCCAGCCCGGCTCGTCGTTCAAGCCCTTCACGCTGCTCGCGTGGCTCCAGGACGGTCACAGCCTGTACGAGACCATCAACGGCGCCAAGGTTCCGTACAACGGGAATGCCTTCAAGGCGTCATGCCTGCCCGGCGGGTACTACAAGCTGTACTCGCCGTGGACACCCTCCAACTCCGAGGGCGGCGGCGCGGGCATGGTCACGGCGCTCCGGGCGACCACGGACTCGATCAACACCGCCTACATCGCGATGGCGAGCAAGATCGACCTCTGCGACACCTTCACGAACGCCAAGAACCTCGGCGTGCACAGCGCCCTCGGCGGTGACGTGCAGATCAACCCGTCCGGCGTCATCGGTGGTTCGAGCGGCGTCTCGCCACTGAGCATGGCGGCGGCCTATGCGGCTCTCGCGGACAACGGCACGTTCTGCGAGCCCGTGGCGATCACGAGCATGACCGACGCCAGCGGCAAGACGCTGGCGGTCCCGCAGCCGAACTGCCGCCAGGTGATCGACCCGAAGGTCGCGGCGACGGCCGTCTACGCGATGACCACCGTCATCAAGTCCGGAACGGCGGCCAACATCAACTGGCCGGCCTCGCGTCCCGCCGCGGGCAAGACCGGTACGTCGGACAACAGCGTGGCGACCTGGTTCGTCGGGTTCACCCCGCAGCTGTCGACGGCCGTGTGGACGGGCTTCGCCGAGGGAAACCGACCGCTCGAGAACATGCGCATCAACGGGTCGTACCAGACCGCGTTCTACGGCGCGACGATCTCCGCCCCGACCTGGAAGCGGTTCATGCTGCAGGCACTCGCCACCGCACCGGCGACGCCGTTCCCGAGCCCTGACCCGACCCTTCTCTACGGCGCTCGTGCCACCGTTCCGGACGTGACCGGCCAGTCGCAGGCTGCGGCCACCGCGACGCTTCAGGCCATGGGTTTCAGTGTCACGACCGACCCGACCCAGGTGTACTCGAGCCAGCCGGCGGGCACGGTCGACTCGACGAACCCGGCGGCGAACTCGAGCGTGACCCGCGGCAGCGGCGTCGTGCTGACGTTGTCGATGGGGCCTGCGCCGACCGTGGTCATCCCACCCAACCCGGGAGCAGGCCAGGGCAACCCGGCCAACGCTCCGCCCCCCGGACATTGAGACACCCCGGTACGGCCGTCGGCGCCCTCGTCGCCGCGGGGGTCGGTGCGCTCGCGTACGCCTCGCTCATCGAGCGGAACTGGTACGCCCTGCGTGAGGTCACCGTCCCGGTGCTGCCACCCGGAGCACCGCCGCTGCGCGTCCTGCACCTCGCGGACCTCCACCTGACCCCGTCGCAGCGGCGGAAGAGCGACTGGGTCCGCGACCTCGCGAGCCTGCACCCGGACCTCGTCGTGGACACCGGCGACAACATCGCGCACGCCGACGGTCTGCGTCCGGTCCTGGACGCGCTGGAGCCGCTGCTGAGCACTCCCGGGGCCTTCGTGATGGGGTCGAACGACTACTTCGCCCCACGGCCGAAGAACCCCGCTCGGTACCTGCGCGCCGACGCCAGAGATGCCCACCCTGTTCTTCCCCCGCGTCTGCCTGCCCGCGAGCTTGCGGCAGAGCTCGTGCGCGCCGGCTGGCGGGACCTGACGAACACCCGCGACTCGGTGGAGACCGCAGGGCGCACGGTCGACCTCGTCGGGGTCGACGACCCACACCTCGACCGCGACCGATTCCCGGTTCGGCCGCCGGAGATCGACCCGCCGACGCCGCGGCTCCGCATCGGCGTCGCCCACGCCCCGTACGTCCGCGTGCTCGACGCGATGCTGGCCGACGGGAGCGACCTGATCCTCGCCGGGCACACGCACGGCGGCCAGCTCGCGGTGCCGTTCTACGGCGCGCTCGTCACCAACTGCGACCTCGACCGCGGGCGCGCCAAGGGCCTGCACGGCTGGCCGGGCGCGCGTCCCGACACCGTCGCGGGGCGGGCTGCGCGCTCGACGTGGCTGCACGTCTCCGCGGGTATCGGGACGTCCCCGTACGCCCCGGTGCGGTTCGCCTGCCGACCCGAGGCGACTCTGCTCACCCTCGTCGGGCGTTGATCCGCGGACCGGTTTCGTTGCACTGCCGAACCTCGGCTATCCTGAGCAGGCTTCACCGGGGTGTGGCGCAGCTTGGTAGCGCGCTTCGTTCGGGACGAAGAGGTCGCAGGTTCAAATCCTGTCACCCCGACCGGTGAATGAAGGCCCCCGACCAGCGGAGACGCTGGTCGGGGGCCTTCGTCGCACGAACGGCCCCGGTTCCCCAGATGGGGGCCGGGGCCGTTCGTCGCGACAGACGTTCCGTTGCCGTCACTCGGCGTTGACTGACTCCAGGAGTTCGAACAACTCGTCGACCGTGGTGGCGTCCACCATCTTCTGGGCCTCGACCGGGTCCGAGAAGATGATGGCGATCTTGGAGAGGATGCCGAGGTGCTCGTTGTTCAACCCGGAGATCCCGACGACGACGCGCACCTCGCCCCGACCCCAGTCGATCGGGTTCTCGTAACGGACCAACGAGACCGCGGAGTGCTTGATCGACTCCTTCGACTCGTTCGTCCCGTGCGGGATGGCGAGGTAGCTGCCCATGTAGGTCGAGACGGTCCGCTCACGCTCGAGCATCGCGTCGACGTACGCCGGAGCGACGGCCCCCGAGGCGACCAGGAGAGCACCGGCCTCCCGGATCGCGTCCTCCTTCGTTCGCGCGGTGCCCGCCGCGACGACGAGCTCCTTGGTCAGGATCTCGCTCATGGGGTCGTTCCTCCCGCCTCCTGGCTGGCCTTCACCTCGGCAACGACGGAATCGTAGACCGGGCTGTTCATGAAGTTGTCCACAGAGACGTGAACCGAGCTGGGCGCCTGGTGCCGTGCTCGAGGCGTCAGCTCGCGCTGACTGATCACGAGGTCGGCGTCGTCCTGCAGGTTCGCCACCGCCTGGTTGACGACGGTCACCCCCGTGACGCCGGCCTTCTTGAGCTTGTCGCGCAGAACGCTCGCACCCATCGCGCTCGACCCCATGCCCGCATCGCAGGCGAAGACGATTCGCTCCATCGGTCGTTGCAGCACGGCGGTCGCCGTCGCTGCACCGGCCGGCTCGGCCGCGGGCGAGCCCGCCATGCCACCGAGCGCTCCGAGGGCGCTGCTGCTCCTGCCCTTGTTCGCCTCGGTCTGCGCGATCGCGGCGGCAAGACCGTCGCTCTCGGCGGCAAGGTCCCGCGTACGAGAAGCCCGCAGGATGATCGCGCTGACGAGGAACGCCACGGCGGCGGACAGCACCACCGAGAGGGTCACGCCGACGTAGCTGCCTCGCGGCGTCTGAGCGAAGACCGCGAAGATGCTCCCCGGTGCGGCAGGCGCGCGCAGCCCGCTGCCGAACACCGCGTTGGTGGCGACCCCGGTCATCCCACCGAGGATCATGCCCACGATGAGCATCGGCTTCATGAGCACGAAGGGGAAGTACACCTCGTGGATACCGCCGAGGAACTGGATGACCATCGCGCCCGGTGCGGACGCCTTGGCGCTTCCGATGCCGAAGATCGCAAACGCCAGCAGCAGGCCGAATCCGGGGCCGGGGTTGGCCTCGACGAGGAACAGCAGCGACTGGCCCTTGTCCAGGGTCTGCTGGACGCCGAGCGGCACGAGCACGCCGTTGCCGATCGCGTTGTTGAGGAACAGGACCTTCGCCGGTTCGACGATGATGCTCATCAGCGGCAGGAGGCCGGCGTTGGCAAGCCCCTGCACGGCGTTGCCGAGCACCTTGCTGAACTGCGTCACGACCGGGGCGATCCCGAAGAACGCACCTATCGCGAGCCCCATCCCGAGGATTCCCGCCGAGTACATGTTGACGAGCATCTCGAAGCCGGGACGGATCTTCCCGTCCCAGAGCTTGTCGACCTGCTTCATGAACCAGGCGGCGAGCGGGCCGACGATCATCGCACCCAGGAACATGGGGACCGTGCTGCCCACGATGACGCCCATGGTGGCGATCGAGGCGACCACACCACCACGCTCGCCATAGACGATCCGGCCACCCTGGTTGGCGATGAGCAGCGGCAGCAGGTAGGTGATCATCGGGCCGACGAGGCCCAGGTACTGGGGGAACGTCGTGCCGCCGGGGGCCGTGGCCAAGGCCGTGGCTGCGCCCTGCCAGCCGATCGTGCTGGCGTTGCCGAAGCCGCCGAGGATGCCGTTGGGGGTCCACCCCTTGGCGATGAAGAGGGACGTGATCAGGCCCCATGCGACGAAGGCCGGGAGGTTGGGCATGATCATGCCGGTCAGGAACGCCCCGAACCGCTGCACGTGGAGCTGGGCGCTCTTGCGGCTGGAGAGGCTGGGTGGAGGTGCTGCAACGGTAGTCATCGTTGACTCGCTCTCTTCGTGACGGATCGGCTCTGAGCCGTCGGGTTGACCTGCCAGGAGATGTCGGCGAACGTGGTGCGTCGTTCCGGTGCGGTCGCGCAGGTTGACGGCCTGCGCGACCGCGGCACGATCAGGGTTCGATCGTGACCTTGATGCCCTCGCCACGGGACACGACGCCGATTCCGTCGAGCACCTGGTCGAGCGTCAGGTGGTGAGTGATGAGGTCGGCCACAGGAACGCTGCCGTCGGCGATCATCGCGAGCGCCCGCTTGTTGTGGTCCGGGCTGGACCCGTTGGCGCCCATGATCATCAGCTCGCGGTAGTGCACGATGTTCGAGTCGAGAGCGATCACGGGCTTGTCCTTCGGCAGACCGCCGAAGAAGCTGATGCGCCCGCCCGGGCCCACCATCTGCACGGCCTGCTCCTGCGCGGCACCGGAGGCGGCTGCGGTGATCACCACGTCGGGCCCGCGGCCACCGGTGAGTGCCCGGACCTCCGCGACGGGGTCGGTCTCGCTGGCGCAGATCGCGGCATCCGGGTGCACGATGGCGGCAGCCATGTCCAACCGCTCCCGACTGAGCTCGACGAGGAACACCTTCGCCGCACCTCGTGCCCGCGCAAGGCGAACGTGGAGGCACCCGATGGGTCCGGAGCCGACGACGACGACGACGTCGCCCTCGTGGGTGTTGACGAGCTCCTGCGCGTTGATCGCGCACGCAAACGGTTCGGCGACGGAGGCCTCGGCGAAGCTGACGCCCTCCGGGATCCGGTTGAGCCCGTCGACCGCGAGCACCACGGCCGGGACGATCATGTACTCGGCGAAGCCGCCGTCGAAGTCGTACCCCATCGACACCTGGTTGGGGCAGACCGTCATGTGCCCGGCCAGACAGTCCGGGCACGTTCCGCACGGGATGGCGGCGATGACCTGAACCCGGTCCCCGGCGGACCAACCGGTCACTCCGGCGCCGACCTCGACGACCTCACCGGCGATCTCGTGCCCCATGACGCGCGGAGGAACGATCCGCAGGTGGCCATGCTTCGAGATCTTCACGTCGGTCCCGCACGTCGAGCAGGCGCGCACGCGGATCTTGACCTCGCCGGCACCCGCTGTGGGCTCCGGCGCCTCCTCGAGTCGGATGTCTTCCGGGGCGTAGAAGCGTGCAACCTTCATGATTCTCCTTCAGTGGTGGAGGAGCGTCGACCGTGGACGACCTCCGGGACGATGCGGACAATGGAACGGTCGATGTCGTCCGGTCCGGGCATGCGACTTCCAGGGAGACGGACCGCGGCCGCCCCCCACGCGAGAGCCTCGGCGAAGGCCGTGGCGTGGTCGTCCCCGCGGACCCGTGCCGCGAGGAACCCGGCGAGCAGTGCGTCACCGGCACCCACGGTGCTCCGTGGCTCCTCCACAGGGGACTCCCCCACGACGACGTCGCTGTCCACCAGGACCGCACCTGCGGCTCCGCGGCTCACGAGCACCGTCCGCGCACCCCTGTCTTGAAGCTCACGCGCCGCGGCGATGACGTCGCCGAGCGTGGGGAGCGGTCTCCCGACGGCCTCGGCGAGCTCGTCGTCGTTGGGCTTGACGAGCTCCGGGCCGGCGGCGATCGCCGCGCGGAAGGCGGGTCCGCTGCTGTCGACGGCAACACGCAGCCCGGCATCGCTGAAGAGGCGTGTGAGAGTCGCATAGACGTCGTGCGGGACCCCGGGTGGGAGACTTCCGCACAACGCGACCCACGAGCCCGGGTCGGCCGCCTCGAGGACCTTTTCCGCCAGCGCGTCGAGGTCGGCGTCGGTCAACGACGGTCCCGGCTCGTTCAGCTTGGTGACGGTGCCGTCCGCCTCCGCGATCGCCGTGTTGGACCTCGTGCGGCCGGGGATCGGGACCACGGCGACGTCGACACCCTCACGGCCGAGCAGCATCACGAGCTGGTCGCCCTCCGCGCCGGCGATCGGCACCACCGCACGGGCCGGCACCCCGTTCGCGAGCAGCGCCCGGGCGACGTTCACGCCCTTCCCGCCCGGGTCCAGGCGCGCGGTCGTGACTCGTTGCACCTCGCCGCACGCGAGACGATCGACCTCGATGGTGCGGTCCAGGCTCGGGTTGAGCGTGACGGTGAGGATCATGCCCGCACCACCGTCGGCCCGCGATCCTCGATCTCCTCGACCATCTCGTCGGCGAGCCCGGTGTCGCTGATGACCGTGTCGATGTCGTCGAGGTCGCACACGTGCGCGAAGTCCTCGCGGCCGAACTTCGAGTGGTCGGCCAGCACGACCGTGCGCCGGGCCGCGCCGATCAACGCCCGCTTGACGGCTGCCTCACCGAGGTCCGGCGTCGTGAGCCCACGACGTGCCGTGATGCCGTTCGTGCCGACGAAGGCGACGTCCACGAACACGTCGGCGAGGTTGCTCCGCGTCCAGTCCCCGACCGCCGCCAAGGTGCGTGGCCGGACGATGCCGCCGAGCAGGTAGACCGTCACGTTGGGCAGGGACACCAGCAGGTTCGCGACCGGGAGCGCGTGAGTCACGACCATCAGCTCACGGTCGGTCGGGAGCATCCGCGCGATCCGCACCGTGGTCGTTCCGGCGTCGATGATGATCGAGCCACCGTCGGGAAGCTCGTCGAGCGCGACCTTCGCGATCCGCTCCTTCTGCCCGGCGAGGCGCTCCTCGCGGTCGGCGACCGCCGGCTCGATCCCGAGCCGCTCCACGGGGATCGCACCGCCGTGGACGCGCCGCAGGACACCGAGACGTTCGAGCGCGGTCAGATCGCGTCGGACCGTCTCCGGCGTGACGTCGAGATCGTCAGCGAGGCGCTTGACCTCGACCCTGCCCTCTGAACGGGCACGGTCCAGGATCTCTCGCTGCCGTTCGGTCGCGTACACGTGACTCCTTGACGTCGCTGTCCGAGCCTGCCTGTTTGGATGTGGCAATGTCTGTTTATAGTTCTGTTTCGGCCCGTAGTCAACCTCGCGATGTGCGATACAAAGCCAAGCGGGCAGCCGAGCGCGACATATCGGGGCGTCAGCCCGAAGGAACACCTCGGAGAGAGCGGTGCCACCCCGTCGCCGCGCGCCCGCTCACGCCGGAGGGAGCTGCGGAGCCCTCAGGCCACCGTCGGCACGCGCCGGGATCGCGTGGGCGCGCACGACGACGCGCGCGGGTTCGCTCTCCAGCGACCCCGCGCGCGTCGGACGACCACCCAACCGCGCCGTCAGGCGGAGGCCGGCACCCCCGCGGCAATGACCTCGGCGATCTGCACCGCGTTCAGGGCAGCGCCCTTGCGCAGGTTGTCGTTGCTGATGAACAGCACCAGACCTCGCGCATCCGGCACGCTCTGGTCCTGGCGGATGCGACCGACCAGACTCGGGTCGATGCCCGCGGCGGTGAGCGGCGTCGGGACGTCCGCGAGCCGGACACCCGGCGCGTCTGCGAGCAGCTCGCGGGCGCGGTCCGGCGTGATCGCCCGGGCGAACTCGGCGTTGATCGACAGGCTGTGTCCCGTGAACACCGGGACGCGCACGCAGGTGCCGGCCACGAGCAGGTCCGGCAGCCCGAGGATCTTGCGCGACTCGTTGCGGAGCTTCTGCTCCTCGTCGGTCTCCTCCGAGCCGTCGTCGACCAGGTTCCCGGCCAACGCCACGACGTTGAAGGCGATCGGCGCCACGTACTTGACCGGGTCCGGGAGCGCGACCGCGGACCCGTCGTGCACCAGTGCCTCGAGGGGCACCTCGCAGGCGACGGCGGCGCGCACCTGCCCGGCGAGCTCGGTGGCCCCGGCGAGACCGCTGCCGGACACGGCCTGGTACGTCGACACGATCAGGCGCTCGAGCCCCGCCTCGGTGTCGAGGACCTTGAGCACCGGCATCGCGGCCATCGTCGTGCAGTTCGGGTTCGCGATGATGCCCTTGCGGGCGTCGCGGATCGCCTCCGGGTTGACCTCGGACACGACGAGCGGGACATCGGGGTCCATCCGCCAGGCCGACGAGTTGTCGATCACCGTGACGCCGGCCGCAGCGAAGCGCGGGGCCTGGATCTTGGACGTCGCGCCGCCTGCGGAGAAGAGCGCGATGTCGAGCCCGGTCGGGTCCGCCGTGGCGGCGTCCTCGACGACGACGTCGGTCCCCTTCCACGGCAGCGTCGTGCCGGCCGACCTCGCCGACGCGAAGAACCGGATCTCGGCGACCGGGAAGTCCCGCTCGTCGAGCAGGCGACGCATGACCGCGCCCACCTGACCGGTGGCGCCGACGACGCCGACACGAAGACCTGCGCGCTCGCCCATGACTACCGTCCCGTCCCGCCGTAGACCACGGCTTCGTCCGTGGTGCTGTCGAGGTTGAAGGCGGTGTGCACCGCGCGCACCGCGTCGTCGAGGCTGTCCGCCCGCGTCACGACCGAGATCCGGATCTCCGAGGTCGAGATCATCTCGATGTTGATGCCGGCGCTCGAGAGCGCCGCGAAGAGCTGAGCCGAGACGCCCGGGTGCGAGCGCATGCCCGCGCCGACCAGCGAGAGCTTGCCGATCGTGTCGTCGTACTGCAGCGACGCGAAGCCGATGTCGTCCTGGTGGTCGGTGAGGGCCGTCGTGGCCTTGGCACCGTCCGTCGCAGGCAGGGTGAAGGAGATGTCCGTCCGACCCGTCGCGGCGACGGACACGTTCTGGACGATCATGTCGATGTTCACGCCCGCCGCGGCGACGACCTCGAAGATCCGCGCAGCCTTGCCTGGCACGTCCGGGACGCCGACGACCGTGATCTTGGCCTCGCTGCGGTCGTGCGCAACCCCCGCGATGATCGGCTGCTCCATCTGTCCCGCTCCGTTCTGCGCGCCCGTCGGCGCATCCGTCACCAGTGTGCCCGTGCGGCCCGAGAACGAGGAGCGCACGTGCACGGGAACCCCGTACCGGCGCGCGTACTCGACGCACCGCACGGCCAGCACCTTGGCGCCGCTCGCGGCGAGCTCGAGCATCTCGTCGTAGCTGATCGTGTCGATCTTGCGCGCCGAGGTCGCGATCCGCGGGTCGGCGGTGAAGACGCCGTCCACGTCGGTGTAGATCTCGCAGACGTCGGCATCGAGCGCGGCGGCGAGGGCCACGGCCGTGGTGTCCGAGCCGCCGCGACCGAGCGTCGTGATGTCCTTGCTGTTCTGCGCGACGCCCTGGAAACCGGCGACCACGGCCACCGCGCCGTCCTCGAGGGCCGAGCGGATGCGGCCCGGGGTGACGTCGATGATCCGGGCCCGACCGTGCACGTCGTCGGTGATGACACCGGCCTGCGATCCCGTGAACGAGCGCGCCTCGACGCCGAGGTTCGCGATCGCCATCGCGAGGAGCGCCATCGAGATGCGCTCACCGGCCGTCAGCAGCATGTCGAGCTCGCGGTTCGGCGGCACCGGGGAGATCTCGTGGGCCAGGTCCAGGAGCTCGTCGGTCGTGTCGCCCATGGCCGAGACGACCACGACGACGTCGTCGCCGGCGCGCTTCGCCTCGGTGATCCGCTTCGCCACGCGCTTGATGGACTCGGCGTTGGCGACGGACGAGCCGCCGTACTTCTGGACGATGAGAGCCACGGTCAGCACTCCGGGTTGTTCGGGACGGGGTGATCACGACAGCCCGCGCCGGAACGTCGTCCTGTCGGCGCTCGAGCACGTGCGAGTCACCTGGGAGTCTATGACGGGCCACACTGCGGAACGGTCGGGGTCCGCATCGCGGATGCATCCGCATCGCCGCGTCGCGCGATCCTCAGCGGTCCCCCGGAACCCGCACACGATCGCCACAGCGAACACCACCCTCGCGCAACCGCCGGGCCCTAGCGTGGAGCCATGGCGATCACGGGGGCGATCACAGGGTCAGGCACGGGCTCGGTAGCGGGGCCGGGCACGGGATCGAGCGCCGGGTCCAGCACCAGGCCGAGCACGCCGTCCGGCAGTGGTGGGGCTGAGCGCGGCATCGTGGTCGACGGGGCCCACCGGTCGTTCGGCTCGGTCCGTGCCGTCGCCGGTGTCGACCTGACCGCGCGCGCGGGCGCCGTCACCGCACTGATCGGCCCGAACGGTTCCGGCAAGACGACCCTCCTGCTGATGCTCGCCGGGCTCCTGGTGCCCGACGCGGGCCGGATGACGGTCGACGGCTTCGACCCGGTGACCGAGGGCTACGCCGCGCGGTCGCTCGTCGGGTGGATGCCCGACGCGTTCGGCACCTGGGACTCGCTCACGGCACGCGAGGTGCTCACGACCGTCGGGGCCGCGTACCGGCTGTCGCGCGCCGACGCCGCGCGCCGTGCGACCGAGCTCCTGGACACGGTGCACCTGACCGAGCTCGCGGACAGCCCGGCGCGCGTGCTCTCGCGCGGACAGAAGCAGCGACTCGGGCTCGCCCGCGCACTGGTGCACGACCCGTCGGTCCTGCTGCTCGACGAGCCCGCCGGCGGTCTCGACCCGCGGTCGCGGGTCGACCTGCGCGTCCTGCTGCGCCGACTCGCCGCGGAGGGTCGGACGGTGCTCGTCTCGAGCCACGTCCTGACCGAGCTCGACGAGATGGCCGACGACGCCGTGTTCCTGTCGCAGGGCCGGACCGTCGCCGCGCAGACCGTGCAGGCGGCGGCTGCGGCGCGCCGGACCTGGCGCGTGCGCGCCCTGTCCGCACGCTCGCTCGCTGCCTGGCTCACCCAGGTTCACGTCCCGTGGAAGGCCGAGGATCCCGCCGCACCGCCGTCCGACGGCGCGGGCGCCCTGCTGATCGCGCTCGACGGGGAGGCCTCCGCGGCTGCCCTCCTCAAGGACGCCGTGACGGCGGGCGTCGCCGTGACGTCGCTGGCGCCGGTCGGCGGCGCCCTCGAACAGACATACCTGTCCCTCGAGGAGGAACGGCGATGAGCGCGACCACCGGCACGGTCGACGCGCCCGCCGCCCGGCCCCCGGCTCCGCACCGCGGCTCGTGGGCCCTGACCTGGCCCGGCGTCCGGACCGTCGCGCTCCTGGAGCTGCGGCAGCGCGTGCGTTCCACGCGGTGGATCATCGCGCTCGTGGTGTGGTTCGTCGTCGTCGGCGGGATCACGGCTCTCGCGACCGGCAGCGTCTCGCTCGTGTCCGGGAGCCGCGACGGCACCGTGGGGAGCGGAGCAGCCGCGACGTCGCCGCTGGTACCGACGGGCCCGGTCGTACCGCCCGCGCCGACGGGTCCGGTGATCTTCGGGATCGTGGTGTTCTTCGTGCTGTTCCTCGGGCTGCTGGTCGCCCCGACCCTGAGCGCCACCTCGATCAACGGGGACCGTAACGCCGGCACCCTGGCCACCCTGCAGGTGACGTTGCTCTCGGCGGCCGAGATCGTGATCGGCAAGCTCGTCGCGTCCTGGCTCGCGGCCCTCGCTTTCCTCGGGGCGAGCCTGCCGTTCATCGTCTGGGCGCTCGCCGCCGGCGGGGTGCGAGTCATGGCCCTGGTCGTCACGGTGCTGGTGCTGGCCCTGATCCTTGCCGTCGTCTGCGCGATCGGCCTGGGCTTCTCCGCGCTCGCCGCCCGGACCTCCGGCTCGGCGGTGCTGACGTACCTGACCGTGGCGGGCCTGAGCGCTGTCACGCTGATCCTGTTCGGTCTCACCGTGCCGCTCGTCAGCACCCACGCCGAGGTCACGGTGTACGGCACCCAGAACTGGA
>JAKBFW010000224.1 GCA_021833345.1 Pseudomonadota bacterium | reverse complement strand
TGCGCGAGATCGCGACCCGACTCCCGACGACCCTCGCCGAGCTCGGCACGATCAGCGGAGTCGGCGTCACCAAGCTCGACACCTACGGCGCCGAGCTGCTCGAGGTGCTCGCGGCCTGAGCAGAGGTCGGGCGGCGGCCTGAGCAGAAGCGGCGCGCGGGCCGCGTAGCGCGCTCAGGCCCGGTCGCCGGTCTGCGCAGGTCGACGAGCTCGCGCACGACAGCGCTCGGTGGCCCCGCCACGGAGGGTGAGCGAGGATCGACGCCATGGACTACACCACACTCGGCCGCACCGGCCTCCAGATCTCCCGGATCGCCCTCGGCTGCATGACCTACGGCGAGCCCACCCGCGGCAACCACGCCTGGACCCTCGACGAGGAGGCCAGCAGACCGCTGATCCGCCGCGCCGTCGAGCTCGGGATCACGTTCTTCGACACGGCCAACGTCTACTCCGACGGCTCCAGCGAGGAGATCGTCGGCCGCGCGCTCGCGGAGCACACCCGCCGCGAGGAGGTCGTCATCGCGACCAAGGTGCACGGTCGGATGCGCCCCGGGCCGAACGGCGCGGGCCTCTCCCGCAAGGCGATCTTCACCGAGATCGACGCGAGCCTGACCCGGCTCGGGACCGACTACGTCGACCTCTACCAGATCCACCGCTGGGACCCGGGCACGCCGATCGAGGAGACGCTCGAGGCGCTGCACGACGTCGTCAAGGCCGGCAAGGCCCGCTACATCGGCGCATCGTCGATGTTCGCCTGGCAGTTCACCCAGGCGCTGTACCTCGCCGACCTGCACGGCTGGACCCGGTTCGTCTCGATGCAGGACCACTACAACCTGCTCAACCGCGAGGAGGAGCGGGAGATGCTCCCGCTGTGCGCCGACCAGCGCATCGGGGTGCTCCCCTGGAGCCCGCTCGCGCGCGGGCGGCTGACCCGCGACTGGGACGCGACGACGCACCGGACCGACACCGACGAGGTCGGCAAGCGGCTCTACGGTACCGATGCCGGCGACCGCACGATCATCGGGCGTGTCGCCGAGGTCGCCGCCGACCTCGGCGTCCCGCGCGCGCAGGTCGCGCTCGCCTGGGTGCTGCGCAACCCCGTGGTGGCCGCACCCATCGTCGGAGCGAGCAGGCTCGGGCACCTCGACGACGCCATCGCCGCCCTCGACGTGCACCTCACCGACGACGACGTCGCGCGGCTCGAGGAGCCGTACGCGCCGCACCCGGTGGTCGGGTTTCAGTAGGCGGGCCGGGCCCGCACCGACCGCCGGCGCGCGGCGACAGCCGAGGCGTCGGGGCACTCCGTGCCGTCGCCGGCCCGTCGGCGCGCGGTCCTCTCAGCGCGCGGTCCCGTCCACGGCGAACGGCTCGATCGCGGCGAGCTCGTCGTCGGTGAGCGGCGGGGCCGCGAGCGCGGCGACGTTGTCCTCGAGCTGTGCGACGCTGCTCGCGCCGATCAGTGCCGAGGTGACCCGCGCGTCCCGCAGCACCCAGGACAGCGCGAGCTGCGCGAGCGACTGCCCGCGCCCCGCGGCGACCTCGTGCAGGGCCCGGGCCCGAGTCAGGTAGGGCTCGCTGATCCGCTCGGGCTTGAGGAAGTGTCCGAGCGAGGCGCGCGAGCCGGCGGGCACCTCCCCGGACAGGTACCGACCCGTGAGCAGCCCCTGCTGCAACGGCGAGAAGACGATCGCCCCGATCCCGAGATCGCCGATCACGTCGAGCAGGGTCTCCCCCGCTCCGCCCGCCTCCGGGAGCTCGACGTGTCGGTTGAACATCGAGTACGACGGCTGGTGGATCAGCAGCGGCGTACCAAGGTCGGCCAGCACCCGCGCGGCGGTCCGGGTCTGCGACGCGGTGTAGTTCGAGATACCGGCGTACAGCGCGCGGCCGCTCGTCACTGCGGTGTGCAGCGCCCCCATCGTCTCCTCGATCGGTACCGAGGGGTCGGGGCGGTGCGAGTAGAAGATGTCCACGTAGTCGAGACCGAGCCGCGCCAGGGACTGGTCGAGCGACGAGAGCACGTACTTGCGCGAGCCACCGTCACCGTAGGGTCCGGGCCACATGTCGTAGCCGGCCTTCGAGGAGATGACGAGCTCGTCCCGGTAGGGCCGCAGGTCAGCAGCCAGGTGACGGCCGAAGTTCTCCTCCGCGGACCCGTACGGCGGACCGTAGTTGTTCGCCAGGTCGAGGTGCGTCACCCCGAGGTCGAACGCACGGTGCAGGACGGCCCGCTGGGTCTCGAACGGCGTCGTGTGGCCGAAGTTGTGCCAGAGACCGAGCGACAGCGCGGGCAGGTCCAGCCCGCTGCGCCCGCAGCGGCGGTAGGTCATCGTGTCGTAGCGGTCGTCGGCGGCGCGGTACGGGCTCATGCAGCGATCCTATGAGTCCGGGGAGGACGTGGCAGGATCGCGACGTGCTGCGCATCGTCTTCTTCGAACCACGGATCGCCGGCAACACCGGGAGCGCGATCCGACTGTCCGCCGTCACGGGAGCCGAGCTGCACCTGGTCGAGCCGCTCGGCTTCGACCTGTCGGAACCCAAGCTCCGCCGGGCCGGTCTGGACTACCACGACCTGGCCCACGTCGTCGTGCACCCGAACCTCTCGGCGGCGCTCGCCGCGATGCCCGGGTCGCGGGTCTTCGCGTTCACGACGCAGGCCCGTACCCGGTTCACCGACATCGAGTACCGCGGCGACGACGTCCTCCTGTTCGGTCCAGAGCCCACCGGTCTGCCGCCCGAGGTCCTCGAGGACCCTCGCGTGACGACCCAGCTCCGGATCCCGATGCTTGCCGGTCGACGATCGCTCAACCTGTCGAACTCGGCCGCGATCGCGACGTACGAGGCCTGGCGCCAGCTCGGCTTCGGCGACGGCCTGTAGCTCGACGCCGGCGGCTCACG
>JAKBFW010000223.1 GCA_021833345.1 Pseudomonadota bacterium | reverse complement strand
CTATTACCACTGCGGCGCAGGCTGACGCGGTGGTCGCCACCGCTCGCGGCGATGCCGATCGCGCGGCCGCAGCTGAACCTGCGTGGGCGGGCCTGCAGCGCGACATCACGTACGTCTTCTCCTGGCGGGGCAAGTTTGATACCGCGACTGCCACCGAGATGGATGCCTACTTCGCTGCGGACCGACGCGTGCAAGCGGACTGCCAGTCCGCTGGGGAGAACATCGGGCCGCTCCGGCCGTGACCGCGAGGTAGCCCTGCCATGATCACACCGCGGGGCTCACGAGGGTGGCCGCTTCGCGACGGTCGCAACGCACGCAGGCCACGACAACGCCGGTCGCCCATCCGCACATGCCGCTGTCGGGGCGGCTACGCTCGCCCGGTCATAGCCGCCGTCCGGGCGGGGACGCTCGCCCGGTCATGCGGCGATGGTTGCGTGCATGCGCCCGTCGGCCGGCGACGGCCAGCCGCACCGTGTGGTCGTATCGACGAGGCGCGGACCGGATCGGGCCGGATTCCGGCTCTGAGAGAAGGTGTCGCGCGCGGCGCCTGGCGGTGTCCCGCGACGACCAGATCAGGCCCGCGGTGCCTGGGGTCGGCCCTCCCCGAGGACTCGTCCTTCCCGGTCGTAGACGGTCACCGCCGATGGGCGGCGCTTCACCGACACGATGACCACCCGGCCGTGCCATGGCACCACCAGCTCCCGTCCATCGACGGCCAGCGACGCCACCTCCGCACTGACCCGCAGGACCACGTAGCTGATCCAGCGACCGCTCCACGGCCATCGACCCGTCCCGCCCTGGCTGTCGCGGACCCCGCCCCCGCCGCCGATCGCCACGACCCGCGGGTCGATTCCGGGGATCGCGACGGGCACGTGCGCAAGGTCGTCCGGCAACCGGGCGGGCCGTGGGGCGAGCAGCTCGTCGTCGGCCGTGCCGCGGCTGCCACCGAGCAACCGCCACTGGCCGTCTCGTCTGCTCAACACGTGCGTGTCAGACCACACGCAACCGACTCCACGGCGGGCAAACATGGTGACCGCGACATCACCTGCAACATCGACGGCCATCGGGGCATACCGACGGCGCCTGCTCAGCCGGAGCACGGGCTCCACCTGCCGGGACTCGATCAGCCGGAGGCTCTCGGCGAAGGCGTCGTAGTCCACGTCCGCATCCTATGAAGCCTCGAGTCGGACTGTCCGGGCATGGCTGTCTGCGCTCATGGCCGATGTGCGGGTACCGGGGCAAGGGCCGTCCAGGCACGTCGCGGTTCGATCTGGGGGACGGACCGAGACAGCTACGGTCCAGGTCAGGATCGTGAGCGATCGACCATCGCCGCAGCCTCGGGTCGGCCCTCCTGCTCCAGACCGGTCACGACCCCGTCAATGTCCCGTTCGGGGCGGTTCTGGCTCATCTTGACCTTCACCTCGACCCGTGAGATCACGAGCTCCACGCCGACGATGGCCCGTCGCCGACCGGCCGTGAACCTCGCCGGTGCATCGTCCACGCTACATGGGTCCTCACGGTGCGCCTCGTGCCGGTCGGTGAGTCTGCGCACCAGCGCACCGACCCACGCCGTCTCGTCATGGACGACGAGCTCCCCGCGCACGGCTCGCTGCCACGGGTCGTTGTTACGCGCGAGATGCCCCAGCAGTGAGCCGCGCGAACCGCGACCGGCATCGAGCAGCACGGGCAGAAACGTCGCCACAAGCCCGCCGTCGGTCGAGGTCACGAGGTCACCGGCGACCACCTCGACGGATCCGGTTCAGCGTCCGCCGACATTGTCGTGGATCAGCGCTCGATCTCGTACGCCAGGGCCAGGTCGTCACCGGCCTTGCCACGGATACCCCAGTCGTGGCGAGGCGTCTCGAGGATGTGGATCTCCAGGTCGTTCGGTGCGATGCCGAGCCGAGCCTCCACCCCCGCGAAGAGCTCGGCATAGAAGGCCTTCTTCGTCGCGACCGTGCGTCCCGAGAACATCATCACCTCGACGATCGTGTAGCGCTCGGAGCGGTGAGGAGGCGTGGGAAAGTCCTCGGCATCCATCAGGACGAAGCGGTGGAACCGCTTGTCCGGCGGCAGCCCGAGGACGGCGACGGCGACGTCCTGGAGGAGGACAGAGAACTCGGCGCGCAAGGGTGCAAGCACCTGACGGCGGCCGTAGACGACGAACTGGGACATCGGGGCACCTCTCCGGGGCGGACTCATTGGGCTGGGTCCAGGGACCGTTCCTCTGAAAGTTCTCTTCAGGCGCCACCAACGGACCCTAGCGTCCACTGGACTGCACCACTCGAGCATCCGCACATGCCGCGTTGCGGGCGGCTACGCTCGCCTGGAAATGCCGCTGAGCAGCACGACGGCATCGTGAACCGAGTGCACGTGTCGTCCGGTCTGCATTACGGGCCGCCGGAGAGGCCGTACCCGGTGTAGGCGTCGGTACCAGTCTTCAGGTAGACGACCATGGTGCACGGCACCCCGAGTCGCTGACGTTCGGCTTGTGGGGTGAGGGCTGCGACCAGGGGTTGGCCGACGACGGGCGGGACCGTGGCGACCGTGACGACGGGGTAGGGCGCATCGCCGGGCAATGCCGCGCCGAACCCCACGATCTCGGCGCGGGTGAGCCCGGCAGTGCCCCGGAGGTAGGTCCGCCCGCAGTAGCTTATGTGGTCCGGCGTACCCCACCACGTGCCGTAGGCGGCGCGGTAGGCGAGGGTTGCGCCGGCGGCGAGGAGCACGGAAAGGACGACGACGCTCGCCAGCCGACGCCTCATCACGCTCCGCTCCACGGGCAGGACAGCTGTCGCGACGAGGCTAGCGCCGGGCGCGGCCCGCCACGCCAGGAACGAGACCTGAGCATCGCTCGCCCGGTCACAGCCGCGGCCCGGGCGCGCCATGTGCGAATGACGGA
>JAKBFW010000222.1 GCA_021833345.1 Pseudomonadota bacterium | reverse complement strand
GTCGCAGATGTACACACCGGGCCCGGCGATCAGCTTCTTGACCTGCTTCTGGGACTTCCCGCAGAAGGAACACTTGAGGAGGTCAGCCCCGTCCCCGATGCGTGCCACTGCGGTCCCCTTCCGGTCCGTCGCTCCTCGCCTCGTGGCGACAGCGCCCTTCGCGCGCCTGCCCCGGCGCGGTGCTCACTCCATTGCACACCACGGAGGGCGCGATGTCAGCCGCACCGCACGAGAGTCACCCACGTGTTGCCGGACCGTGATCTTGCCGGAGCCGGTCGGGTAGGTCCGAGGACCCACCCGACCGGGCGATGTCTCAGGCCGGGAGCACGGCCGCCTTGCGGCTCGCGAGCACCTGGTCGACGAGCCCGTAGTCGAACGCCTCGGCGGCGGTCAGGATCTTGTCCCGCTCGATGTCGTTGCGCACCTGATCGACGCTACGGCCGGTGTGCTTGGCCAGCGTCTCTTCGAGCCACTCGCGCATCCGGATCAGCTCGTTCGCATGGATCTCGATGTCCGACGCCTGCGCATAGCCACCACCCTCCATCGCCGGCTGGTGGATCAGCACACGCGCGTTGGGCAGGGCGAGTCGCTTGCCGGGCGTCCCGGCGCCGAGCAGTACGGCCGCGGCGGACGCCGCCTGGCCCAGGCACACCGTCTGGATCTGCGGCTTGATGTACTGCATCGTGTCGTAGATCGCGGTCATCGCGGTGAACGATCCGCCCGGCGAGTTGATGTACAGGATGATGTCGCGGTCTGGGTCGGTGCTCTCGAGCACCAGCAACTGGGCCATGACGTCGTCGGCCGACGCATCGTCGACCTGCACACCGAGGAAGATGATGCGGTCCTCGAACAGCTTGGTGTACGGGTCCTGTCGCTTGAACCCGTAGGCAGTGCGCTCCTCGAACTGGGGCAGCACGTACCGTGCGCCGGGCGCGCCGTACGGCAGTGCACGACCGCCCGCGAGGCGCTCGGCCCCGGCGTAGAACTGTGACTCGATGCTCACGAGGGACTCCCTGGTGTCATGTGCCGGCGCTCTGTCCGGCAGGCTCGGTGGTCGACAGGTCGCGCGGCGCCGCGCGGCGCCGCCCGTGTCAGGAGGACGTGGTGCCGCCGCCACCGGCGACCGAGCCGGCGTGCGCGACGACGTGGTCCACGAACCCGTACTCGAGCGCCTCGGGCGCGGTGAACCACCGGTCCCGGTCGGAGTCGGCGTGGATCTGCTCGACGGTCTTGCCGGTCTGCCCGGCGATGAGCTCGGCGAGGACGGTCTTCATGTGCAGGATCAGCTGCGCGTTGATGCGGACATCGGTGGCCGTGCCACCGATGCCGCCGGACGGCTGGTGCATCATGACGCGTGCGTGCGGGGTCGCGTAGCGCTTGCCCTTGGTCCCGGACGAGAGCAGGAACTGACCCATCGACGCCGCCATGCCCATCGCGATGGTGGCGACGTCCGGCTGGATGAACTGCATCGTGTCGTAGATCGCCATGCCCGCCGTGATCGAGCCACCCGGCGAGTTGATGTAGAGCCAGATGTCCTTGTCGGGGTCCTCCGCGGCGAGCAGCATCATCTGGGCGCAGATCGCGTTGGCGTTCTCGTCGCGCACCTCAGAGCCCAGCCAGATGATCCGCTCGCGCAGCAACCGATTGAAGATGTGGTCATTGAGGCCGAATCCCGGAGACTCGGCCCGGGCGATCGCCGGCGTCTGGTGGTTCACGAAGGCTCCCTCGTCTGGCTGCGTGCTTCACGGCCGACCCGGAACGGGTGCGACCCCTGCTTGTGCAGTGACCCTAACGCGGCAGGTACGACGCATTCGTCCCGCCCACGGGGGTTTTCGCTGACGGCGCAGCGTCGCCGGACGGCTGAACGCGGACGACGACGGCCCCGCACGCAGGGCGTACGGGGCCGTCGTCGTGCCGGGTGCGGATCAGGCCTCGGCGTCGTCGTCCCAGACGACGTCGTCGACGACGGCTCCTGCCGGGGCCGCGTCCGGCGCGCCGGCCTCGCCCTCGAGGGCTGCGTCGCCCTCGTCCGACCCGATGAACTCGGTGAGGTCGACGGCGGCACCGTCAGCGGTCACGACGCTGACGCGACGTAGAGCGACAGCCAGCGCCTTCGACCGGCTGACCTCGCCGACCATCGCCGGGATCTGGCCCTGCTTGTCGACCGTCTGGATGAACTCGTTCGGGTCCATGCCGTACTGGCGTGATGCGGTCACCAGGTACTCGAGCAGCTCGTTCTGGTTGATCTTCACCTCGAGCTGCTCGGCGAGCGTGTCGAGGAGGATCTGGTTCCGCAACGCGGTGGTGGCCTGCTCGGTCACCTCGGCGCGGTGCACCTCGTCGTTCTCGCGGCCCTCCGAGCTCAGGTGACGCTCGACCTCGGCCTCGACCACGCCGATCGGGACCGGGATCTCGATGTCTGCGAGGAGCTTCTCCAGGAGCAGGTCGCGTGCCTGGACCGCCTGGCCGTTCGCCTTCGCCCGTCCTGCCTGCTCACGCAGGTCCACGAGCAGCTCCTCGAGAGTGTCGAACTCGCTCGCGAGCTGGGCGAAGTCGTCGTCCGCGGCCGGGAGGTCGCGCTGCTTGACCGATGTCGCGGTCACGGTGACCAGGGCGTCCTCGCCGGCGTGGTCGCCGCCGACCAGTGCTGAGGTGAACGTCGTCGTCTCGCCCCCCGACAACCCGGTCAGCGCCTCGTCGAGCCCCTCGAGCATGTTGCCCGCACCGATCTGGTAGCTGATCCCGCTGACCTGGTCGACCTCCTCGTCGCCGATCGTCGCCGCCAGGTCGAGGACGACGAAGTCTCCCTCGACGGCGGGCCGGTCGACCCCGACGAGCGTGCCGAAGCGCTCCCGCAGGCTGTCGAGGGTCGCGGTGACGTCCTCGTCGGTGACGTCGAGCGAGTCGACCGTGAGGGTCACGCCGTCGAGCG
>JAKBFW010000221.1 GCA_021833345.1 Pseudomonadota bacterium | reverse complement strand
GACCTGCCCGCCGCCGCGGCGCAGCTCACCGCCGCCCTGCGCCAGTCCGGCGTCCTGTAGACGAAGAAGAGGTATCACGACATGAACGTCTCCTCCCAGGCATGGGTCGTCGTCGCCGACGACGCGAGCATCGGCGGGCTCCTCGAGGCCGCGCGTCCGCTCGGCACGTCCGTCGTCGCCCTGGTCGCGGGCAGGCGGGAGGTGGCCGATGCGGTCGCCGCCGCGGGCGTCGACAGGGTCGTGTGGCTCGGTGAACCCGCCGACGGGGTCCCGGTCGCGGCCTACGGCGCCGCGGTCGGTCGCGTCGTGGCGGCGGCCGCGCCTCGCGTCGTCGTCGGTCCGGCCACCGACGCCGGTCGCGTCCTGCTCGGTGCGGTAGCCGCGGCGACCGGCGCGGTGGTCCTCGCTGGGGTGAGCGAGCTGTCCCTCGACGGCGAGCAGATCGTCGTCGAGAGGGCGGTCAGCGGCGGCATCGCGCTCCGTCGTGACCGGGTGGTCGCCGGCACGGCCGTCGTGGTCGTCGCCCCCGGTGGCGCCGTCGCGGGGGCGACCCCCGTCGCGGTCGAGGAGGTCGACCCCGGTCCGCTGCTGCCGCTGCGCGTCACCGATCGGCGGGTGACGCCACGGGCCGGCGTGGACCTCGGTTCGGCGAAGACCGTGGTCGGCGTGGGCCGGGGGCTGAAGGCGCGCGAGGACCTCGCGCTCATCGAGGACCTCGCCGCCGCCGCGGGTGGCGAGCTCGCGTGCTCGCGGCCGCTCGCCGAGGGCGTCGACTGGGTCGGCAAGGAGCGCTACCTGGGCATCTCCGGCCAGACGATCAGCCCTGACCTGTACGTCGCGGTGGGCATCTCCGGGCAGATCCAGCACATGGTCGGCGTCCGGGAGGCGAAGACGATCGTCGCGGTGAACTCGGACCCGCACGCGCCGGTCTTCCGCGAGTGCGACTACGGGATCGTCGGCGACCTGTACACGGTGGTCCCGATCCTCGCCGAGGCGTTCCGGGCGGCACGGTCATGACCGAGGCCGTCGAGCCCGACTTCGACGTGATCGTCGTCGGAGCCGGACCCGCCGGGTCGGTGACCGCGTACCGGCTCGCCCAGCAGGGTCTCTCGGTCGTGCTCATCGAGCGCGGCGAGGCGCCCGGCGCCAAGAACCTGAGCGGTGGGGTCCTCTACGGGCGGGTGCTGGACCAGGTCTTCCCCGGGTTCGCCGACGAGGCTCCCGTGGAGCGGCGGATCACCCGGCACGTGACGACGTTCCTCACCCCGGACTCGGCGGTCAGCCTCGACTACCGCTCCGAGCGGCTCGCCGAGCCGGTCAACGCGGTGACCGTGCTGCGCGCACGGTTCGACCCGTGGCTCGCCTCGAAGGCCGAGGAGGCGGGCGTCTTCCTCATGGCGGGCGTCCGCGTCGACGCGCTCCTGACCGAGCCGGGCCCGGACGGGTCCCCCCGGGTCGTCGGGGTGCGTGCCGGTGAGGACGAGCTCCGTGCCCGCGTGGTGGTGGCCGCCGACGGGGTGAACTCGTTCCTCGCCCGCGACCTCGGGCTGCGGCGGACCGAGCCGACCCACCACCTGGCCGTCGGCGTCAAGACGGTGTTGCGGCTGCCGCGCGCGGTGATCGAGGACCGCTTCGGGCTGACCGGCGACGAGGGGGCGGCGCACGCCGTCGTCGGGGACTGCACGCTCGGCATCGGCGGTGGCGGGTTCCTCTACACGAACACCGAGTCCCTGTCCCTGGGCGTCGTGCTCCGTCTGGACGACCTCGTCCGGTCCGGGCGCACAGCGATCGAGGTGTTCGAGCACTTCCTGGAGCACCCCGGTCTCGCGCCGTACGTGCGCGACGCGCAGGTGCAGGAGTACGGCTCCCACCTGGTCGCCGAGGGTGGCGCGGCAATGGTCGGGACGCTCGCGACGCACGGCATGGTCGTGGTCGGTGAGGCTGCGGGTCTCACGATCAACAGCGGCCTGACGGTGCGGGGGATGGACCTCGCGATCGGCTCGGCGATCGCCGCCGCCGACGCGATCGTCGAGGCGGTGGCCGCGGGCGACACGACGGCGACGGGGCTCGCCGGGTACCGCCGCCGCCTCGAGGCGAGCTTCGTGCTCCAGGACCTGGCGACCTATGCCCGGGCGCCGAAGTTCCTCGAGCGACCGGGCATGTACGGCGCGTACGGCGAGCTCGCCGCGGACGTGTTCCGTCGGGTGTTCGGTCTGGACACGACGCCGCGGCGGCATCTGATCGGCGTGGCACGACAGGCGCTGAAGAAGTCACCGGTCACGGTGCGCCAGCTGGTCAGCGACGGATGGGCGGGGGTGCGTGCACTGTGAGGACGACGGTTTCCGAGAGGCTCGCGGCGAACAGGTTCACTCTCGACGAGGAGGAGTCTCACATCCACGTCGATCAGGCGCTGTGCCGCAGCACCGGGACGGGTGCCGCGATCATCGCCGTGTGCCCGGCCGGTGTGTACAGCGAGCGCGACGGCGAGATCCTGGTGGACTACGCCGCCTGCCTCGAGTGCGGCACGTGCCGTGCGGTCGCGGCCCCCGGGGCGTTGACCTGGCACTACCCGCGCGGCGGGTTCGGGGTCACGTTCCGCGAGGGCTGACGGGGCTCGCCGCCCGGAGCTGGTTGTCGACCATGGTGCTGATGTAGTCGGGGAGGTTCCGACGCACCCGGTCGACCAGGTGGGGCGGGGTGACGAGGATGTGCATGAAGATCGCGCCCTCGACCGCGTCGAGGATCTGGACCGGCGAGGCGTCCGCGGCCAGGTCGCCCGCGCGGATCGCCGCAGCGACCCGATGGCGTTCCTCGAGCACGAACTCGGTGATCGCCTCGCGGCGGATCTCGGCGAACACGTCCGGGTAGGCGCGGGCCTCGACGTACAGGCGCAGCATCGCGAGCCCGTGCGGACCGAGGTACAGGTTGGCGCGCCG
>JAKBFW010000220.1 GCA_021833345.1 Pseudomonadota bacterium | reverse complement strand
CGTCATATCAGTTCTGGTTGATACAGTCACACCTGAAGTGTAAACCGACGAACGGCCCGCCTGACAACGGACGATCGTCCTGAGTCAGGGGGCCGTTCGGGAGTCGAACCGCGGGCTACGCGTCGACGACGACGGCGATCACGACGGGTTCCCGGCGGTAGGTGCGCTGGATGTAGCGGCTGACCGCCGAGGCGATGACCTCCTCGAGAGCGTCGAGCTCGGTCACGCCCTGCTCCGCAGCACGCTCCAGCGACTTCGTGACCTCACCCGCCGCACCGTCGAACGTGCGGTCGTCGTGCACGAAGCCCCGCGTGAGGAACTCGAGCGGCTCGGCGAGCGCGTTGGTCGACGGGTCCACGAGCGCGAGGACCGTGACGACGCCACCCTCGCGGAGCAGTCGGCGCTCCTTGAGGGTGTCCTCCGTGGCACGCCCGACCGTCTGTCCGTCGACGTAGACCATGCCGGCCTGGACCTGCCCGGAGATCGTCGCCCGTCCGTCGATCAGGTCGATCGTCACGCCGTCGCGGCCGATGATGACCCGGTCCGGGTCGACCCCGGTCCGCACCGCGATCGCGGCATTCGCATGCAGGTGCTTCGACTCGCCGTGGATCGGCAGGACGTTGCCGGGCTTGAGCAGGTTGTAGCAGTAGACGAGCTCGCCCTCGCTGGCGTGACCGGACACGTGCACCTTGGCGTTGCCCTTGTGCACGACGCTCGCGCCGAGATCGGTGAGCTTGTTGATGACGCCGTAGATCGCGTTCTCGTTGCCGGGGATCAGCGAGCTGGCGAGCAGCACCGTGTCGCCCTCACCGATCTTGATCTGGTGGTTCCCGTTGGCCATCCGCGAGATCGCCGCCATCGGCTCGCCTTGTGAGCCCGTGCACACGAGCGTGACCTTGTCGTCCGGCATCCCTTCAAGCTTCTTGACGTCCACCACGAGCCCCCGCGGGATCCGCAGGTACCCGAGGTCCCGCGCGATCCCCATGTTGCGCACCATCGACCGACCGACGAACGCGACCTTGCGGCCGTTCGCGTGCGCCGCGTCGAGCACCTGCTGGATCCGGTGCACGTGGCTCGCGAAGCTCGAGACGATGATCCGCCGCGGTGCGGTCGCGAACACGTGGTCGATCGCGGGGGCGAGCTCACGCTCGGAGGTCGTGAAGCCGGGGACCTCGGCGTTCGTGGAGTCGACCATGAAGAGGTCGACCCCCTCCTCGCCGAGTCGCGCGAACGCCCGCAGGTCGGTGATGCGGTCGTCGAGCGGGAACTGGTCCATCTTGAAGTCACCCGTGTTGAGCACCATGCCGGCACCCGTGCGGATGGCGACCGCGAGCCCGTCGGGGATCGAGTGGTTCACCGCGACGAACTCGAGGTCGAAACCACCGGTGAGGTGGCGGTCACCGGCCTCGACGTGCACCGTCACGGGCTTGATGCGGTGCTCCCGGAGCTTCGCCTCGATGAAGGCGAGCGTGAGCTCCGAGCCGATCACCGGGATGTCCGCGCGCTCCTTGAGCAGGTACGGGACTCCCCCGATGTGATCCTCGTGGCCGTGCGTGAGGACGATCGCGACGATGTCGTCGAGCCGGTCGCGGATCGAGGTGAAGTCCGGGAGGATCACGTCGATCCCGGGCTGGCTCTCCTCTGGGAAGAGCACGCCGCAGTCGACCACGAGCAGCTGCCCGTCGTACTCGAAGACCGTCATGTTGCGGCCGATCTCACCGAGACCGCCGAGGGGGGTGATGCGCAGCGCGCCGCGAGCGAGGGCGGGCGGCGCTGCGAGCTGGCGCGAGTGAGCAGATTGCACGGGTTCAAGCTCCCATGGAGAGGAACGGCGCATTCGCCGTGTGAAGAATGCGGAGCGGCACGGTGCGGCGCTGTCCGCGGCGCGATCGCGCGTGCTCAGGGGCCCGCGCGACGGTCCGGGTGGATCCGGCGCAAGGACATGACGTACCGCCTCAGGGTCAACGGTACCCGCAGGTCACCCCACCGGCATGCAGCAGGCCCCGCGGGGGGCTGTTCCCACCCGCAGGGCCCGCTGTGCTCGGAGGGCGAGGCGTCAGCGCGAGTCGCTCGACGCCCCCTCGACCGTGGCACGACCGGCCTCGAGCCGGGCCACCGGGACGCGGAACGGCGAGCACGAGACGTAGTCGAGCCCGACCTCGTGGAAGAAGTGCACCGATTCCGGGTCTCCGCCGTGCTCACCGCACACGCCGAGCGTGAGGTCCGGACGAGCAGCCCGGCCCTCCTCGACCGCGATCCGCACGAGCCGTCCGACACCGCTGCGGTCGATCGTCTCGAACGGCGACACGCTGATCACGCCACGGTCGGTGTACTCCGAGAAGAACGCCCCCTCGACGTCGTCCCGCGAGAAGCCCCACGTCGTCTGGGTGAGGTCGTTGGTGCCGAAGGAGAAGAACTCCGCGACCCCCGCCATGCGGTCCGCCGTGAGAGCAGCGCGCGGCAGCTCGATCATCGCGCCGATGGGGATGTGCAGCTTGACGCCCTCCGCCGCCGCGACCTCGGCAAGGATCGCCTCGGCCTCGTCACGGATGAGGTGCAGCTCCATGACCGACGCGGCGAGCGGGATCATGATCTCCGCGTGCGGGTGCCCGCCGTCGCGGATCCGCTGTGCGGCCGCCTCGGCCACCGCCCGGATCTGCAGGGCGAACAGACCCGGCACGACGATCCCCAGCCGCACGCCGCGCAGCCCGAGCATCGGGTTCGCCTCGTGCATGCGCTGGACAGCGGCGAGCAGCACCGTGTCCCGCTCGAACTCCTCCGCGGTCTCCTCCTCGATCCCGCGGCTTCGCCGCGCGCCTGCCAGGGCGACCTTGACGGAGAGCTCGGTGAGGTCCGGCAGGAACTCGTGCAGCGGCGGGTCGATCAGCCGGATCGTCGTCGGCAGGCCGTCCATCTGCTCGAGGATGTCGACGAAGTCGGC
>JAKBFW010000219.1 GCA_021833345.1 Pseudomonadota bacterium | reverse complement strand
ATCATCCGGGCGAGCTGACCGCCGCCCACCACCGCCACCACCGGAGCCGCCACAACCTGTGAGCCTAGTCGAGGCGGTACACAGGTCTCGGCGCTACCCTGGGCGGGTGACGACGATCGAGCCGCCCAGCCCCGTAGCGCCCGCACAGGAAGCCACCCTCACGATGGAGCCGGTCCGTCCGCATGGTGGGGACGGTCTGCGCGCGCGGTTGCTAGCCGGGAAGTACGGCGCGCTCACCGCACGGATCATCGAGCTGGCCCGGTTCGGGTCGGTCGGCGCCGTGGCGTACGTCGTGGACCTCGGCGTGTTCAACCTCCTGTGCTTCGGCCCCGGCCAGGTCATGGGTCACAAGCCCCTGACCGCCAAGGTGATCTCCGTGTCGCTCGCGACCCTCGTCGCCTGGGTGGGCAACAGGTACTGGACGTTCCAGGGACGCCGCACCGACACCAAGACCCGCGAGCTGATGGGCTTCGCTGTCGTCAACATCGGCGGCCTGCTGATCGGCGTCGGCTGCCTCGCGTTCTCGCACTACGTGCTGGACCTGCGCTCGCCGCTCGCCGACAACATCTCGGCGAACGGCGTCGGTCTCCTGCTGGGCACCGCATTCCGCTACGTCGCGTACCGGCGTTTCGTCTTCGTCGGCGCCCAGTCTGCCGACATCGCCGCCTGAGTCGCCGGCCCTCGCGGCCACCCAAGTCCACCGCCCCTCGCCGGTCGGCGGCATCGACCTTCCGACCGCCCGACCTCGTCAGGTGCGGCGCCAGCGCCCGAAGAGCCGCCCGCCGGATCGTGGTCCCGGCCCCACCTGGTCCGCGACCGTGCGAGCGACCACCATCTCCGGATCGAGCACGTGCGGCGCGCCGGCCAGGAACACCGCGAACACCGCAGGCCGACGCTGAGCGAGCTCGAGCCGACCGCCGTCCGCAGCGACGAGGTCGCGCGCGAGCGCCAGCCCGAGCCCGGTGCCCTTGCCCGATGTGACCTCACGCTCGAAGATCCGGGGCGCGAGCTCGTCGGGCACGCCGGCACCCTGGTCGCCGACCTCGAGGACGATGCCACCGCCCGGACCGCTCGGCCGGGATCGCACCGTCGTGACACCGTCACCGTGCACGAGGGAGTTCTCGAGCAGTGTCGCGAGCACCTGCGCGAGCGCCCCGGGCGTCGCGAGCACCTGGGCCTGCGGGTCGACGTCGACCTGCAGGCCGCGGCCCGCGGCGGAGAACGACGGCGTCCACTCCTCCTGCTGCTGATGGACGACGTCGAGGACGTACAACGTCTCGGTCGTCCCGCCCTGGGCGCGACGGGACCTCATCAAGAGGTCGTCGACGACCGTCACCAGGCGCTCGACCTGCTCGAGAGAGATGCGCGCCTCGTCACGGACGAGCTCGCTGTCGCTCGCCGCCGAGATCTCCTCGAGCCGCATCGACAGCGCCGTCAGAGGTGTGCGCAGCTGGTGCGACGCATCGGAGGCGAACTGACGCTCGGCGGACAACCGCTCGGCCATCCGGTCGGAGCTGCGCGCCAGCTCAGCCGCCACGAGGTCGATCTCCTCGACCCCGGACGCGTCGAGATGCGGTCGCACCTGTCCCGACCCGAGCTGCTCCGCTGACGCGGCCAGGTAGACGAGCGGGGCGGTGAGCCGGTTGGCCTGCCAGATCGCCATCGCGATCCCGGCCGCGAAGGCGACGATCGCCGCCGCGACGACCAGGGCCACCACGCGCGTGCTGAGCCAGAACAGGTCCCACCACGGCACCGTGAGGATCACGATCGCACCCGAGCCCGAGGTGTAGGTGGCGGATACCGTGCGACCCGAGAAGTTCGGGCCAGCGTCGAGCACGGCCCCTTGGGTCACGACCCGGATGTGCGCCGCGGGCGATCCTCCGTTGGTCACGTACGGGTCGAGCCACGAGTTGCGCGGCGTGATGCCCTGCTCGAGCCGGAAGTCGACGATGCTCGCGACAGTCTGAGCGCGAGCGTCGAGCTCCTGGAGGTCGTTCTCCCGGACGAACTGCGCCCCGAAGAAGGCGAGCGGGAAGCCGAGCAGGATGACAGCGACCGTGACGGCCGCGATGGTCGCCTGCAGGATCCGGCGACGCACCCGTCAGCTCCCCTCGTGCTCGCCGGTCTCGAAGCGGAAGCCCATGCCACGGACGGTGCTGACGTACCGGGGCGCGTTCGCGTCGTCGCCCAGCTTGCGACGCAGCCATGAGACGTGCATGTCGAGAGTCTTGGTCGAGCCGTTCGGGTCCGATCCCCACACCTCGCGCATGAGGGTCTCACGGGCGACGACCGTGCCGGCCGCCGCGACGAGCACCCGGAGGAGGTCGAACTCCTTGGCAGTGAGGTGGAGCTCGCGGTCCGACTGGAACGCGCGGTGGGCTGCGACGTCGACACGGACGTCCTGGGCCTCGACCTCGTCCACGTCGTCGAGCTCGCTCGCGGTCCGTCGCAGCAGCGCCCGCACGCGAGCCAGCAGCTCGGCGAGTCTGAACGGCTTGGTGACGTAGTCGTCGGCCCCCGCGTCGAGGCCGACGACCAGGTCGACCTCGTCGGCGCGGGCCGTCAGGACGAGCACCGGGGTCGTCAGACCCTGGCTACGGATCGCCCGGGCGACGTCGAGACCGTCCATGTCCGGCAGACCGAGGTCGAGGACGATGAGGTCCGCTTGTCCCGCATGGTCGATCGCTCCTTGACCCGTTCCTTGCACCTGCACGTCATATCCTTCACGCCCGAAGGCGCGCGCCAAAGGTTCAGCAATGGCTGGATCGTCTTCGGCCAGCAGCACGTGGGTCATTTGCCCATGCTAGGTCACGGACTCCCGCGTGACACGCCCGTGCGCGCGGAGAGTTGCGTGGCGCTCGCCACGTGGCCGACGAGGCCCGCGGGCCGCAGCGGGTGGTCGAGGTCCCCCCGTGGACGGAGCCGCTCCTGCGACCAGGGCCCGATGCCTACCCGGCCTCGGGTCCTTAG
>JAKBFW010000068.1 GCA_021833345.1 Pseudomonadota bacterium | reverse complement strand
TCCCCGCGATCGCACAGGAGGCCGTGGCAGCGGTCGCGTCGATCGCGCCATGGTGCGGTTCGTTGCCGGTCATCTAACTGTAGTAGACAGATAGATGACCGGGCGTCCACGCAGTAGCGTGCGTGCAGCAGACACCGCCCGGCGGAGGAGCACACACGATGGACGAGACCACAGGCGCGATCGAGAGCGAGATGGCGATGCTCCTGCGCCTCGCGGACCGCAACCGGCGATCACCCGCGCTCGAGTCCACCCTCGACCGGTCCGCCTACCTGGTGCTCTCCGTCCTGGAGCAGCACCAGGTCGCGAACATCAGCACGATCGCCGAGGCGCTCCGCCTCGACGCCTCCACGGTCACCCGCCAGGTCGTGACGATGGAGGCGGCCGCCCTCGTGGAGCGACGACGCGACCCCGCCGACGGTCGCGGCACCCTCGTCGTCGCGACCCCGCACGGCATCGCCCAGCTCGCGGCGACCCGCGAGGTCAGGAGCGCGGTGTACGCCGACGTCGTCGCCGACTGGAGCCCCGCGGATCGCGGGACCCTTGCGGCGCTGCTGCACCGGCTCAACGCGGACCTCGACAGGTACGCGCGCCGTCACTGAGCCGGCCCGCGCGATCGGCCCGCGCAGGACCGACCACACCCGCCCGGGACTCACTCCTCGCGCGAACCCGCCGCCGTCGGTGCGCGCGGCACGGCTGCGCGACGAAACTCGGCCCGCGGGTCGTGGAGCGAACCGAGCGAGACGACCTCGCGTCGCAGCAGCAACGCGGCGGTCCAGCCGGCCATGATCCGGAGCTTGCGGTTCCAGGTCGGCATCGCGAACACGTGGTAGGTCCGGTGCAGCACCCAGGCGAGGACCCCGCGGACCTTGACCCGGCCGAACATCTGCGCCACGCCCTTGTACATGCCGAGCGAGGCCACCGCTCCGACATTCTTGTGCTTGTACTCGGTCGGCTCAGCACTGCGGAGGATACGTGCCAGGTTGTCCCCGAGGTGGTTCGCCTCTCGGATCGCGTGCTGGGCGTTCGGCGGGCAGAACGTGCCCGGGTGGTAGAGATCCGGGACGGCGGCGCAGTCACCCGCCGCCCAGGCGTCCGGGACGATCGTGCCGTCCGCGCCGACGATCTGGAGGGTCGCGAGGCACGTCACTCGTCCGAGCGCGTCGAGCGGCAGGTCCGAGTTCTGGAGCACCGGGTTCGCCCTGACACCGGCCGTCCACACGATCGTCTCCGCGTCGAGCTCGACGCCGGTCGAGAGCACGACGTGGCCGTCCACGCACGAGGTGAGGAACGTCGAGAGGTGGATCTCGATGCGGCGCTTGCGGAGCTCCTCGAGCGTGTAGACCCCGAGCTCCTCGCTGACCTCCGGCAGGATCCTCGGCGAGCCCTCGACCAGCACGAACCGGAGCTCGTCCCGCCCGACCGCGCCGTAGTACCGCATCGCGGACCGCGCCATGTCCTCGACCTCGGCCAGCGCCTCGACCCCCGCGAAACCACCCCCGACGAACACGAACGTCAGCATCCGACGGCGCAGCTCCGGGTCCCACGTCGAGGACGCCACGTCGATCCGGTTGAGCACGTGGTTGCGGACCGCGATGGCCTCTTCCACGTTCTTGAACCCGATGCCCTGCTCTGCGAGGCCGGGGATCGGCAACGTCCGGGCGACCGAGCCGAGTCCGACGATCAGGTGGTCGTAGGTGATCCAGTAGGCGTCGCCCTCCTCGGGGAGGATCTGCACCTGCCGGTCACGGTGGCGGATCTCCGTGACCTTGCCCTGCAGCACATCCACGCCCCTGAACGCGCGACGGTGCGGCGCCACCACGTACCGCGGGTCGATCGACCCTGCGGCAGCCTCCGGCAGGAACGGCGCGTAGGTCATGTACGGTCGCGGGTCGACGACGACGATCGCAGCCTCGCGCCGCCCGAGTCGCCGACGCAGCCGCCGCGCCGAGTACAGGCCGACAGAACCACCCCCGAGCACGACGACGCGCGGGACCTTACGGGGTCGAGAGCTCGGGACGACGGCCGGGGCGTCGAGGGGTGTGGGGTCGCCGGCGACCCCGGACGTCACGTTCTGGGGCATGGTTGCCACGCTAGTGCCGGACTTAAGTCCTAGCACCATCGGGTCCGCGTGATGCTCCGCACATCGCCGCGCGTCGATCAGCCGGCGACGCTCCAGGCGATCCCGTCGAGGATGTCGTGCTCGGACGTGACGACCGTCGAGAGCTTGCCGCCGGAGATCCCGATCTCGGCGCGCACCCGCGCGACGATCGCCGACCACACGAGCGCACCGGCGCCGATCACGTCCACGCGACCCGGGTGCATGAACGGCAGAGCTGCCCGCTCGGCGCGCGTCCGACGCAACAGGTTCGCGCACGAGGCGAGCACCTTGTCCACCGGGAGCACCGACCCGTCGATCCGAGCCGGGTCGTATGCCTCGAGCCCCAGCGCGTGCGCCGTCACGGTCGTCACGGTGCCCGCCAACCCCACGAGCGTCGCCGCACGACCGAACGGGACCACGGCCGCCGCCTTGTCGAGCGCCGCGCTCACGTCGGCCGAGGCCGCCGCGACCTCGGCGGGGGTGACGGGGTCGCTGTGCAGGTGGCGCTCCATCATCCGGACGCAACCGACGTCCATCGAGTACGCGGCAACGGGGCTCGTGGTCCCGAGAACGAGCTCCGTCGACCCACCGCCGAGGTCGACCACCAGGTACGGTCCGCGGTGCTTGCCGGCGAGCGCGCCCGTCGCCCCGCGGAACGAGAGCCGGGCCTCCTCCTCGCCGCCGATCACCTCGGGCTCGACGCCGAGCGCAGCACGCACCCCGTCGACGAACTCCGCCCGGTTCTCCGCGTCGCGCGAGGCCGACGTGGCGACGAACCTGATCCGCTCGACACCGAGGTCCGCGCAGGTCGTCGCATACATCTCCGTGGCTGCCAACGTCCGCGCCATGGCCTCGGGGGCGATCCGACCGGTCCGGTCGACACCCTGCCCCAGGCGCACCACCTGCATCGTCCGGACCAGGTCGGTGAGCGTGCCACGCTCCGGGTCGACGTCCGCCACGAGCAGGCGGATCGAGTTGGTCCCGCAGTCGATGGCTGCCACACGCGTCATGGCGCCATCCTTTCATCGACGGAGGACCGTCCCGGACGCCTCGACGTGGTCGCGGCCGCCCCGACCACGGGGGTCAGCAGGTGCACCGGTCGGGACGCCAGCTCGCCCTGACCAGGGCGAGAACCTCGTCGCCCAACGGGTTCACGCCCGGCCCGGCCGCCAACGCGTGACCGACCAGCACGTGCAGGCACTTCACCCGCGTGGGCATCCCGCCCGCGGAGATCCCGTCGATCTCGTCGACGTGGCCGAGCGCTTCGCGGTCCGCCAGGTACGCGTCGTGCGCACGGCGGTGTGCCGCCGCCAGCTCGGCGTCCTGGCCCAGCCGGGCCGTCATCTCCTTCATCAGGCCACCGGCCTCGAGCGTGCTCACCGCGGCGACCGCGGGCGGGCACGTCAGGTAGTACGTCGTCGGGAACGGGGTGCCGTCATCGAGGCGGGGTGCCGTCCGCACGACCAGGGGTCGACCGCAGACGCACCGTGACGCGATACCGACCACCCCACGAGGGACCCGACCGAGCTGCTCGCGCAGCACCTCGAGATCGCGAGGGACGACGTCGGTCCCGGTGGCGTAGGGCGCAGGCACAGTCGTCACTTCACGTCCGTTCGACGTCGGCGCGGTCTCGGTCAGGGGGCGCCGGTGGCGCCGGTCCCCGGGGTGGGCGTCGTGGCGCCTGTCGCCGGGGAGCCCCCATTCTCCCCTGCCGTCGCCGCGGAGGACGTACCGGAGATCTGCCCTGCCGCCTGCACCGAGCCCCAGAGATTGACGTACCACGGGGCAGTCGAGCCGTCGGCTGCCCCGGACGGGCCCGAGGTGGGAGCCTTCGGTGCGGTCGGCGCCGACTGCGGGTCGACGACGCGGTATGCGGTCTCTCCCGGCAGGACGTAGGCGAGCCTCTCACGCGCCTGGGCGATCACGTACGCCTGGTCGTTCCAGCGGGCCAGCTGCGCCGTCAGGTCACCGTTGTGCGCCTCGGCCGCGGCCACCTGGCGACGCAGCTGCGCATTCTGGGCCTCCTGCGCGAGATAGGCGCGGAACGTCGGGACCACCAGGATGAACGCGAGCACGCACACGAGTCCTAGCACCAGCGCGCGGACCGTCACCAGATGGGGAAGTGCCGCAGTCCCCGGCCCGGCGTCGCGGGGGCCGTTCCGCGAGGAGGTGGGCCCGGCAGCGCGCGACGACGGACGCGGCGTGCCCGGCCGGCTGCTCGCGCCGCTCCCGGCCGACCGACGGCCCGGCGACCGCCCGGGGGTACGCGGTCGGGGCGTCGGAGCTGCTGCGCCCGAATGTGGCGCGGCAGGACGGCGACCGAGGGGCATGACTTGATTGTGCCCCGTCGCCGCCCCCGAAACGCGCAGCCGTGGCCGACCGGACGTGTCCTCGTCGCGGACGCCGGAGGCCGGTGACCCTCCCGGGTCACCGGCCTCCGATGGTGCTCAGCGAACGATCGACTCAGCCACGCGTCCAGCGCGGGAACGCGCTGCGGCCCGCGTAACGGGCTGCGTCGTCCAGCTCCTCCTCGATGCGGAGCAGCTGGTTGTACTTGTTGATGCGCTCGCCACGGGCCGGCGCACCGGTCTTGATCTGACCGCCGTTGATGGCCACGGCCAGGTCAGCGATCGTCGTGTCCTCGGTCTCGCCGGAACGGTGCGACACCATCGCCGTGTAGCCGTTGCGCTGGGCGAGCGTGACCGCGTCGAGGGTCTCGGTCAGCGTGCCGATCTGGTTGAGCTTGACGAGCAGCGAGTTCGCCGCCTTGAGCTCGATGCCCTTGGCGAGGCGGATCGGGTTCGTGACGAACAGGTCATCACCGACGACCTGCACCTTGTCGCCGATCTCGGTGACGAGCAGCGACCATGCGGCCCACTCGTCCTCGGACAGCGGGTCCTCGATCGAGACGAGCGGGTAGTCCGCCACGAGCTGCTTGTAGTACGCGATGATCTCGTCGGTGCCGGTCGCCTTGCCCTCGAACTGGTACGCGCCGTCCTTGAAGAACTCGGTGGCGGCGACGTCGAGCGCGAGCCCGACGTCCTTGCCCGGCGTGAACCCGGCCTTCTCGATCGCGACGAGGATCAGGTCCAGCGCTGCACGGTTGCTCGACAGGTTCGGGGCGAAGCCGCCCTCGTCGCCGAGACCGGTGGACAGACCCTCGCTCTTGAGCACGGACTTGAGGGAGTGGTAGACCTCGGCGCCCGTGCGCAGGGCCTCACGGAAGGTCGTCGCACCGATCGGAGCAACCATGAACTCCTGGATGTCGACGTTGGAGTCGGCGTGCGACCCGCCGTTGAGGATGTTCATCATCGGGACCGGCAGGACGTGCGCGTTCGGGCCGCCGACGTAGCGGAACAGCGGAAGGTCGGCCGAGTCGGCCGCGGCCTTCGCCACCGCGAGCGAGACCCCGAGGATCGCGTTCGCGCCGAGCTTGCCCTTGTTCGGGGTGCCGTCCAGGTCGATCAGGGCCTGGTCCACCAGGCGCTGCTCGGTGGCCTCGAAGCCGATGAGCTCCGGGGCGATCTCGTCGATCACCGCGTTCACGGCGTCCTCGACGCCCTTGCCCAGGTAGCGGGACTTGTCACCGTCACGACGTTCGACGGCCTCGAACGCGCCGGTGGAGGCGCCCGAGGGAACCCCTGCACGGGCGATGGTGCCATCGTCGAGTGCAACCTCGACCTCAACTGTGGGGTTGCCGCGCGAGTCAAGAATCTCGCGGGCGCCTACGGCCTCGATGCTGGCCACGGAAGCTCCTTCTGGCGGTCGGGTGGATATGCGGCTTCAGCGTAGTGCGCTTCGCCGAGAAGGCCTACGGGACCTCGGTCCGTGAGCCCGGCGGGTCCACCGTGCCTCTGCCGGCACCCGATCGGCGCGCGTCAGGCCCCGTCGGACCGTGACGGCTCGCGTCGGCGCACGTCGGTCTCGACGCGTCGCGCGGCATCCCGGAGCGCGGTCTCGGCGTCCACGCCGACCGCCTCGGCCTCGATCACGAGAGCGAGCAACCGCTCCCCGATGCCGCGAGCCGGCTCCGCGACGGAGGCATCGAGGTGCCCGACCGCCAGCGCGTCGTCCAGCCCGGCCCGACGGGTGCGCGCGACGACCTTCTGGCTCCGCGCCAGGGCACCCAGGGCGCGCGGGATCCCGTCCAGGACCGACTCCCGCTGCTTCTCGGCCTGCTTGATCTGCTCCCACTGCACGTGCACCGCCGCGGCGTCCGGCGCCGCGTCGGCCCCGAACACGTGGGGATGGCGGCGCACCAGCTTGGCGACGATGCCCTGCGCGACGTCGTCCAGGTCGAACGGGTCGTCCGGGTCCTCCTGGGCGACCCGCGCGTGGAAGACCACCTGCAGCAGGAGGTCGCCGAGCTCCTCCCGCATACCCGCCCGGTCGTCGCACTCGATCGCCTCGGCGACCTCGTACGCCTCCTCGAGCACGTACGGGACCAGCGACGCATGGGTCTGCGCGGCGTCCCACGGACACCCCCCGGGCGACCGCAACCGGTCCATCACGGCCACGAGCTCCTGCAGGGCGTCACCCCGGAGCATCGTCACCGCGCGGTCACTTCGTGGGGGTCGGCGCCGCTGCGGGCTTCACGATCCAGTCGTAGGAGATCGGGGTGATCTTCCCCTGGCTGAGATCAGCCGTGCCGTAGCGCGGGCTGACCTCGGGGTGCAGCGCGAGAAGCTGGTCGTTCACCTTCTTCACCAGGGCAGCCGAGTTGGCTGCCCCCTCGATGGCCTTCTGCGCGAGCGAGAACTTGATGACGTCGATGGCGGGGGCCCCGAACGTCGGAGGAGCCTTCACGCCGGCACTCGTGGCCGCGCTGTCGAGCAGGTCGATCGCCTGCTGGTCGGAGACCGCCAGGCCGGCGCCGGACGCGATCGACTCGATGGTCGGCGCGCCGATCAGCAGCATGAGCACGGTGTTCTGGTCGACCGACTGGAAGTACGGCGCGAGCTCCGTCGTCGCCTGCTGCACGTCCGCGACGCTGATCGCACGACCGTCGACGATCGCTGCGGCTCCCGGACGTCCGGTGCACCCGGCGAGCAGGGTCGCGACGAGGACCGCGATCCCGGCTGTCGCCGCGACCGTCCGACGGCGACGCCTCGAGGCGGGACGGACCGGCGGCACAGGCACGGCGCCGGCCGGAGCAGAGGGTGCTGACACAGTTTCTCTCCCGATGCTGGTGGACGAGCTGCGGGTGACGGTTGCTCTCACCGTCGAGTCCGGGTGCCATGGTAGGCCCCACCTCTGGGGACCGCGACGAGCCCCGCCGCCCGAGCCGCAGTCCTCAGCCGGCGCCCGGCGCCGTCCAGCTCGTGACCTCCGGTGCGCCCGCCAGCTCCGGCCCCGCACTGCGCACCTGGTTCCTGCCATCACGCTTCGCGAGGTACAGCGCGCGGTCCGACGCCTCCAGGAGGTCGACGACCGTGAGCCCGTCCACCGGGAACGACGAGACCCCCACGCTCACCGTGCACCGGTGCGCGACCTGACCGACGTCGAAGGGATCCACCTCGCACCGCTCGCGCACCCGGTCCGCGACGGCGATCGCGTCCGTGAGCCCCGCACCCGGCAGCACCACGAGGAACTCCTCGCCACCCCACCGCGCGACCAGGGCCCCCGGCGGGACGGCGTCCGTGAGCCGACCGGCCACCGCCACCAGGACGTCGTCCCCGACCTGATGGCCGTAGCGGTCGTTGACGCGCTTGAACCGGTCGATGTCGACCATCAGGACGCTGACCGGCGTCACCGGGTCCGACCGGGAGAGCATCGGCCCGAACCGTTCCATGATGAAACGCCGGTTGTGCAGCTCCGTGAGCGGGTCGCGGTTCGCCTGCTCCGCGAGGTCGCGCCGCAGCAGCTCGATGGTGCGGAGCTGCTCGGCGAGCTCGCGGTTCTGGGCGTTCGCGGCACTGACGTCCCGTGCGACGAGCACCGTGCCGAGGGACCTGCCACGCTTGTCGACGAGGGCCGCTCGCCGAACGGCGAGGTCGATCCGACGGCCGTCGACCACGCGCATGACCAGGGTCTCGGCCGCGACCGCGCCGGCGGCCCCGGCCGCCACGTCGAACGCCCCCCAACCGGCGAGCGCCACCTCGGCGGGAAGGCCCACGAGCGCCGGCGGCAGGTCCGGGTCGGCCACCCGGAGGATCCGCTCTGCGGAGGGGTTGAGGTCGATGATGCGCCCGTCAGGGCTCAACGCGACCACCGCGTCCGAGATCGTGGCGAACAGGACGTCGCGCGCGACCGGCGCGAGCCTGAGGACGTCCTGGCGCACGATCGCGACGGCGACGACGACCGCCATGAACGCGAACCCGAACGGTGTCGGGTCGCCGAAGTCCCCGGTCACCCCGACCAGGTTGAGGACGCACAGCGACGCCGGCACCAACGCGCCGAGCAGGATGCTCAGCCGCTGGCCTCGGAACAGCGCGGGCGAGCGCGACCACCCGCGCGCGACCAGGACGATGCCGACCACGATCAGCAGGTAGCTGTAGGCGCTGTGGACCCAGAAGAGCGGACCGTGCTGCCAGGAGTTCGGGTCGACCAGCGTCGCCGCACCGCCCCCGCGGTAGAACGCGAGGTGCCACGGGTTGGTGGCCACGACCAGCGTCACGAGCACCGGCTCGACGGCCAGACCGACGAGAAGCCGCCGGCCGGGGCGCCATCCCGATCCGGTCATGCTCAGCCCGAGGCACACGAACGCGGCCACCATCGCCCCGATGGCAGGGAACGTGGACAGTGCGGCGATCCCGGCCACGGGTCGGGCCGGCTCGACGACGATCACCGCGTCGACGAGCGACCACCACGCCGCAGCGAGGAGCACGACACCCATCGACGACGCCATCACCGTGCGCTCCCGCCGACGGCGCCACACCACGAGCGCGACAGCGCACAAGACTGCCGCGGCGACCACGAACGCCACGGCGTGCACGACCGAGCTCATGCCGGCCTCCCAGCTCGGGGCGCCGCGGACCGTCACGGCCGCCGAGATCCTCTCTCAGGTCCTATCGGCATCGTGCGCCCGGAATCGAGGCCGACCCGGGGTGAGGTTCGCCGCGACGACCTGCGGTCACGCGCGCGCGCCGACCTCGGCCGCGGCGGCCACGCTGCCCCGGATCACCGCGTCGACGAGCTGCTGGGCCCACGCCAGGACGGCCTCGCCGTGCAGCGGCGTCCCACCCACCCGAGCCGTCGTCGGGAACGGCACGAGGATGGTCCTGACCGCGGGCTTGAGCACCGTGCCGGGGTAGAGCCGCTTCAGCCGGAGCTGGGCCGACTCCGGGAGGTCGACCGGTGCGAACCGCACGTAGCGCCCCTGGGCGGTGACGTCGGCCAACCCGACCTCACGGACGGTGTTGCGGAACGACGCGACGTCGAACAGCTGCACGACCGCGGTCGGGACCGCACCGTAGCGGTCGACGAGCTCGGCCTTGACCTCGGCGAGCGCGGCCGGATCCGTCGCCGTCGCGATCTTGCGGTAGGCCTCGAGGCGCAGCCGCTCGTGCGCGATGTAGTCGTGCGGGATGTGCGCATCGACGGGGAGCTCGATCGTGACCTCGGGCACCTCCTCGGGCTCCTCGCCACGGAAGTGGGTCACGGCCTCGCCGACCATCCGGATGTACAGGTCGAACCCGACCCCTGCGATGTGCCCGGACTGCTCGCCCCCGAGGAGGTTGCCGGCGCCCCGGATCTCGAGGTCCTTCATGGCGATCTGGATCCCGGCCCCGAGGTCGGTGTGCGCCGCCATCGTCGCGAGCCGGTCGTGCGCGGTCTCGGTCAGCGGCCGTTCGGGCGGGTAGAGGAGGTAGGCGTAGGCGCGCTCACGACCTCGACCCACGCGCCCCCGCAGCTGGTGGAGCTGCGACAGCCCGAGCAGGTCGGCCCGCTCGAGGATCAGCGTGTTCGCGTTCGAGATGTCGAGGCCCGTCTCGATGATCGTCGTGCAGACCAGGACGTCGAACTTCTTCTCCCAGAAGTCGACGATGACCCGCTCGAGCAGGTGCTCGCCCATCTTTCCGTGCGCGACGGCGATCCGCGCCTCGGGGACGAGCTCGTGGAGCCGCGCGGCCGCCCGCTCGATCGAGTCGACCTTGTTGTGGACGTAGAACACCTGCCCCTCGCGCAGCAGCTCGCGTCGGACCGCCGCCGTGATCTGCTTCTCGTCGTACGCACCGACGAAGGTCAGCACCGGGTGGCGCTCCTCGGGTGGGGTGGCGAGGGTGGACATCTCCCGGATCCCGGTGACGGCCATCTCGAGGGTCCGCGGGATCGGGGTCGCGCTCATCGCCAGCACGTCCACGTTCGTCCTGAGCTGCTTGAGCGTCTCCTTGTGCTCGACGCCGAACCGCTGCTCCTCGTCGACGACCACGAGGCCGAGGTCCTTGAAGCGCACCTCGCCGGTGATGAGGCGGTGCGTGCCGATCACCACGTCGACGGTGCCGTCGGCGAGCCCGTCGACGACCTCCGTGCTCTCCGCCGCGCTCTGGAACCGCGAGAGAGCCTTGACCGTCACCGGGTACGGCGCGTACCGCTCCGCGAACGTGTCGAGGTGCTGCTGGACGAGCAGCGTGGTCGGGACCAGGACGGCGACCTGCTTGCCGTCCTGCACCGCCTTGAACGCCGCCCGGATCGCGATCTCCGTCTTGCCGTAGCCGACGTCGCCGCACACCAGCCGGTCCATCGGAACGGGCTTCTCCATGTCGGCCTTGACCTCGTCGATCGTCGAGAGCTGGTCGGGCGTCTCGACGTAGGCGAACGCGTCCTCGAGCTCTCGCTGCCACGGGGTGTCCGGCCCGAACGCGTACCCGGCCGTCGCCATCCGCGCCGAGTACAGCCGGATCAGCTCGCCGGCGATCTCCTTGACCGCCTTGCGGGCCCTGCCCTTCGTCTTCGCCCAGTCCGACCCGCCCATCTTGTTCAGCGCCGGCGACTCGCCGCCGACGTACTTGGTCACCTGGTCGAGCTGGTCCGTCGGGACGTACAGCCGGTCGCCGGGCTGGCCGCGCTTCGACGAGGCGTACTCGATCACGAGGTACTCGCGGGTGGCCGCCGCAGCGCCGGTGCCGAGCGTCCGCTGGACCAGCTCGACGAACCGACCGACGCCGTGCTGCTCGTGGACCACGTGGTCGCCCGGCCGCAGCGCGAGCGGGTCGACGGTGTTGCGGCGTCGTGAGGGCATCTTGCGCATGTCGCGGGTCGACGACCCCGCCCGCCCGGTGAGGTCCTGCTCGGAGAACACCGCGAGGTGCAGGTCGGTCGCGACGAAGCCCGGCCCCGCGCTCGCCGGCACGACGAGGACGACGCCGCCCTCGGGTTCGGCGTCGACCGCCGCGACGAGCCTCGCCGGGACGTCGGCGGCCGAGAGCTGCTCGACCATCCGCTGGGCGGGACCGTGCCCCTCGGTCGTGAGGACCAGGCGCCACCCCGCGCGCTGCAGGGTGCGGACGTCGTCGATCGCGCGGCCGACGTCCCCGCGGTAGCCCTCGACGTCCCGCGCCGCGATCGTCAGGTGCTGGTCGACGTCCGCGACGAGCACCTCGTCGACGAGCACGTCGCCGACCGGCGCCGGACCGGCGCCGCTGGAGCCGTCCCCTTCACGTCCCGGGTCTGCCAGTCCGAACGACCCGAGGGTCCACCAGCCCAGGCCGCGCACCGCCGCGCTCTCGCGCACCTGGGCGAACGTGAGGAACGACGCGGCGCTGAGGTCGAGCGGGGTCGCTGCGCCGGCTGCAGCTGACGTCCACGCCGCGGCGAGGAACTCCTCGGTCGTCGCCACGAGGTCGTGCGCGCGGCGACGCACCCGCTCCGGATCGCACACGATCAGCAGCGCGTCCGCGGGGACGAGGTCCACGACCGGCACCATCGCGTCGACCAGCGCGGGCGCGAGCGACTCCATCCCCTCGACCGCAATCCCTGCACCCAGCTTCTCGAGCATCTCCGCGGCGCCAGGCAGGCGGTCCACGAGCGCTGCCGCGCGGTCGCGGACGTCGTCGGTCAGCAGGATCTCGCGGCACGGTGGCGCCCACAGCCCCTGGGTGGCGACCTCGAGGCTCCGCTGGTCGGCGACCGCGAACCACCGGATCTCCTCGACCGTCTCGCCCCAGAACTCGATGCGCAGCGGGTGGTCCTCGGTCGGCGGGAACACGTCGAGGATCCCGCCGCGCACGGCGAACTCGCCACGACGTTCGACCATGTCCACGCGCGCGTACGCCGCCGCGACGAGGCGGTCCGCGACGTCCGACAGGTCGGCGTCGTCCCCGACGGAGAGCTGCACCGGCTCCAGCTCGCCGAGCCCGCTCACGACAGGCTGGAGAAGAGCACGGACCGGTACCACGAGCGCCCGGATCTCCCCGGTCGGCCCGCCGTCCGCCGTCGGATGGGCCATCCTGCGGAACACCGCGAGACGACGGGCGACGGTGTCGCTCCGCGGCGAGAGCCGCTCGTGCGGCAACGTCTCCCACGACGGGAGAACGGCGACCTGGTCCGGCGGCAGGTAGCACCTGAGCGCCTCGGCGAGCTCGTCGGCGTCGCGGCCGGTGGCGGTGACGACGACGAGGGGGCGGCCCACGTCGCGGCCCGGCGCAGCATCACGGTGCGCCGCGCGCGGAGAGGCGGACGCCCGAGCGCCGGCGAACGAGGCCAGCAGCGGTGGCCGGATGCCGTGGGGACCGACGACCTCAACAGCGCCGCGGGTCCGCACGCTCTCGACCGCCTGCGCGACGCCTGGGTCCACGAGCAGGGCGGAGAGAAGGCCGGTGAGATCCATGATGTCCTTCGTGAGCACGGCGATGGCAGCACCACCGCCCCGGATCCGTGCGGAGCCGAGGTGTGCGCGTCAGTCTACGAGAGCCCTCGGACGACACCGAGCCCAGCGCTACACCTTGGTGTGGAACCTCAGCTGGGCCTTCTCGAGCCCGTCCGTGACGAGCAGCTCGACCGCGTCCGCCGCCGCACCCACGAGCCATCCGAGATCCTTGCGCTCGCCGGCCGAGAAGTCCCGCAGGACGAAGTCCGCCGCATCCATCCGCCCCGGAGGACGGCCGATCCCCACGCGAACCCGCAGGTAGTCCTTGGTGCCCAGCGCCTTGGTCGTGTCGCGCAGTCCGTTGTGACCGCCCTCGCCGCCACCTCGTTTGAGCCGTACCTCGCCGAACGGGATGTCGAGGTCGTCGTGCACCGCGACGACCTGGTCCGGTGCGACGCCGAAGTAGTGCGCGAGGGTCGCCACCGGTCCACCAGAGGTGTTCATGTAGGTGACCGGCTTCGCGAGGATCACCCGAGCGCCTGGCGCACCGCCAGGGAGCAGCCCGAGGCGGGTCTCCGCGACGGCCGACCGCGTGCCCCGCGTCGTGCGGAGCGCGAACGACGCCCCGGTGCGCCCGCCCAGCTCGTCGAGCACCATCTGGCCGACGTTGTGCCGGTTGCCCGCGTACTGCGGCCCCGGGTTGCCGAGCCCGACGACGAGCCAGGGCTGGTCGCTCATGTCACGTCCTCACAGGGTGTCGGTGCGCAGACGCCGCGGGCCGCGCCGACGCCTCGGCGCCCGGCACCTGACGGTACCGGGCGCCGAGGGGGTCGTCGCGCAGTCGACGGCTCAGTCCGTCGAGATCAGACGGCTGCGCCCTCGTCGGTCGGTTCGGCCTCGCCCTGCGGAACGGCGATCGTCACGACCACGGCCGTCGGGTCGTCGCCGAGCACAGCACCCTTCGGGAGCACGACGTCGCCGGCGTGGATCTGCACGCCCGCCTCGAGGCCCTCGATCGAGACCTCGATGCTCTCGGGGAGGTGCGTCGCCTCGGCCTCGAGGTTCAACGCCTGGAGCTCGACGAAGTGGATCGTGCCCGGAGCGGACTCGCCCACGATCGTGACCGGGACCTCGACCGAGACCGTCTCACCGCTCGTGACGATCTGCATGTCGATGTGCTCGATGACCTGGCGCACCGGCTCGCGCTGCACGTCCTTGATGATCGCCAGGATCTTCTTGCCCTCGAGCTCGACACCGTAGAGCGCGTTCGCGTGCTTCAGCGCGAGGAAGGTCTCGTGACCCGGCAGCGACACGTGCAGCGGGTCCGAGCCGTGACCGTACAGGACCGCGGGGATGAGGCCGGCGCGGCGCGTGCGGCGCGCGGCGCCCTTGCCGAAGTCGGTGCGGGTGGTGGCGACGAGCTTGACCTCGGACACGAGTACTCCCAAGACGAAGGTGATGATGGCGAACAGCTGCTGAGTCGGTGGTGGCCTCGACGCGGGACACGGGACGGGCACGCGGAGGCGACCACCCTGTCGATCACGGACTCGGATCCGGTCAGACCGTCCGATGTCCCTCGCCGAGGCAACCTGACGAGTCTACCTGGTCCCCGACGTCGCGACGAA
>JAKBFW010000067.1 GCA_021833345.1 Pseudomonadota bacterium | reverse complement strand
GACGGCACGCGCATGAGGACCTCGTTGACGTGGTAGCCCACCAGGGGGAGGTGCGCGACGACCATGTCGCTCATCTGCTGCTCTGTCATCTCCGGCACCGGACGGTTCTCGACGGTGGCGCAGCCGCGCTTGAGGAGTTTGAAGGAGAAAGTTCTCATGTTCACCCCATCTGACTAGGACCAAATGCCCACGTCGAGGGCGGGATGTCCAACTCCGTCGAGGTATGCCCGACTCGCACGCCGCGCCGGATCCGCGTGTCGGTCCCCTCGGTTGGCTACCGTGAACCTGTATTCCGCGCGAACCTCCCCCACCGGGCGCACGGTCCCGCAACCCGGCACCAGATCGTTGACCCGAATTGGTCACAACCCGCGCCGCACGGTCGATCAACGAGTCAGACACGAGTGGCTACGGTCCGGGAAACGGGCTCGCAACAGAGAGGTCGACGGTCACGATGGGCCTGATGCAGCTGTCAGACGTGCTGTGGCAAGAGCGTCATCTGCTCGAGCTCCTGCTGTTCAAGCTGGAGGAGGAGCAGATGATCCTCACCAGCGGTCGCACGCGTTGGCTCGGTCACGCGACGCGTGAGGTCGAGACGGTGCTCGACCAGATCCGCGACTCCGAGCTCGGCCGCACGGTCGAGTCCGAGGCCGCCGCGATCGAGCTCGGCCTCGACCCCGGCCTCAGCCTGCTGTCCCTCGCGCAGCAGGCACCGGCTCCCTGGAACGAGCTGCTGCACGCGCACCGGGAGGCGTTCGTCTCCCTCACGTCGGAGATCGTCGAGCTCGCCAACGGCAACCGCGAGCTGCTCGCGATCTCGCACCGCGCCGCCCAGGAGACCCTGATGTCCCTGCAGGAGAGCGTGCAGACCTACGACGGCCAGGGCATGACCGCCGCCACCGCGGGCAGCGCACAGCTGCTCGACCGATCGTTCTGAGAGGAGCGCGCGGACGATGAGCACCTTCTCCGGGATCAGCACCGCGCTGAGCTCCCTGATGGCCCAGCGGCAGGCCCTCGAGGTCGCCGGCCAGAACATCGCCAACGCCAACACCGTCGGGTACACCCGGCAGCGCGCGGACATCACGTCGATCGCCGGGCTGTCGACGCCGTCGATGTACTCGAGCGTGCCGAGCTCCGGGAACGGCGCGACCGTCACCGGCATCTCGCGGCTCGGCGACCCCTTCCTGGACGCGCGCCTGCGCACCGCGACGGGGACGTCCGCGCAGCTCGGCGTCCAGGCGGCGTCGTACGCGAACCTCGAGTCGTCGGTCGGCGAGCCGAGCACCACCGGGCTGTCCAGCCAGCTCAGCACGATGTGGTCGGCGTGGTCCGACCTCGCGAACAACCCCGACTCGGCGGCCACCCGGTCGGTCGTCCTGCAGGACTCGCAGGCGGTCGTCGACCGGTTGAAGACGCTGTACACGTCGGCCTCGACCGAGTGGTCACAGAGCCGCAGCGACCTGGCGAGCATGGCCAGCGACGTGAACACGACGGCGTCCTCGGTCGCGGACCTCAACGCCAAGATCCTGTCGATCACCAACGCCGGCGGCTCGGCGAACGAGCTCATGGACCAGCGCGACCAGCTCGTCACGCAGCTCTCGAGCCTGACCGGCGCGACGGCGCGGGTCAGGGACAACGGGACGGTGGACGTGCTCGTCGGCGGCAACGCGCTGGTCGACGGTGCGCGCGCCAACGCCATCGCGGTGACCGGGGCGGCGACGTTCACGAACGCGACCACCTCAGCACCGCCCGCGAACAGCGTGCAGGTCGTCTGGGCGTCGAACCCGGCCGTCCAGGTGCCGCTCTCGGGCGGGAAGGTCGCCGGGACGCTCGCGGTCCTCGCTCCCCCGGACGCGTCCGGAACGGGCGGCATGCTGACCGAGGCGGCCGCGTCGTACAACGCCGTCGCCACCGCGCTCGCGACCACGGTCAACGCGCTGCACTCCACCGGCCAGGACCAGAACGGCAACCCCGCCGGCACCTTCTTCGCCGTCGACGCGACGCAGCCCGCGGCGCTCGGACTGTCCGTGGCGATCACCGACACCACGAAGATCGCCGCGGCGACGACCACCGGCGGCATCGTCGACGGCTCGCTCGCCGACAAGATCAGCCAGCTCTCCTCGGCGTCGGGCAGCCCGGACTCCGCCTGGTCGGCGTTCGTCGTGAAGCTCGGCGTGGACTCGAAGAGCGCGACGGCCCGCTCGACGGTCGCGGAGGCCGCACGATCCACCGCCGAGGGCCTCCAGCTGGCCCAGACGAGCGTGAGCACCGACGAGGAGGCGACGAACATGCTGACGTACCAGCGTGCGTACGAGGGATCCGCGCGGGTCCTCACCGCGATCGACCAGATGCTCGACACCCTGATCAACCGCACCGGCACCGTGGGGCTGTGACCATGATCAGTCGCGTCACGCAGCAGACGATCTCGCGCTCGACCCTGGCGAACGTCCAGATGAACCTCGCCGCGGCGGCCGCGCTGCAGAACCAGATGTCGAGCGGCACGAAGATCAGCAAGCCGTCCGACGACCCGAGCGGGACCTCGGACCTGCTGCGGCTCCAGGCCGACCAGCGCGCCGCGACGCAGTACCAGCGGAACGCGAACGACGGCACCGCGTGGCTCAGCACGATCGACAGCACTCTGAGCTCGTCGGTCTCCACGCTCCAGCGCGCGCGAGACCTCGCCGTCCAGAGTGGCAACACCGCGAGCATGAGCCCGACCGGACGCGAGGCGCTCGCGACGGAGATCGACAGCCTCAAGGCCCAGCTCATGAGCCTCGCCAACACGAAGCTCCTGGGTCGCAACGTGTTCGCCGGCACGTCGAACGCCGCGACAGCCATCACCGTGACTCCCGGGACCCCCGCGAGCGCAGGGCCTCCCGCGACCCCGGCGACCCCGGCCACCTACGCGGCCAACGACGTCCCCGGCGCGACGGTCCAGCGCCGCGTCTCGGCCGACACGACCGTGCGCGTCGACGCCTCCGCGTCGGCGGTGTTCGGCACCGACACGGGTGGCGTGGTCGACCCCGCGAACCCGTCGGCCTTCGCGCTGCTCGACAAGATGGCCGCCGAGATCCGCAGCGGCACGAGCGCGACCGGTGACCTCACCGCGATCGACGCGCGACTCAGCACGATCTCGGCGCAGCAGTCCGCGATCGGCGCCCAGCAGAACCAGATCACCAACGCCCAGACCGTGCTCGGCTCGACGCAGGTCGCGCTGAGTGCCCAGGTGTCGTCGGTCCAGGATGTCGACCTCGCGGAGATGATCTTGAAGATCCAGCAGCAGTCCGTCACGTACCAGGGCGCCCTCGCGGCGGCAGGCAAGTCGCTGCAGCCCTCGCTGATGGACTACCTCAAGTGACGGCCGTGCTCGTCTCCGTGAGCCTGCGCGGCGCGCACGTGGACATCCCCGATGCCCTCGACCTGACGGCGCCGCTGCCCGGCCTTCCCGACCACGTCCGCTACTCGCTGACCCCGCTCGACGACATCGGCGTGCTGTTCGCGCTGCGCAGCGACGGCGAGCCCCAGGTCCGGCTGTTCGTCGTGCCGCCGCGGGAGTTCTTCCCGGACTACGAGCCCGCCATCCCGTCCGCGGTCCGGACCGCGCTCGACCTGACCGAGGCCGAGACCGTGCTGCTGACCGTCGTCAGCCCGCCGCAGGGCGAGGAACCGGCGACCGCGAACCTGCTCGCGCCGATCGTCGTCAACGCCCGCACCGGCCGCGCCGTCCAGACCGTGCTCGACGACTCCGGATGGCCCTTGCGGGCACCGCTCGGCTGAGGACCGCCGCAGCAGGGCGTGACATCGATCACGTCCGCCACGACTCCTCACGCAGCCGGGGCGACGGACGATCAGGAGGACGAGATGAGCAACGTTCCTGTGGACCCGCACCTGCCAGGGATCCCGCCTGACGGCGATCAGCGGTCCGCCGCCCCGACGCAGGTCGCGGTCCACCGTCAGCCCGTGATCCGCACCGACCGCAGCGTGTACGGCTACGCGGTGCAGGTCAGCCTGCACACGCCGGGCTGGGGTGCCCTCGAGCAGGAGCCGTCGGCCACCACCGTCGAGAACCAGTACGCCCAGCTCCACATGGCCACGATCGCCGGTGACTGCACGCTGTTCCTCCGCGCGACGCCCGGGATGCTGCGCGGGACCTCCTCCGTGCCGACACCGTCCGGCGGTCTGGTGCTCGAGCTCCCCGCGTCCTTCGCAGAACGACGGGATGCGGCCGACGTCGTCGCAGCGCTGTCCGACCGCCAGATCCGCATCGCGCTGGCCGACTTCGCCGGCACCCCGGCCCAGGACGCCCTGCTGCCGGTCGTGCACTTCGTCAAGGTGGACCTCTCCTCCGACGTCGACGCGCTGCGCGACCTGATCGGTCGCGCGCACGAGGACGGTGTCGCCGTGATCGGCGAGCGGGCCGACTCCGACCCGCGGACCCAGCTCGGCGTCGAGCTCGGCGTCGACCTCCTGCAGGGCCCGATCTTCAGCCGCGACGCGCCCATGCCGACGACCAGCTTCAGCGCGGGCGAGCTCCAGTGCCTCGAGCTGATGCAGCTGCTCAGCGCCGACGAGATCGACCACGTCGCCGTCGTGCGCGTCGTCAGCGCGGACCCCGAGCTCGCGGTCCGCGTGCTGCGCCTCGTCAACTCGAGCGCGGTCGCGCTCCGACGCCAGGTCGACTCGGTGCGCCAGGCCGTCGTGCTCGTCGGACCGCAACAGCTCGGCGCCCTCGCCATGGCCTCGCTGATGGACGCACGGCCCAGCTCCCTCGGGTCGCTGTGGTTCATCCTGGCCCGAGCCACCGCGTGCCGGACCCTCGCCGGGTCCGACGCCGCCTACACGGTCGGCCTGCTCTCGGCGATCGCGTCGCACCAGAGCGCGACCCCGAGCGAGCTCGCGACCCGCACGGGTGTGTCTGCGGACGTCGCGAACGCCCTGCGGGACAACACGGGTCCCTACGGTCCGGCCCTGGGTGCTGTCCTCGCGCACGAGGAGAACGACGTCGCCGCGGTGCAGGCGGCCGGATTCGCGCCGTCCGACGTCGCCACCGTGTACCTCGCGGCCGTCGCGGCCGCCTTCGGCACCGCGACCTCCCTCGCCGGCACCAAGTCGTCCCGCGACCGGTCCTGACCCCTGCGCCACGGTCGGTAGGCTCGCCCCGTGCCTTCCGTCCTGTCGATGGCGTTGCGTCCCGAGCGACGCCGCGCCTCCCCCCCACCCCTCGCCGTCGACCTGCGCCTGGTGAGCCTGGTCGGCATGGCCGTGTGGGCGGTCGCGGCCGTGGTCGGTGTGCTGACGTGGCGACTGGCCGACGCGCCGTGGACCGTGCCCGTCACCTGCGTGGCCGGCCTCGTCCTCGGCGCGCTCGGGCTGCGCTGGGACCGTCGGCACCGGGGCGCCGTCCCGGCGGCTCCCGGCGGCAGAGCAGCACCGCGCGGATGAGCGGGCTGCTCGACCACGTCCTCGGAGCGCCGGCCTGGATCGTGCTGAGCGTCGTCGGCCTCGTGGTGTTCGCCGAGGACGCCCTGTTCGTCGGGTTCGTGCTCCCGGGCGAGACCGCGGCGATCCTCGGCGGCGTGGCGGCCAACCGTGGCCAGGTGCCCTTCCCGGCGGTGCTCGCCGTGGTGATCCTCGCCGCGATCGTCGGCGACACCGTCGGCTACGAGGTCGGTCGGCACTTCGGTGGCCGGGTGCTCGAGCTGAAGGCGCTCGCCCGGCACCGGGAGCGGCTCGAGGCCGCGCAGCGGTTCCTCCAGCGTCGCGGCGGCTGGGCCGTCCTGCTCGGACGCGGCGTCGCGTTCTTCCGCGCCGTGATGCCGGCGCTCGCCGGCACGGCGCGGATGCGGTACCCGGTATTCCTCGCGTTCAACGCTGCCGGGGGGATCATCTGGGGCGCGGTCGTCGTGACGGCCGGCTACCTCGCGGGCGCCTCCTACGCCGCGGTCGAGCGGACGATCGGCCGTGACGCCGCCGTGATCGCTCTCGCGGTGGTGCTCGTCGCCCTGCTCGTCTGGCGGATCCGGGCCCGCCGGGCCGAGCGCTAGCCGAGCCCGGCCCCGGCGCTAGCCGAGCCCGGCCCGTGCGGCGCTCTCGGCGGCCCGACGCCGCGTGCTCCGGTTCGCGTGCACCGACCACTGCGGCACCCAGCGCGCGAGCGCCCCGGCCGCGACGACCGCGGTGGTGCCCGTCGCGAGGATCCCGCCGCCGAGGCTGCCGAGCGCCGCACCCGCGGCGACCAGGAGAGGTCCTCCGGCGTTCCCGGTGTCCTGGATCACGCGCCAGACCCCCAGGAACTGCGCGCGACGGTCGGCCGGTGCGACGTCGGCGCCGAGGGTCATGAGGATCCCCGAGCCGATCCCGTTGCCGAAGCCGAGCACCATCGCGACCACGCTGACCGTCGCGACCGTGCGCGAGAACGGCAGCGCGATCATCGCGACCGCCATCACGAGCATCGACGGGATCGCGACCCACAGCCGACCCATCCGGTCCATGACCTTCCCGGACGGGTAGAAGAGCAGCATGTCGACCGCCCCGGACAGGCCGAACACCAGGCTCGTCGTCGTCGCCGACATCCCGAGGTGCTCGGTCCACAGCGGCAGGATCGTCTGACGCGCCCCGCGGACGGCCCCGACCGTGAGCACCGCGACCCCCAGCGTGAGGAAGACCTGACGGTGGTCGCCGAGGACCCGCCGCACGGGCACGACGCCCGCGGCACGCGCGTGCGCCGCCGACGCGTCCGCGACGTCCGGCACGACGGCGACGATCACCGCGGCGACGAGCGACGTGCCGGCCGCGAGCCAGTACACCGAGCCGGTCCCGGCGAGGTGGATGACGAGCGCACCCGCGAACGGCCCGATGAACGTCCCGATCCGCTGCACCCCGGCCAGCGTCGACAGCGCGCGCGCCCGGCGCAGCACCGGGCTGGCCTCGGTCAGGTAGGACTGCCGCGCGAGCATGAACACGGCGTTCGCCGCGCCGGTCGCGAGCACGCCGGCACCGAGCAGCCAGACGGACCGCGCCAGGGCGCTCGCGCTCAGCGTCGCGATCGTGACCGTCGAGGCGAGGAGCATCGCCCGCCGGTCACCGACCCGGGCCGCGAGCGCACCGGCCGGGACGTCCCCGAGGATCTGCCCGATCGCCAGCATCGACACGAGCAGACCGGCGCCCGCCACGCTCACGCCGAGGTGGAGCCCGGTCAGGGCGATGACCGGCAGGATCGCACCGAGGCCGATCTCGAAGACGATCGTCGGCAGGAACACCCCGGGGATCAGGCTGGCCAGCGAGAAGTCACGCGAGGTCATCGGTCGCCTGCTCCACCACCAGCTCGACCCGCCGCTCGGGCGCGGCGAGCAGCACGTCCACGGCATGCCTCAGGTCCCAGCGCCCGGACGCCTGCGCGAGCCCGCGGGCGAGCCCCGTCAGGTGCCCGGCGTGCACGACGGCCTCCGGCCCGTCGCCCTCGACCCACCAGCCGACCGCCACGCCGTCGACCGTGAGGTGGTCGTGCTCGCGCCAGGTCGCGGGGCACGAGCCCAACAGGTCCAGCACGCCTGCGGGCACGGCGACCCGGGCGCCGTGCGACCCGTCGACGAGCCCCTCCGCGAGCTCGTCGACGAGCGGCAGGTCCAGCGCCTGCGCCAGCACCTCGGCGGTCGCCGACGGGCACGGCACGAGTCCCGCGAGGTCACCCCGCTGCAGCCACATCGGGCTCGCGAGCACGGCCGCGTCCTCGACGAGCGTCATCCGGATCTCGAGCCCGTCCGGCGTCGCCCGCACGCCCGGCAACGAGGTGACCGCATCCGCCAGGTCGACACCGGCCGATGCTGCGGCGGCCAGGCCCTGCCAGACGGCGGCGGCGACGACCGGGTCGACCGTGCCTGCGAGATCGCCGAGCACCGACTCCCAGCCGTGCGCATCGAGGTCCCCGAGGCTCAGCAGGCCGCCGAGCGCGCGCTGCACGTCGAGGTCCGCGCCCGCCAGCGCAGCCGGGGCAGGCGGGAGCAGGAGCCGGACGACCGCGCCCGCGTCGGTGCAGCCGAACGGCCGGCCGAGGCCCAGCCCGGAGCGCGAGCGCAGCCACCAGGCCGTGTACGACGCGGCTCCGGCGGGCCGGGCGAGCAGCGCGTGCCGCAGCTCCGGCTCGTCGGTCAGCCGGACCAGCACCTGCGGCCATGCGTCGTCACGGACCGCGTCGAGGTCCGCGACGGCCGGGATCTCACCGACATAGGTCCCCGCCCCCAGGGTCTCGGCCAGGCTCTCGAGGTAGTCCTCCCACCCGTCGAGCAGCTGGGCGGCGAGCACGCCCGGGTCGTCGCTGCCCCCCTCGAGGTCGCCGCCGCTGAGATCGATCGCGTCGGGGTCGGCGACCACGTCGGGGACGACCGTCACCGCCAGGTCGAGCCGCACCCCCGCCGCCGCCAGCACGTCGCTCCCCCAGCGTCGGACGAGCGACGGGTCGACCGCCGCCAGCACCCGGTCGTCGAGCACCAGGGCGGCCGGTGACCCCGCCACCACGAGGCCGTGCGCGGGGGCCGGCTCGCCGTCGTCCGCACGCAGCGTCAGCAGACCGAGCCAGCTCCGCACCGACGCGGGCACCCGGCCGTCCGCCACCGCCGCACGGAGCAGCCCGAGCACCGCGTCGGTCACGGCATCGACGACGTCGAGGTCCTCGTCGTCCGCGCAGTCGAGGACCGCCTGACGCACCTGCGCCGACGCGAGCAGAGCCCCCGCGTCGCTCACCTGGACCCCCAGGCGCTCGAGCAGCGGGTGCATCACCTCGGGATCGACGACGCGCAGCCCCCACCGGCTCAGGACGTCGAACCCGGCGAGGAGCTCGGCGCCCGCCGGTCCTGCCGAGGCGTCCCAGGCGACGAGGCCGCGCGCACCCCGGACCGTCCGTCCGTCGGAGAGCAGCACCGGCAGCGCCGCGAGCTGCTCACGCACCCCGGCGTCGGTGGCGGACGGCTCGAGCGCCGCGGACAGCTCACGCCAGTGCGCCGCCCCGCCACCGAGCGGGAGGCCCTCGACGACCTCCGCGAGGTCGTGCAGCTCGACGGCCACGGTCCGCGCCGCCGCCTCGCGCCCGGGTGGCAGCACGACGAGACCGGTGCCCCACATGGCGAGCGCGGCGACGGCCCGCGGGTCCTGGCCGACCGGCCCGGCGATCGCGACCGCGCGGTCCGGCTCGAGCAGCTCACCGCCGGATTCGCCGCCGGACGCCGGACGCAGGATCGGGGTCCGCCGGAGCACCTCGACGATCTCGTCGCGCAGCGCCCCGTCGACCGCGCCGGACGCGAGCCCGGTCGGGACGAGGGCGAGCGGGTCGCCGTCACCGGCCGCCGCGACCTCGGCGGCCAGCACGCCGTACACCTCGGCCGCGCGCGCGATCACCGCCTCGGCGAGCGGTCCCAGGGCGACGTGCCGCCGGGTCGGGTCGAGCGGCAGGGTCGCGACGAGCAGCGCGGGCAGGGTGCACGGCTCGTCGCTCGGGGTCGGTGCATGCACCACGTGCGACCAGGAGGTCGCCTCACCGGTGCCCCGCGGCAACGCCCAGGTGACCTCCCAGCGTCGCTGGCTGCGCTCCTCGACCGGGCGGTCGGCGACCAGCGCGAGCGGGACCTCACCGGCGCCGCGCACCACCCGCCAGCGGTCCTCGACGTCGGCGATCCGGCGCACCGGCGCGTCGTCGATCTCGACGAGCACCTCGGTGAGACCGGGGAGGGCGAGCAGCAGCGCGTCCCCGACGGACAACAGCTGCGCGGTCACGTGCTGCACCGCGCCGTGGTCCCGGAGCGTCAGCACGACCGCCGTCTCGTACCCCGCCGGCGCGTGGCCGGTGTGCTCGAACGGGAGCCGGAGCACCGGCAGGGAGCCGTCACGGTGCGCGACCTCCTGGGCGAGAGCGTCGCGTCGGACGGCGGTCGGGCCGGGCGGCACGTCCGCCGTGGTCAACCGGGCCAGCGCGTCCAGCGTGCGGGACAGCGAGAACTGGACGGCTCCGGACGCAGACAGGACCGCGATCTCGTCGGCCACGGCGCGGACGGCGGCGAACCCGACCCCGAACCGGCCGACCACGCCCGTCGCGGCTGAGGCCCCGCGCTTCGCGGACGCCCGCAGCGAGGCCAGCGATGCGACACCGGCCGCGTCCAGCGGCGCCCCGGTGTTCGCGGCGACCAGGACCGGGTGCGGTCCGGTGGTGAGCCGCAGGAGCAGCCGACCTGGCACGCCCGCGCGGGAGGCCGCGTCCGCGGCGTTCTGGGCGAGCTCGATGATCACGCGGTCGCGGTAGTAGCCGCGTGCGTGGTCCTCCTCGTGGTTGGCGTCCTCGCGCAACCGGGCCGGCGAGGCCTGCCACGCCCCCAGGACTGCATCGCGTAGTGCGGTGGTCCCGAAGACGTCGAGGGTCACTTCTCGGGGTCGTTCACGGAGCCGTCGAGCGGCTCGTCCTCATCCGTCGGCGCCGGTGCGACGACCTCGACGTACGGGGCCGCCTCCACAGCGACGACGTCCGACCGGACGTCCGGCGGGGTGGGGTCCTCGACCACCGGGAAGTCCTCGGCCGGGACCTCGTCGGCCCGCACGTCCTCGGCCGGGACCTCGTCCGCCGGCGTCTCCTCGGCCGGCGTCTCCTCGGCCGGCACGTCGCGCGCCGCCTCGTGATGCTCGGCGATCAGGTTGACGAGCTCGATGTCGAGGTCGTCACCGACCGTTCCCGGTGCGGGCCAGTCGCTGCCCTGCTGCTCGACGTCCGTCTGCGAGTGGGCACCGCAGCCGTGGTCCATGCTCACGACGCGCCCGTCGTCGTCCGACCACTCGTTCGCGCAGACCCCGAACTCGGTCCGCAGCGAGCCTGCGACCAGGATCAGGAACCCGCAGGTCGAGCACGGCGCGCTCGCGGCGACGGCGCCCGGCGTCGTCGGGCCGTGCGAGCCCGTGTACCAGCGCTCGGCGGCGGCCGCACGACCGTGCGGGGAGAGCACGCGCTCGCGGCCCAGACCGAGCTCGAACACGGCCATCACGTCGGCATCGGCATCCCCGGTCGCCTCGTAGCCCTGCTCGAGCCGGTCGTCGTCCGCGATCAGCGGGAGCACGTCCCCCGGACCCAGGTCGCCCGGTCGGAGCCGTTCCGACCACGGGAGCCACGTCGACGCGAGGATCGCGTCGTCACCCGGGAGCAGCTCGACCTCGCACACGGTCGCGGCCCGGCCGCGGGGGACACGGGCGAGCGTCACGGTCCAGCGCCAGCCGCGGTAGCCCGGCGCCGCGCACGCGAACAGGTGCGAGACCAGGCGTTCGCCCTCGACGACCGTGCCCAGGTGCTCGCCGACATCGCTCGGGTGCTCGGCGATGTCCTCGGCGGCGACGCGTGCCAGGTCGACGGCGCCCTCGAGGACGGCGTCCGTGGCCGACTTCTTGGTGGCCACCGATCAACCCTCGAGACTGTCGGCGACCGCACGCAGCAGCGCGGCGTACTTCTCGCCGGTGGCCTTCTCGGGGTAGCGCCCGCGACGCAGGTCGTTGCCGACCTTGTCGAGCACCTTGATGAGGTCCTCGACGATCACGGCCATGTCGTCGGCGGGCTTGCGCTGCGCCTTCGCGACGGACGGGACGGGGTCGAGGATCTTCACGGAGAGCGCCTGCGGCCCGCGGCGGCCGTCGGCGACGCCGAAGTCCACCCGGGTCCCGGGCTTGGGCGAGGCGACGCCCGCCGGCAGCGCGGAGGCGTGCAGGAACACCTCGTCACCCTCGTCGCTGGCGATGAAGCCGAAGCCGCGCTCGGTGTCGAACCACTTGACCTTGCCGGTGGGCACTGGAACCTCTGTGTCTGAGTCTGTGACGGGGAACAACGCGCGTGGGCAGACGCACGCATACGCACCTAGGCTACCTGGCGCGTCGTCCCGACGCCGCACGATTCTCCGGAGGTCGAGCCTCCCCCGGTCGGGCAGCCGTGCGCGACGCCGTATCGTTGCAGGGATGTCCACTTTCAGCGAGCACCTGCGTGACCGCTCTGACGAGACGCTCGTCACCCTGATGCTGCGCCGACCGGACCTGGCCAACCCGACGCCGACGACGCTCGCCTCTCTCGCCGCCCGAGCGACCAGTCGCGCCAGCATCGAGCGCGCGATCTCGCGCCTCGACGCGTTCGCCGTCCAGGTCCTCGAGGCCGCCGTCGTCGTGGACGACCTGGGACGACCGGTGACCGCCGACTCCCTCGCCGACGCTCTCGACGTGCCCCACCCGGACGTCACGACCGTGCTCGACGACGCGACCGACCTCGCACTGCTCTGGCACCCGCGGACCGGCTCCCCCGAGCTGCGGCCCGCGCCTGGGCTCGCCGACGCCCTCGGCCCGTTCCCCGGCGGGCTCGGACCGGTCGTGGCGACGAGCGTGCCGGCGGGCAGCAGCTGGCTCTCCGACCTGCTGGCCACGGCTCCGACCGGCGCGCGCGAGGTCCTGGCCGCGCTGACCTGGGGCCCGCCCGTGGGTCACACCCCGCCCGACCGCGCGAGCACGTCGGCACGCGCCGCTGCCTGGCTCGTCCAGCGCGGGCTCCTCATCGCCCAGGACGCGCACACCGTCGTGCTGCCCCGGCACGTCGGCCTCGCCCTGCGTGGCGGACGCACGCACCCCGTCGCGCTCGTCGAGCCGCCGAGGCCCGACGGCCCCGCGCGTGACACCCACGTCGTGGACGCCGAGTCCGCCCGCGCCGCCGAGGAGATCGTCCGCCTCGTCACCGTGCTGATCAGGACGTGGGAGCGCACCCCGCCCCCGGTGCTCCGCTCCGGCGGCCTCGGCGTCCGCGAGCTGCGCCGCCTCGCCCAGCAGCTCGAGGTCGACGACGCGACCGCGAGCCTCGTGGCCGAGCTCGCGCTGAGCGCCGGTCTCGCCCTCGACGACGGCGAGGCGGTCCCGATGTTCGCCCCGACCGTCGCGGTCGACGACTGGCTCGCGGCCGAGCTCCCGGAGCAGTGGGCGCACCTCGCCCGCACCTGGGTGCGCAGCGACCGCACGGCATGGGCGTCGAGCGCACGCGGGACCCGTGGCAGCCAGCCCTCCGCACTGGACCCAGAGCTGCACCGGCCGTGGGCCGCCCGGCTGCGACGGGTCGTGCTCGAGGTCCTGGCCGACGCCCCGCGCGGAGACGAGGTCCGCGCTCTCGACGCCGACGGCGTCATCACCGTGCTCGCCTGGCGGACGCCCCGGGCGATCCCGTCCGCCGACGCCGTCGCCGCCGTGCTCGCCGAGGCCGCGCTCGTCGGCGTGACCGGGGCCGGCGCTCTCGGCGCCCCGGGCCTGGCACTGCTCGCCGAGCTGCAGGACGAGCGCACGGAGGGCACCGAGGAGGTCGGCCCGACCGCACCGTCGGTGGAGCTCGGCGTGGCACCGCGCCGTCTCACCCTCGGCGGTCCCGATCGACGCACCGCCGGGCGTGCCGACACGACCCTCGCCGACCTGCTCGCCCCACCCGTGGACGAGCTCGTCCTGCAGGGCGACCTCACCGGGATCGTCCCGGGCCGTCCGACACCGGCGCTCGCGCACCTCCTCGACTGCCTCGCCCAGGTCGAGTCGCGGGGCGCGGCCCTGACCGTACGGTTCACGGCCGAGACCGTGCGCCGGGCCCTCGACGACGGTCGCGGCGCGGACGAGGTCCTCGCCGACCTCGCGAACCACTCGCGCACGCCCGTCCCTCAGGCCCTCGACTACCTGATCCGCGATGCGGCACGCACCCACGGACGCCTGCGCGTCGGGGTCGCGGCCAGCTACATCCGCGCCGAGGACCCGATGCTCCTCGCGGGTGTCGCCCAGAACCCCGTCTTCGCGCGGCTCGGGGTGGTGCGGCTCGCCCCGACGGTGCTGGCCTGCCAGGCCGACCCGTCCACCGTCCTCGAGGCCTTGCGTGTGCACGGGCTCTCCCCCTCGGCCGAGGGGCCCGACGGGCAGGTCGTGCTCGGCCGGCCGACCGTGCGGCGCGTCCGCACCGACCGCCGTCGCCCGGGGGCGCCGGACGCGGTCACCGAGGTCGTCCGCGAGGCGGCCGGCGCTCGCACGGCGCGGTTGACCGCGCTGATCCCGCGGCTGCGCGGGGCCGACCGGGCCGCCCAGGCGGACCGGTCCCTGCAGTCGCGCGCCGCGGCGGCTGCGGCGGCGGCCGAGCCCGACGACGGGGGAACACAGGACCCCGCCGTCGCGTTGGGAACGTTGCGCGAGGCGGTCGCGGGGCGGCACGAGGTCTGGATCGAGATCGTCGGTCCTGCCGGCACGCCCACCCGCCGACGGGTGCGTCCCGTCACCGTCGAGGGCGGCCGGGTACGCGCGATCGACGTCGAACGGGAGTCTGAGCTGACCATCGCGGTCCACCGGATCGCGTCCGTCACGCTGATCGACGCCGAGGACCACGCGACCGCGTGACGAGCCGGACCGCACACGACCACCCCCTGTCACCGCGAAAGGCAGCCCACGGATGACCGACGGCCCGTTGATCGTGCAGAGCGACAAGTCCCTCCTCCTCGAGGTCGACCACGACCAGGCCGAGGCGT
>JAKBFW010000218.1 GCA_021833345.1 Pseudomonadota bacterium | reverse complement strand
CGGGCGACGTGACGGAGCCCTCGACGAGGGAGACGTCGTACGGGCCCTCGATCACGGCCCGGGTCGCCTCGGGGAAGTACGCGATCTGGACCTGCCCGGCCAGAGCCATCAGCTCGTCCTCGCAGTTGAGCAGGGTCAGCTGGCAGCCGTCGCACGAGGCGAACTTCCACACGGCCAGCGTGGGCAAGGCGGACCGCGCCGCCGGAGCGGGCTGGTCGGGCAGGTGGGGCAGGGCAGGCATGGCGGGAAGGGACGTCGACGCGCTCATCTCACAGCTCCCGGGTGGACAGCAGCGGGGCGAGCCGGCTGTAGGGAAGCACCGGTCCGTCGACGCAGACGAACAGCTCGCGGAGCTGGCAGTGGCCGCAGAGCCCGACACCGCACTTCATGTTGCGTTCCATCGAGAGCCGCACGCGGTGCTCGGGAACCCCCCGGTCGGTCAGGGCCGCGGCGACGTAGCGCATCATCGTCTCGGGCCCACAGACGAGGGCCAGCGTGTTGCGCGGGTCGAAGCCCGCACGCGGCACGAGCTGCGTGACCAGGCCGACGCGACCGCGCCACGCGTGCTGCCCGTTGTCGACGGTGACCTCGACGATCACGCCGTGGTCCTTCGCCCAGGTGCGCAGCTCGTCGCCGAACAGGATGTCCTCGGGCGTGCGTGCGCCGTACAGGAGCACGACCCGGTTGTAGCGGTCACGGTGGGCCAGCAGCTCCATCAACGCGGGTCGGAGCGGGGCGAGCCCGATCCCGCCGGCGACGAAGACGACGTCCTTCCCCTCGCCCGCCGCCACGTCCCACGACGTGCCGAACGGGCCACGGACCCCGAGCACCGCTCCGGTGGGCGCGGCGATCAGGGCGTGGGTCACGACGCCGACGTCGCGGATCGTGTGCTCGAGCGGCCCGGGGCGGGTCGGGTCACCGCTGATCGAGATCGGCACCTCGCCGACCCCGAACGCGTCGAGCATCGTGAACTGCCCCGCGCGGTACCGGAGCAGCGGGCCGTCGATGGGCTCGAGCTCGAGGGTGAAGGTGTCGCGGGTGTCCTGTCGCGTCCGGGAGATCCGGTACGGGCGCGGCACCATCGGGTCCACGGGACGATCGTCGATCGCCCCGGCACGACCCGGGCGCTGGTTGTCGATGAGACTGGTCATCTGCCACTCCGGTGCGTCGTCGGGGGCTCAGCTGCCGGCGGCAGCGGGTTGCGGGGTCCAGCGCAGCGCTGCGGCCTCCGCCGTGATGTCGATCGCCGCCGGGCACCAGGTGATGCACCGGCCGCAGCCGACGCACCCGGAGGTGCCGAACTGGTCCACCCAGGCTGCGAGCTTGTGCGTGATCCACTGGCGGTAGCGCGATCGGGTCTCGGTCCGGATGCTGCCGCCGTGGATGTAGGAGAAGTCCTCGTTGAAGCACGAGTCCCAGACGCGTCGCCGCTCGGCGACGTCGCCGGTCAGGTCCGCGACGTCCTCGACCGACGTGCAGAAGCACGTCGGGCAGACCAACGTGCAGTTCGTGCAGGCGAGGCACCGCGAGGCGACGTCGTCCCACCGCGGGCTCTCCGCGCTCGCGTACAGCACGTCCTTGAGGCCATCGGTGTCCAGCGTGCGACCCATCCGCCCGGTCGCCTGAGCCACGACCGCGTCGGCCGCGGCGACGTCGGACGCCGCTGCGGGCGGTGCCACGACCCCGGCCAGCACCTCCGCGCCGCGCGGCGTGCCCACCTCGACGAGGAATCGGTGCGGACCGCCGTCGAGCAGCTCAGTGAGCGCCAGATCGAAGCCGGTGTCCGGGTGCGGTCCGGTGCCCATCGACGCGCAGAAGCAGGTGCCCCCGGGGTCGGTGCAGGTCACCGCGACGACGAACGAGCCGGCCCGGCGCTCCGCGTAGCGGGTGTCGGTGTAGCCGCGACCGAGCAGGACGGTGTCATGGATCGCGAGTGCGTGCAGGTCGCACGACTTCACCCCCAGGAGCGCGTACGGCGGCGGCGGACCGGCCGTCGGGCCGTCGGCATCGCGCTCGTTGACGGTGAACTCCGTCCCGGTGCGCCGCCCGCGCCAGATCAGCTCGTGGGCGGGGAACACGACGGGCTTGGCCGACTGTGCGCCAGCCGCGAAGCCGAACACCGCGTCGTCGTCGCGTCGTCGGAGCCGGTAGTGGGCCGCGTCCTGCTCGTCCCCCCACCCGTGCGGCAGGTCGTCGACGTCGTGCACCGGCGCACTGACGATGGCCCCGTCGCAAACCGTGGGACCGACGACGGTGTAACCACGCGCGCCCAGGGCGTCGATGAGTCCCTGCAGTCCGTCGAGATCGATCAACCGAGCTTCGTCCGCCATTGGACGCCTCCCCCGTCGAGTACCTCTCACCGTGGCCGCGCCCGTCGGGGTGCGCCAGGGACCTTGGTCGTGCTGCCCGGCTGCGTCCCGTCGCAGGTGACGGGGCCGTCCGGGGTCGGTCGGCCCCGTTAGGGTGGCGGCGTGACTGGAACCGATCCGGAGCTCCCGGACGTGCCCGAGGTCCGACGGGGACCTGGTCGTCCACGCGACCCCGAGCTCGAGGCCCGCGCTCTCGAGGCGACGCTCACGGTCTTCGGCGAGAAGGGGTGGACGGGGCTCACCATCGAAGAGGTGTCCTCGCGCGCGCGGGTCGGCAAGTCGTCGATCTACCTCCGGTGGAAGGACAAGGAGACCCTGCTCGCGGCCGCGTTGCGGCACTCGCAGCAGGGACCCGAGGAGGAGACCGGCCCCGCCGCGCCCGGGGCCGCTGCCGGAGCCGCTCCGGGCACGACGGTGCCCGCCACCGCAGGACCCGGCTCCGGCGTCCCGGCGACGACCGACCCGGACGGCACGACCGCCGGGCCTGCCGGCGCGACCGTCGTGCAGACGCTGCGTGAGTACCTGGTCGCCCACGCGACCCGGCGCGCCAACCTGTACCTCGGTCCGCACGGGCTCGCGATGCTGCGCCTGTACGTCGAGGCCCGCGCCTACCCGGACGTGTTCGCCGAGATCCGCCGCGAGGCGATCACCGAGTTCGTGCTCGAGG
>JAKBFW010000066.1 GCA_021833345.1 Pseudomonadota bacterium | reverse complement strand
AGTACTTCGTCCGGTCGACCGAGAAGCAGGCGACGACCTGGGACGAGCTCCCGGACGACATCAAGAACACCTACGACCGTCTGGGCATCCCGGAGGCGGAGAAGCAGCGCCTGGTCTCCGGCGTCGCCGCCCAGTACGAGTCCGAGGTCGTCTACCACCAGATCCGTGAGGACCTCGAGGAGCAGGGCGTCATCTTCCTCGACACCGACACCGGGCTGCGCGAGCACCCGGAGATCTTCGAGCAGTACTTCGGCTCGGTGATCCCGGTGGGTGACAACAAGTTCGCGTCGCTGAACACCGCGGTGTGGTCGGGCGGGTCGTTCGTCTACGTCCCGCCGGGTGTGCACGTCGACATCCCGCTGCAGGCCTACTTCCGGATCAACACGGAGAACATGGGTCAGTTCGAGCGGACGCTGATCATCGCGGACGAGGGCTCGTACGTGCACTACGTCGAGGGTTGCACCGCACCGATCTACCAGTCGGACTCGCTGCACTCCGCCGTCGTCGAGATCATCGTCAAGAAGAACGCCCGCGTGCGCTACACGACGATCCAGAACTGGTCGAACAACGTGTACAACCTCGTCACGAAGCGGGCGACCGCCGGCGAGGGCGCGACCATGGAGTGGGTCGACGGGAACATCGGCTCGAAGGTCACGATGAAGTACCCCGCGATCTACCTCATGGGTGAGCACGCGCGTGGTGAGACCCTCTCGATCGCGTTCGCGGGCGAGGGCCAGCACCAGGACGCAGGCGCCAAGATGGTCCATGCCGCGCCGCACACGTCGTCGTCGATCGTCTCCAAGTCGGTCGCCCGCGGGGGCGGCCGCACGTCCTACCGCGGCCTGGTCCAGATCCTCGAGGGCGCCCACCACTCGGCGTCCAACGTGCTGTGCGACGCGCTCCTCGTCGACCAGATCTCCCGTTCCGACACCTATCCCTACGTGGACGTCCGCGAGGACGACGTGTCGATGGGCCACGAGGCGACGGTCTCGCGCGTGAGCGAGGACCAGCTCTTCTACCTCATGTCCCGTGGGATGAAGGAGACGGAGGCCATGGCGATGATCGTGCGCGGGTTCGTGGAACCCATCGCGCGTGAGCTCCCCATGGAGTACGCCCTCGAGCTGAACCGCTTGATCGAGCTCCAGATGGAAGGATCCGTCGGCTGATGACGAGCACCACCGACCACGAGACCACCACCGCACCCGGGGGCCTCTCCACCGACCACTCCCGCGCGGTCGCGGACGGGACACACACCCACGGGGTGCCGACAGTCCCCGCGAGCTCACGCGCCCAGCGCACGACCTCGTTCGACCTGGCGGACTTCCCGGTTCCCACCGGTCGCGAGGAGGAGTGGCGGTTCGCCCCGGTCGACCGGTGCGCGCCGCTCTTCGCCCCCGACCTCTCGGGCCCGAAGGTCATCACGACGGTCGTCGAGGCGGCCGGCGTGACGGTCGAGATCGTCGATCGCGACGACCCCCGTCTCGGCACCGCGGGCAAGCCGGGGGACCGGTCCGCGGCCACGGCCTGGAACTCGTTCCAGCGTGCGACCGTCGTGACGATCCCGCCGCAGCTCGTCGCCGGTGCCGCGACCTCGGTGCGGGTCGAAGGGGTCGACTCGACGAGCCCGACCGCGTCGCACCTGCTCGTGCACGCGCGAGAGCTGTCCGAGTCCCTCGTGGTCGTCGACCACACCGGGTCGGCGATGCTCTCGGAGACCATCGAGGTCGTCGTCGAGGACGGCGCGCACCTGACGCTGGTCTCGGTGCACGACTGGGCCCCCGACACCGTCCACCTGTCCTCGCACCGGATCCGCCTCGGTCGCGACGCGACGGTCAAGCACATCGTCGTGACCCTCGGCGGCAGCGTCGTCCGGGTGACCCCCGACGCCGAGTTCACCGGGGAGAACGGATCGCTCGAGATGGTCGGTCTGTACTTCGCCGACGCCGGTCAGCACCAGGAGCACCGGTTGTTCGTCGACCATGCCGTGCCCGCCTGCCGGTCCCGCGTGACCTACAAGGGCGCGCTGCAGGGCGAGGGCGCGCACACCGTCTGGGTGGGTGACGTCCTGATCCGTGCCGAGGCGGAGGGCACCGACACCTACGAGCTCAACCGGAACCTCGTGCTCTCCGACGGTGCGCGCGCCGACTCGGTGCCGAACCTCGAGATCGAGACCGGGCTGATCGAAGGTGCCGGTCACGCCAGCGCGACCGGACGGTTCGACGACGAGCAGCTCTTCTACCTGCGGTCGCGGGGCATCCCGGAGCCCGACGCCCGGCGCCTCGTCGTGCGCGGGTTCTTCAACGACCTCATCCAGCAGATCGGCGTGCCCGAGGTCGAGGAGCGACTGCTCGCCGCGATCGAGGCGGAGCTCGAGAAGAGCATGAGCGTCCTCGACGCCCTCGGCGGAGTCGACGCGCTCGCGGCGGCGGACGCGTGAGCGCCCGGCAGGCGTGCCTGGCCTCCGACGTCGCCGTGGGGCAGGCGGTACGCGTCGAGCTCACGGGAGAACGCGGTCCGATCCCGGTCGCCGTCGTCCGCGACGACGACGGCGACCTGCACGCGATCTCCGACCTCTGCTCGCACGGCGCCGTCTCGTTGTCCGACGGCGAGGTCGAGGGCTACACGATCGAGTGCTGGCTGCACGGCTCCCGTTTCGACCTGCGCACGGGTGCGGCCCTCGGGCTCCCCGCGACGCGACCCGTCCCTGTCTACCCCGTGACCGTCGACGGCGAGCACGTGCTCGTCGATGTCGACGCCGTCCACCGCCCGTCCGAGGAGAACTGACCATGTCCACGCTCGAGATCCGTGACCTGCACGTCAGCGTCGAGACCAAGGAGGGCGCCAAGCAGATCCTCCGCGGGGTCAACCTCTCCGTCTCCAGCGGTGAGACGCACGCCATCATGGGCCCCAACGGCTCGGGGAAGTCGACGCTGGCGTACTCGCTGGCCGGACACCCGAAGTACACCGTGACGTCGGGCACCGTGACCCTCGATGGCGAGGACGTCCTCGCGATGAAGGTCGACGAGCGCGCTCGCGCGGGGCTCTTCCTCGCCATGCAGTACCCGGTCGAGGTGCCCGGTGTCAGCGTCACGAACTTCCTGCGGACCGCGAAGACCGCGATCGACGGCCAGGCCCCGAAGCTGCGGACGTGGACCAAGGAGGTCAAGACCGCGATGGAGAAGCTCCGGATGGACGAGTCCTTCGCGGCGCGCAGCGTCAACGAGGGGTTTTCCGGCGGCGAGAAGAAGCGTCACGAGATCCTCCAGCTGGAGCTGCTCGCCCCGAAGTTCGCGATCCTCGACGAGACCGACTCCGGCCTGGACGTGGACGCGCTCCGGATCGTCTCCGAGGGGGTCAATCGCGTGAAGGCGACCACCGACATCGGCGTGCTCCTGATCACGCACTACACCCGGATCCTGCGCTACATCACGCCGGACTTCGTGCACGTGTTCGTCGACGGCAGGGTCGCGGAGGAGGGCGGGCCGGAGCTCGCGGACCGCCTCGAGGACGAGGGCTACGACCGGTTCCTCGGATCCGGCGTGACCGTCTGACGTCTCGGCGACGCCGGCAGCCCCTCAGATCGCTGTGAACGGGACTGACCGCGCCTCAACACCCGTCATCAACCACGAGCACGCATGAGCAAGGACCCCCTGTGACGCAGACCGTTCATCCGCCCGGCACGCCGTCGGGCCTCACCGACGCCGAGCTCGCAGCGGTGCGCGCGGACTTCCCGCTCCTCGGCCGGACCCTGCGGGACGGGCGACCGTTGGTGTACCTGGACTCCGGCGCGACCTCCCAGAAGCCCGACGTCGTCCTGGACGCCGAGCGCGACTTCTACACGCAGCGGAACGCCGCCGTGCACCGCGGTGCGCACCAGCTCGCCGAGGAGGCCACCGACGCGTTCGAGGGGGCGCGCGAGCAGGTGGCACGGTTCGTCGGCGTGGCCTCGGACGAGATCGTCTGGACGTCGAACGCGACAGCAGCGATCAACCTCGTCGCCTATGCGATGTCGAACGCGACCGCCGGACGCGGTGGTGCGGCGGCCCGCCAGTTCGTGCTCGGACCAGGTGACGAGATCGTCGTGACCGAGGCCGAGCACCACGCCAACCTGGTCCCGTGGCAGGAGCTGGCCGCGCGGACCGGGGCGACGCTGCGATGGCTCGGTCTGCACGACGACGGCCGGATCCGCACGGACGACCTGGCGACGGTGGTGAGTGAACGGACGAGGGTGCTCGCGTTCGGTCATGCGTCGAACGTGACCGGGGCGATCGCCCCGGTCGCGGAGCTCGTCGCGAGGGCGCGCGAGGTCGGCGCCCTGACGGTGCTGGACGCCTGCCAGAGCGTGCCGCACCTCCCCGTCGACCTCACCGCGCTGGGCGTCGACTTCGCGGCGTTCTCGGGCCACAAGATGCTCGGTCCGACGGGTGTGGGCGCGCTCTACGGACGCCGCGAGCTGCTCGAGGCGCTGCCGCCCGTCATGACCGGCGGCTCGATGGTCGAGGTCGTGACGATGGAGTCCACGACGTTCGCCCCCCCGCCGCAGAAGTTCGAGGCAGGGACCCAGATGGTCGCGCAGGCGGTCGGGATGGGTGCAGCCGCGAACTATCTCGAGGAGCTCGGGATGGACGCTGTCGCGGCGCACGAGCACGTGCTCGCCCAGGCGCTGCTCGACGCGGTGGCCTCGGTGCCGCACGTCCGCGTGCTCGGGCCCACGGAGGCGGTCGACCGTCTCGCGACCGTGGCGTTCGTGGTCGACGGCGTGCACGCGCACGACGTCGGGCAGGTCCTCGACGACGCCGGCGTCGCGGTACGTGTCGGTCATCACTGCGCCCAGCCCCTGCACCGGCGGTTCGGGATCACGGCGACGGCCCGTGCGTCGGCGTCGGTGTACACGACGTCGGACGAGGTCGAGGTCTTCCGGGAAGCACTGAGCGGGGTCCGAGCGTTCTTCGGGTTGACGACCGACGGAGGTGACGGGCGATGAGCGCCACGGCGATGGAGCAGCTCTACCAGCAGGTGATCCTCGACCATGCGAAGGACCCGTACGGTTACGGGCTGGTGCCACCGCACGAGCACGGCGAGCGGGTTGGCGAGTCCCACCAGGTCAACACGACCTGCGGAGACGAGCTGACGTTGCGGGTCGAGGTCGCGCAGGACGCGACCGGGCACGACGTGCTGCGGAGCGTCAGCTGGGAGGGGCAGGGCTGCAGCATCTCGCGCGCGTCCGTGTCCGTGCTCGCCGAGCTCGTCACGGACACCCCGGTCGCCGACGCCGAGAAGCTCGGCGAGACGTTTCGTGAGCTGATGCGCTCGCGCGGCGTCCCGCTCGACGAGGCCGCGCAGGACGCGCTCGGCGACGCGACGGCGTTCACCGGTGTGGGCAAGTTCCCGGCCCGGATCAAGTGCGCGCTGCTCGGCTGGGCAGCACTACGGGACGCGATCGTCAAGGCGGGGGTCCACGAGGGCGTCGAACAGCATGAAGCCGAGCACGAGGAGGACGCATGACCACCATCCCATCCGAGCGGGAGCTCCCGTCGACCGCCGCGGACGTCGAGGAGGCGTTGCGGGACGTGATCGACCCCGAGCTCGGCATCAACGTCGTGGACCTTGGCCTGGTGTACGGCGTGACGATCGACCAGTCGAACACCGCCGTGATCGACATGACGCTGACCTCGGCGGCGTGCCCGCTGACGGACGTGATCGAGGACCAGGCCGGGCAGTCGCTCGAGGGGATCGTCGACGGGTTCCGGATCAACTGGGTCTGGATGCCGCCGTGGGGCCCGGAGAAGATCACCGACGAGGGCCGTGAGCAGATGCGGGCGCTCGGCTTCAACATCTGACCCGGGAGCCCGAGGCATCGAGACCGCCCTCCGGGAGGTCTCGATGCCGGTGGTCAGAGAGCTGGTTCGGCAGACCTCGGACGCGGCTCGTCGCCGATGCCCCGTGCGGCGAGCGCCTCGCCGGTCGCGCGCGCCCGCGCAACGGTGCGGATCGCCATCGGGACGAGGAGGGCGCGGGGATGGCGCCCGAGTCCTCGTGCGCGCGCGGCGTCGCGCACCTCGGCCGTCAGGTCGAGGAGAGCGGGGACGGTGCGCAGCATCAGCATCACGGTCAGGGCGACGAGCTCCGGCTGCAGCCCGACCCTGCGGAGCGGAGCCGACGCGCGGACGACCGTGTCGAGGAGGTCGTCGATCGGGCTGGTCGCGAGCACGACCGTGGCCCCGAGGACCAGCGTGGTCAGATCGGCCGCCGCCTCGACTGCGGTCATCCAGCCACGCTGCCACCACTGCACCGCCCCGAGGACCACGACCACGGCGACGACGGGGCGCAGACCGGCGAACGCGGCCCTGCGGGGCAGGCGGGCGAGCAACGCCAGCCCGACGGTCACGAGCAGCAGGGTGACGGCCGGGACCAGTCCGTGCAGGACCACGGTCGCGACACCGAGGACGGCGAGCGACGCGAGCTTGGTCGGGACGCTCGCGCGGTGGACGACGGTCGTTCCTGCGGTTCCCGCCGCCCCGACGTGTCCTGCGAACCCTGAGGATCGCGCAGCGCCGGCGGACCGGGACCACGCGTGACCCGATGCGGCCGAGCCCCGACGGTCGCCCCTCATGAGACGCCGTTCCGCGGGGGCACGCGACCGGACGGGATGCCGACCGCCATGAGGTCCTCGTAGCACGCGACACCGGCCGATGCGTCGCCGTCGTGCACGATCGCGCCCCGGTCGACGACGAGGACGCGGTCGGCGCGTCGCGCGCTCGCCAGGTCGTGGGTCACGAGCAGGACCTGCTGGTCGAGCCCCTCGAGCACGTCCTCGACATGTCGACGCCACCGCAGGTCGAGAAGCGTGGTCGGCTCGTCGCAGACCAGGACCGAGGGCCCGGTCGCGAGGACGCAGGCGAGCGCAAGGAGCTGCTTCTGGCCTCCGGACAACGCGTGCACCGCAACCTCGGCGCGATCGCCGAGCCCGAACGACTCGAGGACCTCCCGAGCGCGCGAGGCACGGTCCGCGCGGGAGAGGTCGAGGCGGCGGAGCGACAGCGTGACGTCCTCGAGCGGTGTCGGCATCACGAGCTGGGCGTCGGGATCGGTGAAGACGAACCCGACGCGCCGGCGGACCTCGCCGCCGTCCCGTGCGGTGTCCCAGCCGTCGACGCGCACGTGTCCGGCCGCGGGCAGGACGAGGCCGTTCACGAGCCGGGCGAGCGTGCTCTTGCCGGACCCGTTCGCCCCGATCACCGCGATGCGGCGTTCGGTCAGGCTGCACGTCAGCGGAGCGAGCAGCCGCACCGGACCGCCGTCCGCCGTCGTACCTGGTGCGGTGACGGTGGCGGCGTCGAACGTGATCACGTGGACCGGGTCAGCGTCGCCGGAGGAGGTCGGGGAACGCCCGGTGGACCGCTGCGCCCACCACGGCCGCCAGGACGGCCTTGACGAGGTCGAGCGGGATGAAGGAGAGGTTCCATGCGAGCGCGGTGGAGACGGGGACGCCCGCACGCCAGGCCATGACCGGGACACCGATCAGGTAGAGGACCACGGTCGCCGCCAGTGTGGCCGCGAGGGTGCTGAGCAGCCATCGGCGCGGGTGCCGGATCCGCTCCACGGCCAGACCGACGACCCACGCGACCAGCGGGAACGCCAGGAGATACCCCACCGACGGCGTCGCGAGCACGCCCAGCCCGGCGGCGCCCTGGGCGAAGACCGGCACGCCGGCGAGGCCCACGGCGAGGTACAGGAGCGTGGCGAGCGCTCCACGTCGCGCGCCGAGGACGGCCCCGGCGAGCAGCACCCCGAACGTCTGGAGCGTGATCGGCACCGGGACGAGCCCGATCGTGATCGACGTGAGCGAGCACACGGCGAGAAGCGCGCCGAAGGTCGCCACCAGGGCGACGTCGGCGGCGGGCGTCACACGGACCACCGGGGCGGGAAGGGCGGCGGAGCTCTCGTTCTCAGGTGTGACGGTCATGGTTCCCCCGGGGGAGTCGGTGGTCGGCCGGTGCGCGGATCGGCGCGGGCTGTCGCTCGCGGACGGCCCCGGTGATGCCGGTGGCGGTGGCGGTCCGCCGCTGGCCACGCTAGCGGAGACATAGACTTGGTCGCGTTTGTGCCTGCGGCCAACGCTCGCGGGCCATGTTCGGAGGAAACCGCAGTCGGCAGGTGCCGACGCCGGAAGGACACCCCAGTGATCACTGCCCATGCCGTCGAGCTGCGCGTCGGCGCACGCGTGCTGCTCGAGGACGCGACGTTCCGGATCGCGGCGGGCGACCGCATCGGGCTGGTCGGCCGGAACGGTGCGGGCAAGACCACCCTGACCAAGACCCTCGCGGGCGAGACCCAGCCGACCGGCGGCACGATCACCCGTTCCGGCGACGTCGGCTACCTGCCGCAGGACCCGCGCACCGGGAACCTCGACGTGGTGGCCATGGATCGCATCCTCTCGGCGCGCGGTCTCGACCAGATCGTGCGATCCATGCGGGAGACCGAGGGCGCCATGGCGAGCGCGATCGACGAGACGCGCGACGCCGCGATGGAACGGTACGCACGCCTCGAGGCGCGGTTCACGGCGGCCGGCGGTTACGCGGCCGAGAGCGAGGCGAGCCGGATCTCGTCCAACCTCGGGCTCGACGAACGCGTGCTCGGCCAGACGATCGGGACCCTGTCCGGCGGCCAGCGGCGCCGGGTCGAGCTCGCCCGGATCCTGTTCTCGGGTGTCGAGACGCTGCTGCTCGACGAGCCCACCAACCACCTGGACGCCGACTCGATCCTCTGGCTGCGCGACTTCCTCAAGGGATACGCGGGTGGGCTCATCGTGATCAGCCACGACGTCGACCTGCTCCGTGCGACGGTCAACAAGGTCTTCCACCTGGACGCGAACCGTGGCGAGCTCGACCAGTACAACCTCGGGTGGGACGCGTACATCCTGCAGCGTGAGACCGACGAGAAGCGGCGTCGGCGCGAGCGCGCCAACACCGAGAAGAAGGCCGCCGTCCTGCTGGCCCAGGCGGACAAGATGCGCGCGAAGGCGACCAAGGCGGTCGCCGCCCAGAACATGGCGCGCCGAGCCGAGCGGATGCTCTCGTCGCTGGACGAGGCGCGGGTCTCGGACAAGGTGGCGAAGCTGCGGTTCCCGGAACCGGCACCGTGCGGCAAGACGCCGCTGACGGCGATCGGCCTGAGCAAGTCCTACGGATCTCAGGAGGTCTTCACCGATGTCGGGCTCGCGATCGACCGTGGGAGTCGCGTGGTGGTGCTCGGGTTCAACGGCGCCGGGAAGACGACGCTGCTCCGGATGCTCGCCGGCCTCGACACGCCGGACACCGGTGAGGTCCGGCCCGGTCACGGCCTCAAGCTCGGGTACTACGCGCAGGAGCACGAGACACTCGACCTCGACCGCACCGTCGTGGAGAACCTGCGCACGTCGGCCCCGGACCTCACCGACACGCAGGTCCGCTCGGTGCTCGGGTCGTTCCTGTTCTCCGGCGACGACGCCGACAAACCTGTCAAGGTGCTCTCCGGCGGGGAGAAGACCCGGCTCGCCCTCGCCGCACTGGTGGTCTCGTCCGCGAACGTCCTGCTGCTCGACGAACCCACGAACAACCTCGACCCGGCGAGCCGGGAGGAGATCCTGGCGGCGCTCCGCGGCTACAAGGGCGCGGTCGTGCTGGTGAGCCACGACGAGGGCGCGGTGGCGGCGCTCGACCCCGAGCGGGTCGTCCTCCTGCCCGACGGCGACGAGGACCTCTTCGGACCGGACTACCTGGATCTCATCTCGCTCGCGTGAGCACCGCGGCGGCCGATCGCGGGGTGGGTGCCGGGCACCAGGTGGTGCCGTGTCAGGGGCCCAGCTGGGCGTCGATCAGCGCGTCTTCGACGTCCTCCGCGGACGGTCCTCGGCGCGCCACGCTCGCGGGCACCCGTCGAGGTGCGGGTGCGGGCCGATCGGTCGACCCAGGACCCTCGCCTCGGGCCTCCCGGAGCGCCATCCTGCCGAACCCGACCAGGGCCCCGATCGCGAAGGTCCACCACTGGAATGCGTACGACAGGTGCGAACCCGGGTCCGTGCTCGGCGCCGGCAGCGCAGTGATCGGTACGGCCGGCGCCGGCGTCTCGGTGTCGAGCCCGCCGAAGACGTCGTAGGCCGGGACGCTCGTCGCGACACCCCCCGCATCGAGCACCTGGCGGATCGCGATGGTCTGCACCTGCCCCGGCGGTGCGCTCCTGGTCGAGAGGGGTTCCTGCTGGCGTAGGTGGACCGTGATCGTGACCCGTCCCGTGGGTGGTGCCGGCGCCGCCGACGGGCTCTCCTGGGTCGTGGAGAGCGGGATCCAGCCGCGGTCCACGACGAGCACGGGTCCGGCGCCGTCGCTCGCGTCCTCCTGGAACGGGACGAGCACGTGGAACGCGGACTCGCTGTCGACCGGGCGGTTGCGCAGCAGGACCGTGCCGCTCGCGCGGTAGTGGCCCGTGAGCGAGACGCGCGTCCACACCCGGGCGTCGGTCAGCGGGGTGTCGAGACGCGGGAGCACCGACTCGATCGGGACGGCAGGAGCGTGATAGTTCGCTTCGACGGTGGCGATCTCGGCGTCGACCGTCACATGGCGACCCCACTGCCAGCGACCGGCAAGAGTGCACCCGACCGCGAGCACGATCGCGACGAGCACGAGCCCGACAGCCCTCCGGTGGCCCGCGTTCATCGGCCTGGCAGGGTGTCGAGCTCGCCGACCGGGACGGTGGACCGGTGGAAGCCGCGCACGCCGAGGAACTGCTCGAGCTGCTCCCGGTGGTCCGGGCAGGCCAGCCAGACCTTACGTCGTTCGGACGAGTGCAGCCGAGGGTTGTTCCAGAGCAGCCCCCAGGTTGCGGCGCGACGGCATCCTCGTGCGCTGCACGCGAGGTCCTCGATGCGGTCGTGGGGCAGGCCGGCGTCAGTCATGGTGCTGATCCTCCTCGGGGCCCTCGGCCTGTGCGCCGAGAGCGCGCGGGTCGATCAGCACGGTGCTCGTCTCGCGTCGCTCGCGCCCGGCGTTGGCGAGGAGGACGGCGATGTACGGCATGACGACCGCCGTCACGACGAGGAGCCAGCTGATCCACGCCGGGATGCGATGCCAGAGCACGACGACGAGCAGGAACGCGACCACCCGGATCCCCATCTGCGCCAGGTACCGGTGTTCGCGGCGCGACTGGTCCTCGGCCAACGGCGACGGTGCACGCGTGATGCTGTGCACCTCGTCGAGCCCGGACGTCCTGGGGCGGGTCCTGCTCACCCCCGGATTTTAGCCCTGCCTTACCGAACATCGGGGCCTTGGCCCGACGGTACCTCGGCGCTGCTGGCCGCCGATTGTGCAGATCGGACAACGAGGGCCGGGGAACCTAGGCGTCGCGGGTCCCCCGGTCGGCGATCGTTGTCGGATACCGTCGACCGAGCGTTCCGGGTGTGCCTGACGGTGGCGCCCCCGACCGGACACCGTCCGCAACCCCTGGGAGGACCGTGGTGGAGCCACGCAGCGTTCTCGTCACCGGAGCGAATCGCGGCATCGGCCGCGCGATCGCCGAGCGGTTCGTCGCCGCGGGTGACAAGGTCGCGACCCTGTACCGCGGTGGTGAGCTCCCGGAGGGTGTCCTCGGGGTGATCGGTGACGTCCGGGACAGCGCGGCCGTCGATGCGGCGTTCAGCCAGGTCGAGGCGGCTCACGGTCCGGTCGAGGTCCTGGTCGCCAACGCGGGGATCACCCGCGACCAGCTTCTGCTGCGGATGACCGACGAGGAGTTCGAGGAGGTGCTCGACGTGAACCTCACCGGGACGTTCCGGTGCGTCCGCCGCGCGTCCAAAGGGATGATCCGGATGCGCCGCGGCCGGATCGTCCTGATCTCCTCGGTCGTCGGTCTGTACGGCGGAGTCGGCCAGGTCAACTACGCCGCGTCGAAGGCCGGTCTCGTCGGGATGGCCCGATCGATCACGCGTGAGCTCGGGGGACGGGGCATCACGGCCAACGTCATCGCACCCGGCTTCATCGACACCGCGATGACCGATGCGCTGCCGGAGGAGCGCCGTCAGGCGTACCTGGCCGCCATCCCGGCCGGTCGCTTCGCCCAACCGGCGGAGGTCGCCGCCGTGGTCGAGTTCGTGGCGTCGGACGCTGCCGCGTACATCAGCGGAGCGGTCATCCCCGTCGACGGCGGTCTCGGCATGGGCCACTGATGGGCCTGTGACCGCGAGCCCGGCTCGCCCTCTCCCCTCGTCTCCTCTCGAACCGAACGGAAGTCAGCACATGGGTCTGCTCGACGGCAAGAAGCTCCTCGTCACCGGCGTCCTCACCGAGGGCTCGATCGCTTTCCACGTGGCACGTCTGGCGCAGGATCAGGGCGCCGAGGTCGTCCTGACGTCGTTCGGGCGGCAGATGCGGCTGACGCAAGCGATCGCCCGCCGGCTCCCGGTCGAGGCTCCCGTCGTCCAGCTCGACGTGACGTCCGACGACGACCTCGACGCGCTCGCGGACGCGGTGCGCGCGCACGTCGACCATCTCGACGGTGTCGTGCACTCGATCGGGTTCGCTCCGCAGTCGGTGCTCGGCGGGAACTTCCTGTCGGCGCAGTGGCCCGACGTCGCCACGGCGCTCGAGATCTCCGCCTACTCGCTCAAGTCGCTCGCCGTGGCATCCCGACCGCTGCTCGTGAGGGGTTCGTCGATCGTCGGACTCACCTTCGACGCGCGCTACGCGTGGCCGGTCTACGACTGGATGGGTGTCGCGAAGGCCGCGTTCGAGGCGACGGCGCGCTATCTCGCCCGGGATCTCGGTCCCGAGGGCGTGCGGGTCAATCTCGTGTCGGCCGGCCCGATCCGCACGACCGCCGCCAAGTCGATCCCCGGTTTCGAGGAGATCGAGGGCGGCTGGTCCGATCGCTCACCGCTCGGGTGGGACATGACCGATGCCGAGCCCGCCGCGCGGGCGGTCGCCGCGTTGCTGTCCGACTGGTTCCCGGCGACCACCGGGGAGATCGTGCATGTCGACGGTGGCGTCCATGCAATGGGACTCTAGGAGGCGTGCCAGCCTCCACTGACGTCCGTCGGCTCGTCCTGCTCCGCCACGCCAAGGCCGAGCAGCTCGGGGGTGCCGTCCACTCCGATGCCCAGCGGCCCCTTGCGCTCGTGGGTCGCCGTCAGTCCGGCCAGGTCGGCCTCGCGCTGGCGGCCGCCGGGCTCCGACCCGACCTCGTCCTGTGCTCGAGCTCTCTGCGCACCCGGCAGACCTGGGAGCTCAGCAGGGGCGCGCTCGGGACCGGCGCGATCGAGGTCCGGGTCGACGAGGCGATCTACCTTGCGGGGGTCGACGACCTCCTCGAGATGGTGCGGGAGCTCGACGAGAGCGTGCAGACGGTGCTCGTCGTCGGGCACGAGCCGACGATGTCGCGGACCGCGGCCATGCTTGCCGGCGACGGGTCGGATGCCGCCGCGGTCGCGCGTGCGCGTGCGGGTGTCCCGACGGCGACGTTCAGCGTCGTGGAGACGGCGGTTCCGTGGCGGTCGTTGGCCGCGCAGAGCGGGCGACTGACCCGGGTCGTGCCTCCGGCGCACTGACGTCGTGGAGCGTGGTCGCGACCAGGTCCAGGACCTCGTCGAGCGGACCGTCCCATGCGAGATCGGCACTGGCGCGCACGGCGGGCTTCGCGTGGAACGCGATACCGATGCCGGCCGCCGCGAGCATGTCGAGGTCGTTGGCGCCGTCGCCGATCGCGAGCGTGTGGGCGAGGTCGATCCCTTCGATCGCGGCGAACTCGCGGAGCGCGGCAGCCTTGCCGGCACGGTCGACGACAGGTCCCTGCACACGGCCGGTGAGTCGTCCCTCGACGACCTCGAGGCGGTTGGCTCGCGTGAGGGTGATCCCGAGCGAGCCTGCGAGCCTGTCGACGACCTCGTGGAAGCCCCCCGAGACGAGCGCGAGCGGCCACCCGGCCTCGGCCAGCGCGGCGACGAGCTCGCCGGCCCCGGGTGACAGGCGTAGCTCGGCGAGGACGTCGTCGAACACCGACACGGGCAGACCGGCAAGCGTCGCGACGCGCTCGTGCAAGGACGCGGCGAAGTCGAGCTCGCCGTGCATCGCCCTCTCGGTGATGTGTGCGACCTCGTCCTGCGAGCCCGCACGGGCGGCGAGCAGCTCGATCACCTCGGCCGTGATGAAGGTCGAGTCCACGTCCGTCACGACCAGGCGCCGTGGCCCCGCGAGCAGCGCGCTCCGGAGGCCGGTCCGGGTGCCGGGCTCGCCGGGGATCGCGTTGCTCACGTCGGGAAGGGTAGTGCGAGTCGGGCGGCCCGGTCAGTCGACCGAGACGGTCGTGCCCTTCGGGACGACGGTGATGCCGCTCTCCGTCACCGTGAACCCGCGCGCGCGGTCGTGGTCGTGATCGAGCCCGATCCGGGCGCGCTCGGGCACCACGACGTTCTTGTCGAGGATCGCGCGGTGGACCTGGGCGTACCGCTCGATCTGGACCCCGTCGAGCAGCACCGAGTCGGTGACCTGCGCCCAGGAGTGCAGGTACACCCATGGTGAGAGGACGGAGCCGGACACGGTGGCCCCGGACACGAGCACACCAGGGGAGACGATCGAGTCCGCTGCATGCCCGAGCCGCCCTGGACCGGCGTGGACGAACTTCGCCGGCGGGAGCCCGGTGTACCCGGTGTAGACCGGCCACAGCTCGTTGTACAGGTTGAAGACCGGCTCGATCGAGATGAGGTCCTGGTTCGCCTCGAAGTACGAGTCGAGCGTGCCGACGTCCCGCCAGTAGTCCCGGTC
>JAKBFW010000217.1 GCA_021833345.1 Pseudomonadota bacterium | reverse complement strand
GACTACGTGGTCGGCGGGGTCGTCTCCGGTCGGTGGGCGACGAGCGGTGGTGGCGCGCTGCAGCTGCCGGCGAGCATCCGCGCGGCCGTCACGGCGGACCCCGGCTGGCGCCTGGTGGTCGCGGACGCGGCCCAGCTCGAGCCGCGCGTCCTCGCGGCGATGTCGGGCGACGACGCGATGGCCGCGGCGGGCCGGCATGCGGACCTGTACCAGGCCGTCGTCGACGCGGGCATCGTCGAGACGCGGAAGCACGCCAAGTACGCCATGCTCGGCGCGATCTACGGGGCGACGACCGGAGCGAGCGCGGTCCTGATGCCGCAGCTCGCCCGGGCCTACCCGCGGGCCGTCGGCCTCGTCGAGGCGGCGGCACGTGCGGGGGAGCGCGGTGAGGTGGTGACGACGTGGCTGGGCCGGTCGTCCCCGGTACCGGACGACGGGTGGCGGTCCGAGCTGGCTGCGGCGTCCGCCGAAGGGACAGGCGCCGACGAGGTCCGTGCCGCACGGCGCCGCGGGCGCGACTGGGGACGGTTCACGCGCAACTTCGTGGTGCAGGGGACCGCGGCGGAGTGGGCGCTGTGCTGGATGGCAGCCCTCCGCCGGCGCCTGCGGTCCGTCGACGGCGGACCGCACCTGGTGATGTTCCTGCATGACGAGGTGATGGTGCACGCACCGGCGGAGGTGGTCGACGAGGTCGCGTCGGCCGTGCGTGAGTCCGCGGTCGAGGCCGGACGCCTCCTGTTCGGCGACACCGCCGTCGAGTTCGCCCTGGACGTGTCGATCGTGGACAGCTACGCGGACGCGACCTGAGCCGATGCGAGCGGCGCCGGGGAGGGCACGCGCGGGTCAAGGCGAGCCGGTGCGGGCGGCGCCGGGGAGGGCGCGCGGGCCAAGGAGAGCCGGCGCGGGCTCGAGCGAGCATGATCGGGGTGCGGCGAGCAGGCTCGAGGACGGCCCACCGGGCGCTCAGTCTCCGGCGCCCGCTCTGACCCGGTCGAGGAGCAGCGTCGCGATGTCGACGACCTGCGGCGAACGAACCGGCGACGCCCCGGCGGGCGAGCCGTCGCCCGCGTGCGCGGCGACACCGTCCGAGAGCATGACCGAGCAGAACGGGCACGCCGTCGCGATCACGTCGGCGCCGGTCGCGATCGCCTCTCCGGCGCGGTCCGTGCCGATCCGCGTGCCGATGGACTCCTCCATCCAGACGCGCGCACCGCCCGCGCCGCAGCAGAACGAACGCTCGCGGTTCCGTGGCATCTCGGCGAGAGCAACCCCGGGCAGGGCGTCGAGCAGCTCGCGCGGTGGCGTGTAGATCTCGTTGTGACGTCCCAGGTAGCACGGGTCGTGATACGTCACCGTGGACATCGTCGGCACCGTGGAGCCTGAGGCGTCCGACGACCCCGCCTCGGGCCCGGCCACCGGGACCAGCCGTCCTGCCGTGACCAGCTCGTCGAGCAGCTCGGTGTGGTGGACGACGTCGTACCGTCCGCCGAGCTGCGGGTACTCGCGCGCGATCGTGTTGAAGCAGTGCGCGCACGTGACGACGATCTTCTGGGCGCCGACCTCGTTGAGCGTCTCGACGTTGGCCGAGGCGAGCATCTGGAACAGCAGCTCGTTGCCGGCACGGCGCGCGGGGTCGCCGGTGCAGGACTCGCCGTCGCCGAGCACCGCGAACGACACCCCGGCGGTGTGCAGCAGCTCGGCGACGGCTCGGGTCGTCTTCTTGGCGCGGTCCTCGTAGGCACCTGCGCAGCCGACCCAGAACAGGTAGTCGACGTCGGCCGCCGAGTCCACGTCGGCGCCGACGACGGGCACGTCGAACTCGAGGCCCTTGGCCCAGTCGAGCCGGGCGCGTGAGGCCATGCCCCACGGGTTGCCCTGGCGTTCGAGCTTGGTGAACATGCCCCCGAGCTCCTTCGGGAACGCCGACTCCATGAGCACCTGGTAGCGGCGCAGGTCCACGATCGTGTCCACGTGCTCGATGTCGACGGGGCACTGCTGCACGCAGGCGCCGCACGTCGTGCAGGCCCACAGCGCATCGGCGTCGATCACCCCGCTCGCGAGGAGGTCGACACCCGCGTAGGGGTTCGGTTGCTCCGCGGCCTGCCGGGCTCCTCCGGGGCCGACGGCGATGGCGTCGCCGCCGGCAGTGGCGCGCGCGGCCTGCAGGTACGGCGCCGTGGCGGCCGCGTGGTCGCGCAGGGCGAGCGTCAGGAGCTTGGGGGAGAGCGGCTTGCCGGTCGCCCACGCCGGGCACTGGTCCTGGCAGCGGCCGCACTCGGTGCAGGTCGAGAAGTCCAGCAGGCCCTTCCAGGTGAAATCCTCGATCGCCCCGACGCCCAGGCGGGCGTCGTCGGGCAGGTCCTCGAGCGCCGCGACGTCGAGGTCGGAGCCGCCGACCCGGAGCGGCTGCAGGGGACCGAGCGCCGGGGAGCCGTCGAGCTCGCGCCGGGCGTAGACGTTGACGACCGCGAGGAACCGGTGCCAGGCCACACCCATCGTCGGCTGGCGCCCGACCACGACGAACCAGCTCATCGACACCAGGATCTTGACGGTGGCGGTCACGACCGTCGCCGCGTCCAGGGCGGCCGTCGACGTCCCCGCCCACGACGATCCGTACCACGAGGTCAGCGGGAAGTGCCACGCCGAGGCGAGGTGCGCGGTCGCGGGGGACCGGGCTGCGAGCGCGTACTCCAACCCGCGTAGCACGAGGACCGCGAGGACGACGAGCAGCACCGTCGCCTCGACGAAGTACGCCGCCGCGGCGTCGGACCCGAAGAACCGCGACGTGCGCGCCGGCGTCCGGCGAGACGTGCGCACCCGGATCGAGATGAGCGCCAGGATGCCGAGCAGCCCTGCCCACGCGAACGCCTCGATCACCCACTCGACGGGCGGCAGGTGACCGATCACCGGCAGCGAGTACGTCGGGTCGACGACCTGCCCGTACCCGCTCACGAGCGTGAGGAACAGCACCGGGAACGACACCATCACGACCCAGTGCGACGCCCGCACGACGGGCCGGTGCTGGAACCGCCCGTGCCCGACGATCTCCCGGATCACGAGCCACACCCGGCGTGCGACCGGCCGGGTGCGA
>JAKBFW010000216.1 GCA_021833345.1 Pseudomonadota bacterium | reverse complement strand
CAAGGCATTGCGGCACGACGCCACGGTGCTGTGCCTGGCGTCGCCACCGGATGGACAGAAGGACTGGAACATGGCACAGGGTGCTGTCAAGTGGTTCAACGCTGAGAAGGGCTACGGGTTCATCGCCCAGGACGACGGCGGCGCCGACGTCTTCGTCCACTACTCGGCGATCGACACGCAGGGCTACCGCTCTCTCGACGAGGGGCAGCGCGTGGAGTTCGAGATCACCCAGGGCCCGAAGGGTCCTCAGGCGGAGCAGGTCCGCCCGCTCTGACCGGGAGCGCTCGTCTTCGAGCCCGCACCGAGGCCGTGCCGCCCGCGAGGTGGCACGGCCTCGGTGTCAGAGGGGCGGCCGTCCCGTCACGGGCGGGTGGCGCCGTCGGATGCGGCTCACGACGTCTCGGCGGGAGGCGCAGGGTCCTCGAGGACCCGTGAACCGGCGGCGAACGCCGTGAGCTCGTCGCCGTGAAGCAGCCGTGCGGGGGCCGGGAGGGACCGGAGTTCACGCGCGACGTCGGCCCGTCCCAGCATCGATCCCGTGCCTGACGTCCCCCCCGCCGTTGTCCCCGCGAGGACGAGGTTCCCGTACCGACGTCCACGGAGCAGGCCCGGTTCCGCCACGAGAGCGACGTCCGCCATGACGGCGAGCGCTGTCGCGACCTCGCAGCGTGCGAGCGCGAGCGGCGGCCGGTCCGCACAGTTCGCCAGGTAGAGGCCGCCCGGTCGGAGGACGCGAGCGACGTCGAGGACGAACTGTCGTGTGGCGACGTGGCTCGGGGTCCGGTCCCCGGCGAAGACGTCGCGGACGACGACGTCCGCGCTCGCGTCGGGGAGCCGTCGGAGCACGTCTCGTGCGTCGCCCGCACGGATGCGGAGCGCCGGTGAGCGGGGGAGCGAGAACCAGGTGCGCGCCAGCTCGGCGAGCGTCGGGTCGAGCTCGACGGCCGTCTGTCGGGAGCCTGGTCTGGTGGCATGGACGTGCCGCGCGAAGGCGCAGCCGGCCGCTCCGAGGTGAACCACTGCGAGCGCGGAGGACGCCGGCGCGGCATGCGCGACGAAGACCGCCATCTGCTGCATGTACTCGAACTCGAGGCGCTCCGGATCGTCCAGGTGGAGCGACGAGCTCGGCACGCCGTTGACGAGAACCGTGACCGACCGGGGGTCGTCTCGGTCGCGTCGGACCTCGGCGGTGCCGGTGCTGATGCTCACCGGCCCGACCGGGAGCGGGGACTCGGGTGTGGGTGGTCGGGTCGAGAGTGGTCCCTGGCGTCGGGACGCGGGGACAGTGCGGTGTGCCACAGCACCACGGTAGACACCTCGATCGCGACGACCGACCTCTTGACTCCTTCGAACAGGTGTTCGACACTGGGGTGAGAACGGTGAGGGCAATGCGGAGGAGGACCGATGAGCGATCGAGCGAACCCGTGGCAGCGGCCCCATGCCGTGGTCGGCGACGGGACGGCCGTACCGGCCGCGTCCGTCGCCCTCCTGGCGCGGTCCGACGCCGAGCTCGTCGCCGCGCAGTTCGCGCCCGAGAGCTGGGAGCGCTTCGTGCACGCCCACCTGGCGGCATTGCGCGCGGCGGCGGCAGTGGTGGCGTTCCACGGTCGCCCGTCGGGGCGACGGGCTCCCCGCAACGTCTGGGACATGCTCAGTGCGGTGGCACCCGAGCTGGGCGGATGGGCAGATCGGTTCGCCGCAGGTGCCGGGACGCGGACGGCGATCGAGGCAGGTCGCTTCGAGGTGGTGTCGTCCGAGATGGCCGAGTCCTTGCTGTGCGATGCGGAGGACTTCGTCGACGAGGTCCGTGGGCTCCTCCCGGATGGTGTCGCGACGTCGGGGGCTGCCTTGGCGTTGAGGGCATCGTGAGGGGCGACCTCGTGGGCTCGGCCGATCTCGGCGGTCAGGTGCGCCCGTGAGCAGGGGCCCGCGTCCGCTGTCGTCGCGCCGCAGCTGGGGAACGGACGAGGACGGGTGCTCGATCCTCCACGTCGACATGGATGCGTTCTTCGCATCGGTGGAGCTCGCCCGCCGACCGCAGCTTCGTGGCCTGCCGGTGATCGTCGGTGGCTCCGAGCGTGCGGTCGTCCTCGCGGCGACCTACGAGGCGCGCGCCTGGGGGATCCACTCGGCGATGCCGATGTCGGTGGCCCGTCGGATGTGTCCCCAGGCGGTCGTGATCCCGCCCGACCTGTCCGCCTATCGCGAGGTCTCGCGCTCGGTCATGGAGATCCTCGGCGACGTCACGGCGCTGATGGAGCAGGTCAGCGTGGACGAAGCCTTCCTAGACGTGTCAGGTGCACGACGGCGCCTCGGCAGCCCGACCGTGATCGCCGAGAAGATCCGCGCCGACGTCCGGCGTCGGCACGGGATCAGCTGCTCCGTCGGGATCGCAGGCACGAAGTTTGTCGCGAAGATCGCCTCGGGGCACGCGAAGCCCGACGGCGTGATGCTCGTCCCTCGTGACGCGACCGTGGCCTACCTTCGCGAGCTCCCTGTCGGCGCCCTGTGGGGTGTGGGTGAGCGCACCGAGGTCGCGCTGGCCCGGTGGGGCCTCACCACGGTGGCCGATGTCGCGGACAGCGACGTCGCGACCGTGCAGCGTGCCGTCGGCCGGGTGGCAGGTGCGCACCTGCACGACCTCGCGTGGGGGCGCGACCCGCGACCGGTGCAACCGGTGCGGAAGGAGAAGAGCATCGGCGCGGAGTCGACCTTCGCCCGCGACGAGCACGACATGGGTCGCGTGCAGACGGTCGCGCTCGAGCTCACCGACAGGTGCGCCAGCAGGCTCCGCGAGCTGGCTCTCGTCGCGCGGACCGTGTCGGTCAAGGTGCGCATGAGCGACTTCCGGACACTGACCCGCTCGCGGACGCTACCGACGCCGAGCGACGTGAGCCGCGAGCTGTATCTCACCGCGCGGGACCTTCTGGCGACGGTGGATCTCGGAGGTCTTCCGGTCAGGCTCGTCGGCGTGCGGGTCGAGGGGCTCGCTCCGGCGTCGGAACGGATGAGCCAACCGACGTTGGAGGAGGCCTTGGACCGGGTCGTGGGCGACCACCACGAGGCCGGTCGAGGCGCGGACCACGTGGTGGATCTCGTGCGGAGCCGATTCGGCCGAGGCGCCATCGCCC
>JAKBFW010000215.1 GCA_021833345.1 Pseudomonadota bacterium | reverse complement strand
GGGATCGGCACGACGCCGGACAGCGGTGTGCGGACCTGCCCGGAGTACGAGGGGTTGTAGTGGGTGTTCTCGGTCTGGAAGTGGTTCTGCGGTTCCGAGACGACGATGTAGTCCACCAGGACGCCGGGGACCTTGATGTCGTTGGGGTCGAGCGACCCGACCTGGGCGAGCGACTCGACCTGGGCGATCACGATGCCGCCGGAGTTGTGCGCGGCCTGCGCGATCGGCAGGACCTCCATCTTGAGGCCCTCCTTGGTGAGGGTGAGGTTGCCGTTCTCGTCGGCGACCGTGCCGCGGATCAGCCCGACGTCGATCGGGAACGACGGGTAGAACAGCCACTCCTCGCCGGCCAGCTCGATGACGTGCACGACGTCCTCGACCGAGCGGGGGGACATCCGGGCACCTTCGACGCGGGGGTCGACGAACGTGCCGAGGCCGACCTTCGTGATGATCCCGGGGCGCTTCGCGGCGATCTCGCGGTAGAGCTGCGTGATCACGCCCTGGGGCAGGTTGTACGCCTCGCAGCCGTCGGCCTCGATCAGCTTCGCGAGGGCGGGCGAGGCGATCGCGATGCCGCCGATCCACCGCTTGAGCAGGCCTTCGTGGCCCCAGTGGCTCATCCCCTTGGTGCGGCGGTCGCCGACGGCGCTCGCGTGGATCGCGGTGAGGTTCAGCGGTGCGCCGGTCTCGATGAAACGTCTCTCGACCGCGGCGAGCACCTCTTCGTTGACGCAGGCGAGACCGAAGCCGCTGAGAGCGACCGTGTCCCCGTCATGGATGAGCTCGGCGGCCTGGGCCGCGGTGATCACGTGTGCCACTCTCGGTGCTCCTTCGTGGAGGGTCGTGCAGGGGTCGAACGTCCGGCTGGGCGGCGGACCGCAGCGAGGGTCGCCGCACCTGCTCGCGGCACAGCGTTCGGGAGTTCGCCTGTGGCGTCACGGGCCGAACGTCCCGGTCTGGGCGATCGGTTCTTGATTCCGGACGGAAAGCGTCGGTAATTAGGACGATCGTCCTGCGAACGACCCCGTAGGCGGCCCCCACGATGAGGTCACGGCGCCGTCCACGGTGGCCCGGAGCGCAGCAGGACGGCGCACACCCCGACAGCGAAAGGCGCACGCCATGGACTTCGGTCTGACCGACGAACAAGAGCTCCTGCTCGAGAGCCTCGGCGATCTGCTCGAGCGCGAGTGCCCGGAGTCGTACATCGCGGACCTCGACCTCAACCACCAGCAGCCGACCTCGTTCCGGAAGGCGATGAACGACGCCGGGTTCGGATCTCTCGGGTTCCCCGAGGAGTACGGCGGGACGCCGTGCGACGCGGTGACGCTCGTGCTGCTCGCCGAGCGCGTCGCGCGCCAGGGCCTCAACAACGGCTACGGACTCGAGCTGCTCCAGGCCACCGACATCATCGAGTTCGGCAACGAGGACCAGAAGCGCGAGATCCTCGGCTACCTCGCGGCCGGAGAGGTGCCGTTCGCGCTCGGCTTCACCGAGCCGGGCGCCGGCTCGGACAACTCCGCGATGGCCACGACGGCGGTCCACCACGACGGCGTGGTGACCTTCAACGGGACGAAGACGCTCATCACCAGCGCGCTCGCGTCGAAGAACCTGCTCGTGATGGCCAAGGACCCCGGAGTCGAGAACCCCCGCGAGGCGATCTCGATGTACCTGGTCCCGATGGACTCGCCCGGCCTGACGACCAACCGGCTGGACAAGATCGTCTGGCACATCAGCGACTCGTGCGAGATCTTCCTGGACGACGTCACGCTGCCGGAGAGCTGCCTCGTCGGGGTCAAGGGCGCCGGCTTCAAGCAGCTCATGCGCAACTTCGAGCTCGAGCGACTCGTGATCGCCGCGAACTGCCTCGGCCAGGCGCAGTGCGCCTTCGACGACGCCGCGTCCTACGCCGCCCAGCGGGTCCAGTTCGGCAAGCCGATCGGGTCGTTCCAGCTCATCCAGCTGAAGCTCACCGACATGGCCATCAAGCTCGAGAACATGCGGAACTTCGTGTACCGCACCGCCTGGATGGTCGACCAGGGGCTGCCCCTCAAGAGCCAGGGCGCGCTGTGCAAGCGGTACTGCGCGATGGCCGCGTTCGAGGTCGCGGACGAGGCGATGCAGATCTTCGGCGGCGTCGGCGTGACCGTCGGCACCCGCGTCTCGCGGTTGTGGCGTGACCTGCGCGGACACCGGTTCGGCGGCGGGACCGACGAGATCATGGTGCACATCGCCGGCCGCCAGATCGTCAAGGACCACAGCTGAGGCCTCGGCCATCGGCACGGTGAAGGAGAGACACCCATGAAGATCGTCGTCGCCTACAAGTGGGCAGCGAACCCGCAGGACGCCGAGGTCGGCCCCGACGGCACCGTCGACTGGAGCCGGGCGAAGGGTGCGGTCAGCGAGTACGACCCGGTCGCGTTCGAGCTCGCCCGCACGCTCGCCGACACCTGCGGGGGTGAGGTCGTCGGCGTCACCGTCGGCGCCGCCTCGATCGACTCGCCGCTGGCCCGCAAGTCCGCGCTCTCGCGCGGTCTCGACTCGCTGGTCATGGTCGCCGACGACGCGCTCCGGGGTGCGGACGGCACCCGGATCGCTGCCGTCCTCGCCGGGGCGGTGCACGCGATCGGCGATGTCGACGTCATCCTCGCCGGGGAGTCCTCGGTCGACGTCGGGGACCGCCAGGTCGCGATGACCCTCGCGGCGCAGCTCGGCTGGGCCGGGCTCAACGCGGTCCGCGCGGTGACCGTCGACGGCGCGTCGCTCGTCGTAGAACGTGAGGTCACCGGGGGGGTCGAGACGGTCGTCGCCGACGGCCCGGTCGTGCTCGCGGCGACCGCGGACGCCGCGCTCCCACGGGTGCCGGGGATGAAGGAGATCCTCGGCGCGGCGAAGAAGCCGACCCAGGTGCTCGACCTCGCCGCGCTCGACGTCCCTGCCCCGGTCGACACGATCGCCCCGGTCTCCACCGCGCGCCCGGACACGGGCAACCGACAGGGCGTCATGCTCGACGCCGCCGACCTGCCCGCCGCCGCGGCGCAGCTCACCGCCGCCCTGCGCCAGTCCGGCGTCCTGTAGACGAAGAAGAGGTATCACGACATGAACGTCTCCTCCCAGGCATGGGTCGTCGTCGCCGACGACGCGA
>JAKBFW010000214.1 GCA_021833345.1 Pseudomonadota bacterium | reverse complement strand
GCCGTCGGCGTTCGAGGCGTGGTTCGTCTCGGCGGCGCACGACGACGTCGCCGTCGGGCGGGTGCTCGACGCCCTGCCGGCCGCGGCGCGGGCCGCGGCAGCCGCGCATCCGGCATAGGGGTGCGCGGGGTCGACGTCGTCGACGTCGTCGGCTGCGTCGGCGGCGTCGGCGAGGGGATAGACGCAGGACGAACGTCCCGTCAGGCATACCCATGGGGGGTATATTGTTGAACCGTCAGGCAGCCCCGGGGCGCGTTCGGCGCCGAGGCTCGCCCGACGGCGACAGCCCCACCGGTTGCCGGACGCTGCCCAACGGGAGGCCCCCATGGCGGGATACAGCGGATCGAAGGACGAGTACCTCAAGCGCCTGCGCCGCATCGAGGGCCAGGTGCGCGGCATCGCCCGGATGGTCGACGAGGACACCTACTGCATCGACGTCCTCACGCAGATCTCCGCTGTCACGAAGGCGCTGCAGGCCGTGAGCATCGGCCTCATGGAGGACCACCTCGGCCACTGCGTCGTCGACGCCGCGCGCTCCTCCCACGAGGAGGGCGCCGAGAAGGTCCGCGAGGCCGCCGACGCCATCGCGCGCCTCGTCCGCAGCTGAGGACCCGCCGTGCCCACCTGCCCCTGCTGGCCCAGCCCGCCGCGACCCGCGGCGCCGGGCCCCCACCTGTCCGCACGACCGCCGCTCACCCCGAACGGCGACACACCCCTCGAGAGGATCCGACCATGAGCCAGACCACCACGTTCTCCGTCGACGGCATGACCTGCCACCACTGCGTGCACCACGTCACCGAGGAGCTCACCGCGATCCCGGGCGTCACGGACGTCACGATCGACCTCCAGGCCGGCGCGTCCTCCCCGGTGACCGTCGTCTCCGACGGTCCGCTGACCGACGAGGCCATCGCCGCCGCGATCGAGGAGGCCGGCTACGCCGTGACCCCGCGCGGGTCGTTGCTGTGACAGCCGACGAGACGAGCACCCCGCACCTGACGGTCCCCGTCGCGACGATCGACCTCGCCGTCACCGGCATGACCTGCTCGTCGTGCGTGTCGCACGTCGAGAAGCGCCTCAACCGTGTGCCCGGCGTGACCGCGACGGTCAACCTCGCGCTCGAGACCGCGCACGTCGAGATCACGCCGTCGCCCGACGGCACCGGGCCGGCCGACGCCGAGGCCCTGATCGCCGCGGTGCGCAAGGCCGGCTACGACGCGACGGTCGTCACGCGTGGCGACAGGTCCGCCGCCGCGCGGACCGCGACCGTTGGCACCGCGGCATCCGGCACGACGGCCGCCGTCGCGGTCCAGACCGGACCCGACGGCGCCGTCGACACCGAGATGGCCGGGATGGCCGGGATGGCACTGTCCGGCCACTCGATGGCCCCGGGCCAGGAGATGACGGTCGACGAGGACACCTCGGCGCCGACGCCCGACCGCGGCGACGACCTGCTCCGGCGGCTGCGCGTCGCCGGCGCGCTGGCCGTGCCCGTCGTGCTGCTCTCGATGGTCCGACCGCTGCAGTTCACCGGGTGGCAGTGGGTCGTCGCCGTCCTCGCGCTGCCCGTCGCGACCTGGGCGGCGCTGCCGTTCCACCGCGCCGCGTTCCGGGCCGCCCGGCACGGGTCCTCGACCATGGACACGCTCGTCTCGATCGGCATCATCGCCGCCACCGGCTGGTCGCTGTGGGCCCTGCTGCTCGGCGGCGCCGGCCGGCTCGGCATGCGGATGAGCCCGACCCTGTGGCCGGCGGCCGCGGGTGGCCACGCGATGACGACGCCCGAGCTGTACTTCGAGGCCGCGGCCGTCGTGACGACGTTCCTGCTCTCGGGCCGCTACCTGGAGCACCGCTCCCGTCGGCATGCGGGCGACGCGCTGCGGGCCCTGCTGGACCTGGGCGCCAAGGACGCCGCGCTGCTCGTGACCGGTCCGGACGGGATCCGCGTCGAACGCCGGGTGCCGATCTCGCAGCTGCAGGTCGACGACGAGTTCGCGGTCCGGCCGGGCGAGAAGATCGCCACCGACGGCGTCGTCGTCTCGGGCACGAGCGCGGTCGACGCGTCGCTGCTCACCGGCGAACCCGTGCCCGTCGACGTCGGCCCCGGTGACGAGGTGACCGGCGCGACGATCAACACCTCCGGTCACCTGGTCGTCCGCGCGACGCGCGTGGGCGACGAGACGCAGCTCGCGCAGATCGGGCGGCTGGTGTCCGCCGCGCAGACCGGCAAGGCACCTGTGCAGCGGCTCGCGGACCGGATCTCCGGGGTGTTCGTCCCCGTCGTCCTGGTGCTCGCGCTCGCGACGCTCACGGTGTGGCTGCTCTCCGGCGGCGGCGTTCAGGCGGCGTTCACCGCGGCCGTCGCCGTGCTGATCATCGCGTGCCCGTGCGCGCTGGGTCTGGCGACGCCGACCGCGCTGCTCGTCGGGACCGGCCGAGGCGCCCAGCTCGGCATCCTCATCAAGGGCCCCGAGGTCCTCGAGCGGACCCGCACGATCGACACGGTCGTCCTCGACAAGACCGGCACGGTCACCGAAGGCCGCATGACGGTCGTCGACGTCCTCATCCCCGCGCAAGACGGTGACGAGCGCGGCGCACAGGACGACGCGGGAGCCCGCGACGTCGAGGGCGACCAGACGCAGGCCCGACCGACGCGCCAGGGCGTCCCGAGCACGTCGCTCCGGCTGACCGAGCAGGGTCGGGAGGTGCTGCGGATCGCCGGCGCCGTCGAGGCGCTGAGCGAGCACCCGATCGCGCGCGCCGTGGCGTCGGCCGCGAGCGCGCTGGGTTCGACTGCGCTGGGTTCATCTGCGCTGGGTTCATCTGCGCAGGCCGAGTTCACGCCGGGAGGCCCTGCGGCAGGTGGGCTCGCAGCACCTGGGCTTGCAGCCGACGGCACCGACGGTCAGCCGACGGTCGGCGGCGACGGCGTCGGGATCGGCGCGGCGCAGGTGCTCGAGTTCCGGAACGACGCCGGACGTGGCGTCTCGGGCGTCGTGCGGATCGCGCACTCGGGGATCGACGTCGGGCAGCGCGTGCTCGTCGGACGCGCCTCCTGGCTCGCCGAGAACGGCGTGCCCGACGGCGATCCTGAGCTCCTGGCTGCGGTGACCGCGGCCGAGGGTGACGGCGCGACGGCCGTGCTCGTCGCGTGGGCCG
>JAKBFW010000065.1 GCA_021833345.1 Pseudomonadota bacterium | reverse complement strand
ACGACACGACGAACCAAGGAGATCCACGGTGGCTGAGCTGTTCTACGACGACGACGCCGATCTGTCCATCATCGCCGGCCGCAAGGTCGCGGTCATCGGCTACGGCAGCCAGGGCCACGCGCACGCGCTCAACCTTCGCGACTCGGGGGTCGACGTCCGCGTCGGGCTGCGGGTCGGCAGCGCGTCGATCGCGAAGGCCGAGGCCGAGGGGCTTCGCGTGCTGCCGGTCGTCGACGCGGTCAAGGAGGCCGATGTCGTCGTCATCCTCGCGCCGGACCAGGTCCAGCGGCACGTGTACCGCGACGAGATCGCGCCGAACCTGAACCCCGGCACGGCACTCGTGTTCGGGCACGGCTTCAACATCCGCTTCGGCTACATCGAGCCGGACGCAGGGTTCGACGTCGTCATGGTCGCCCCGAAGGGCCCGGGGCACCTCGTGCGCCGGGAGTTCGTGGACGGTCGCGGGGTGCCGGTGATCGTCGCGGTCGAGCAGGATGCGTCGGGCTCCGCGTGGCCGCTCGCGCTCTCCTACGCCAAGGCGATCGGTGGGCTCCGTGCCGCCGGGATCAAGACGACGTTCACCGAGGAGACCGAGACCGACCTCTTCGGTGAGCAGGCGGTGCTGTGCGGCGGCGTGTCGCAGCTGATCCAGTACGGCTTCGAGACGCTCACCGAGGCCGGCTACCAGCCGGAGGTCGCGTACTTCGAGGTGCTGCACGAGCTCAAGCTGATCGTCGACCTCATCCACGAGGGCGGCATCGCCAAGCAGCGGTGGAGCGTCTCCGACACGGCCGAGTACGGCGACTACGTGTCGGGACCGCGGGTCATCGACCCGCACGTCAAGGAGAACATGAAGGCGGTCCTCGCGGACATCCAGTCGGGTGTCTTCGCGGCGCGCTTCATCGCCGACCAGGATGCCGGCGCTCCCGAGTTCACGGCCCTGCGGGCCAAGGGCGAGGCGCACCCGATCGAGGCGGTCGGCCGCCAGCTCCGCAAGCTCTTCGCCTGGGTCAAGCCCTCCGACACCGACTACGTCGAGGGAAGCGCCGGGCGCTGACCGAGTGGTCCGTGAGGGACGAGCGGCCCGGGTCTGTTGCGCTGGTTCGGAACAGATCCGGGCGCGTCGAGCGAAGAAGGCGGCATGACGACGGACAGGGAGCTCGCGGTCGATCCTGACGAGATCGCGTCGTTCTGGGAGCTCGCGCGCGGACGGGCTGGCCTCGCTCGGCTCGCCGTCGTGACCGGGACCGGCGCGGCCGCGAGCGTCGCGCCTCCCGCGTGGGCCTTCGGCGACTCGCCGGCGGTCGCCGACGAGCTGGTGGATCTCGTGCTCGCCGACGTCAAGACGGCGACGGCCTCACCGCTGTGGGAGTACGAGGCGTCGGGGATCGAGGTCCCCGGTGCTGGGGATCTGTCGATCGTGCTCGATGGCCGGGCGCACCCGCGCGCGCTGATCCGGACGTCGGCGGTCCGGACGGCGCGGTTCGACGAGGTCGACGCCGCCCATGCCTGGGCGGAGGGCGAGGGGGATCGCAGCCTGGAGGCGTGGCGGGCCGAGCACGAGGCGTACTACCGGCGCCTGATGGCGACGCGCGGCGTCGAGTTCCGACCGGACATGGAGCTCGTGCTGGAGGCTTTCGAGCTGCGGTTCCCGCCCCGACCGAGGGGCTCCGGGCAGGCGCGGTCCCACCCGGCCGGACCCGTAGCGCCGGGTCGTTCGCAGTGATCAACCAGTGGGACGCTCGTCCCACTCGGTGGGACGAATGGATAGGATCCGGAGCATGACGCGCACCATCAACCTGGCAGTCGTCGCCGGCGACGGCATCGGTACCGAGGTCGTCGAGCAGGGCCTGCTGGCCCTCGAGGCAGCCCTCTCCGGCACCGACGTCCGGGTTGAGACGACCGACTTCGACCTCGGGGCGCGCCGGTGGCACGCCACCGGCGAGACCCTGACGGAGGAGGACCTCGCTGCGATCCGCACGCACGACGCGATCCTCCTCGGTGCGATCGGCGACCCGGGTGTGCCGAGCGGCGTGCTCGAGCGAGGGCTGCTGCTGCGGCTGCGGTTCGCCCTGGACCACTACGTGAACCTCCGCCCGAGCAAGCTGTACCCGGGTGTCACGTCGCCTCTCGCCCATCCTGGTCAGGTGGATTTCGTCGTCGTGCGCGAAGGCACCGAGGGCCCCTACGTCGGCAACGGCGGAGCGATCCGCGTCGGTACACCGCACGAGGTCGCCAACGAGGTGAGCGTCAACACGGCGTTCGGCGTCGAGCGCGTCGTCCGGGATGCGTTCGCCCGTGCTGCGGCGCGCCCGCGGAAGTCGTTGACGCTCGTGCACAAGCACAACGTGCTCGTGCACGCAGGCCACCTGTGGCGCCGCACGGTCGAGGCGGTCAACGCCGACTTCCCTGACGTCACGGTCGACTACCTCCACGTCGACGCCGCCACGATCTTCCTGGCGACGAACCCGTCGCGCTTCGACGTGATCGTGACCGACAACCTCTTCGGCGACATCCTCACCGACCTCGCCGCGGCGATCACCGGTGGCATCGGGCTCGCGGCGTCGGCGAACATCAACCCCGACCGCTACGCCGACGGGACCAGCGTCGCGCCGTCGATGTTCGAGCCGGTGCACGGCTCGGCGCCGGACATCGCAGGCCAGGGCAAGGCAGACCCGACCGCCACCGTGCTGTCGGTCTCCCTCATGCTCGAGCACCTGGGCCTCGCTGCCGCCGCCGCAGCCGTGGAACGCGCCGTCGCGGCCGACGTCCTCGAGCGTGGAGACCGAGTACGGTCGACGACCGAGGTGGGCAAGGATCTCGCCGCGCGCATCGCCGGCTGATCCTCCCGGGCTCGTCGGGCCGTCCGACGAGCCCCCCCAGCGCCTCCTCGGCCGTCGCCGCCGGTACCGTCATCCCGTGTGCAGCGCGCAGGTCCAGTGAAAGGCCAGACCATGAGCTCGACGATCGACACCCCCCAGAACTCGATGGATGCTGCCGACACGTTCGTGGTGCATCCCTCCGCTTCCGCGGCGACGTTGGCCGAGCGGACGACCGCTCTCGCCGCACCCAAGTTCGGCACGGTCTTCTCCGACCACATGGCACGGATCAGCTGGAGTCAGGACGCGGGTTGGCACGACCGACGAGTCGACGCCTACGGCCCTCTCCAGCTCGATCCCGCGTGCGCGGTCCTGCACTACGCGCAAGAGATCTTCGAGGGCCTCAAGGCGTACCGACACGCGGACGGCTCGGTGTGGACGTTCCGCGCGGAGTCGAATGCCGCACGGTTCGCGTCGTCGGCCCGACGCCTCGCTCTTCCCGTCCTGCCCGAGGAGGACTTTCTCGGAGCGATCGCGGCACTCGTGCGCACGGATGTCGACTGGGTGCCGTCCGGTGACGAGATGTCGCTGTACCTGCGGCCGTTCATGTACGCCTCGGAGAACTTCATCGGCGTGCGCGCGACCCTCGAGGCGGAGTTCCTGGTGATCGCATCGCCCGTGGGACCGTATTTCGCCAGCGGTGTGCACCCCGTGTCGATCTGGGTGGCCGAGGACTACCACCGGGCCGGTGCGGGCGGGACGGGGGCTGCCAAGTGTGGCGGCAACTACGCCGCGAGCCTGGTGGCTCAGCAGGAGGCCTACGCCCAGGGCTGCGAGCAGGTCTGCTTCCTGGACTCCGAGACGAACACCTACCTGGAGGAGCTCGGGGGGATGAACGTGTTCGTGGTCGGTGCCGACGGGCGGGTCTCGACCCCGGAGCTCACGGGTTCGATCCTCGAGGGTGTGACGCGCTCCTCGATCATGCAGCTCCTGACGGACGCCGGACGGATCGTCGAGGAGCGACGGATCACGCTCGACGAGGTTCGTGCGGGGCTCGGGACGGGCGACGTCGCGGAGGTGTTCGCCTGCGGCACCGCGGCGGTCGTGACCCCGATCGGTCGGTTGGCGGGCAGCGGGTTCGACCTGCGCGTCGGCGACGGTCAGGCCGGCGCGGTCACCACCGCGATCCGGGCCGAGCTCACCGACATCCAGTACGGCCGTGCGACAGATCGGCACGGGTGGATGCACCGCGTCGTCTGATGCCGCAGAGCTCGTCGGCGGTCGGCCCGCGTGCGCGTCGGTGCGGTGCGCGCGGGCCGACCACTGCCGATCGCCTGTTCACGCCGGCGGCGCGCTGTGGCATGATGACCCACGTGACGCAGCACCAGCTCATTATCGAGTAGCGCGTTCGGCCGAGCCGAACGCGCAGACCTCCCGCACCCCGGGGGGTCTTTTTGTTGTCGGGCACCATCCCCGCCCGCGACAGCGCCGATCATCCTGCCGGCACCACCCACCGCCGGCCTTCCCCGTCAGGAGAGGTGATCGGTGTTCGCCCTCACCTCGCAGGAAGAGAGCCTCACGTGACCACGAGCACCAGCGAGCCGTTCCACGTCTACGACACCACGCTGCGCGACGGAGCCCAGCAGGAGGGCATGAACCTGACCGTCCAGGACAAGCTCGCGATCGCGCCCTTGCTCGATGAGCTGGGCGTGGGGTACATCGAGGGTGGCTGGCCCGGGGCGATCCCGAAGGACACCGAGTTCTTCGCCCGGGCGGCCAAGGAGCTCGATCTCACGAACGCCGTCCTTGCCGCGTTCGGGGCGACCCGCAAGCCGGGGAGCCGGGCGTGGGACGACGCCCAGGTCCGCGCGCTCCTCGACTCGCAGGCGCCGGTCGTCACGCTCGTCGCCAAGAGCGACATCCGGCACGTCGAGCGCGCGCTCCGCACGACGGGCGACGAGAACCTGGCGATGATCACGGACACGGTCGCCTTCCTCGTCGGCGAGGGGCGTCGCGTCGTCCTCGACGCCGAGCACTTCTTCGACGGGTACCGGTTCGACCCCGCGTACGCGCGGTCGGCCGTGCTGGCGGCCTTCGCCGCGGGTGCGGAGGTCGCGACGCTGTGCGACACGAACGGCGGGATGCTTCCGGACTGGGTCACCGAGGTCGTCGACGAGCTCACGGAGTCGATGGTCGCCGGCGGGGTGATCGGGCGCCTCGGCATCCACGCGCACAACGATTCGGGGTGCGCGGTCGCCAACTCGCTCGCGGCGGTGAATGCCGGCTGCACTCACGTCCAGGGCACCGTCAACGGGTACGGCGAGCGTACCGGGAACGCCGATCTCATCACGGTGATCGCCAACCTCGAGCTCAAACGCGGTCGGTCTCTGCTCGCCGGCACCGGCCTCACCGAGGCGACCCGGATCGCGCACGCGATCAGCGAGATCACGAACATCTCCCCGTTCGCGAGACAGCCGTACGTGGGCGCGAGCGCGTTCGCGCACAAGGGCGGACTGCACGCGAGCGCGATCAAGGTCGATCCGGACCTCTATCAGCACGTCGACCCGCAACGCGTCGGGAACGACATGCGCATGCTCATCTCAGACATGGCGGGCCGCGCGTCGATCGAGCTCAAGGGGCGCGAGTTCGGGTTCGACCTGTCGGGCCAGGGCGACGTCCTCGCCAGGATCACGAACCGGGTCAAGGATGCCGAGGCGCGAGGCTACACGTACGACGCCGCGGACGCATCGTTCGCGCTCGTGCTGCATGAGGAGGTCGCGGGTGCTCGGCCGACGTTCTTCTCGGTGGAGAGCTGGCGCACGATCGTCGAGCGGGTCGGCGGTCGTGGCGTGGAGGCGACCGCCGAGGCGACCGTGAAGCTGCACGCGGGCGGCGAGCGGATCGTCTCCACCGGTGAGGGGAACGGACCCGTCAACGCCCTCGACCACGCCCTTCGCCTCGCTCTGGGACGGGTGTACCCGGAGATCGAGCACTTCGAGCTGATCGACTTCAAGGTGCGCATCCTCGATGCGATGCAGGGCACCGACGCCGTGACGCGCGTGCTCATCGAGACCTCGGACGGCGAGTCCACCTGGAGCACGGTCGGCGTCGGCCCGAACCTCCTCGAGGCCTCGTGGGAGGCACTGACGGACTCCGCGATCTTCGGCCTGCTGCACGCCGGTGTCGAGCCGCGCTGACGCTCTCCACCCCCGGCGGAGGGGGGCAGGTGGCAGGGATGCGGGTCGTAGGATGACTCGGTGACGACGGTGCGTGGTGAGTACAAGGTCCCCGGTGGCAAGCTCGTCGCAGCCGAGGTGAGCGAGGACGACGGTCGCCTCGCCGCGGTCCGGATCAGTGGCGACTTCTTCCTGGAGCCCGACGATGCGCTGGAACGGATCGAGCGGGCCCTGACGGGCCTGCCGGCCGACTCGACCGTCGCGCAGCTCACTGCGGCGCTCCGCGAGGTGCTCGACGCGTCGGTGACCTTGGTCGGGTTCACCGCTGAATCGGTCGCGATCGCCGTGCGCCGTGCGCTCGGCCGGGCGACGAGCTGGCGCGATCACACGTTCACGATCATCCACGAGGGCCCGCAGGAGCCCGTGCTGCATGCCGCTCTCGACCAGGTGCTCGCGGAGGAGCTCGCCGCCGGGCGCCGCGGCCCCACCTTGCGGTTCTGGGAGTGGGTCGAGCCTGCGGTCGTGATCGGGTCGTTCCAGTCGCTCCGCAACGAGGTCGACCCCGACGGTGCCGCTCGGCACGGGATCACGGTCGTCCGACGCATCTCCGGTGGCGGGGCGATGTTCATGGAGGCGGGGAACTGCATCACGTTCTCGCTCGTCGTCCCGGCGTCGCTCGTCGACGGCTTGACCTTCGAGCAGTCGTACGCGTTCCTCGACGACTGGGTGCTCGGCGCTCTTGCGGACGTCGGTGTCGCGGCCTCGTACGCGGGACTGAACGACATCGCGTCGCCGGCGGGGAAGATCGCCGGCGCCGCCCAGAAGAGGCTCGCCGGTGGGGCGGTGCTGCACCACGTGACGATGGCCTACGACATCGACGCCGAGAAGATGCTCGAGGTGCTGAGGATCGGCCGCGAGAAGCTCTCGGACAAGGGAACCACGAGCGCGAACAAGCGGGTGGACCCGGTGCGTTCGCAGACCGGGATTCCGCGGGAAGCCGTCATCGACGCCTTCACCCGCCATTTCCGCGGGCGGTACACCACCGTCGACGGCGAGCTCACCGAGGCCGAGATCAACCGTGCCGAGCAGCTCGTGGCGACCAAGTTCGGAACGCCGGAATGGACCGCACGCGTTCCGTGAGGGGATGTCGGCACGGCTTGTGCGGAACCTTCACGAATGGTGCGCGCAAGTCACAGAAATGCCCGGCAAGATCATGGGTGGCGGCGCCCCGCCCGCAGCTCACGTGAACCCTGGGAGTCCGTTGTCCATGCCACGCCCTCCACGAGAGTCGCGCAAGGCCACGCCGACGCGGCATGCCAGAACGGTGTCGCCCGCGGCGCCGCGTCACGCACGAACGATTAAGAACCACACCGTGCTGCGTTCGGTCGCGCTGACCGCCACGGCGGTCGTCGCATTCGGGGCGTCGGGAATCAGCTTCGCCGCTGCGCAGCTGCACGGAAACATCACGACGGTCGGGAGCCTCAACGGCCTCGTGGCTGCACCGTCGGAGGGTGCCACGGCCGCGCCGACGGCGATCGACCCCAACGCCGGCCGCGCGCTCAACATCGTCGCGATCGGGTCGGACTCCCGGTCGGGTGCGAACGCGGCGATCGGCGGTGCGGATCCCGGCCAGCGCTCCGACACGACGATGGTCATCCACATCTCCGCCGACCGCAGTCGGGTCGAGGTCGTCTCGATCCCGCGCGACTCGCTGGTGAACATCCCGGCGTGCCACCTCGACTACAGCCCCACGGGGAAGATGTCGAAACCGCAGACGCACGTGATGTTCAACTCGGCCTTCAGCATCGGTGCGTCGACCGGAGACACGGGACTCGCGGCGGCGTGCACGATGTCGACGATCCAGACCATGACCGGACTGACGATCGACGACTTCGCTCTCCTCGACTTCGAGGGCTTCCAGCAGATGGTCACCGCGATCGGCGGGGTGCGCGTGTGCGTGCCCAAGCCTCTGGTCGACGGCGTCTACACGAACCTCAACCTTTCGGCCGGCTGGCACAACCTGACGGGGCCTCAGGCCCTCGACTACGTCCGCGCGCGGCACGTCAAGGGCTCGGACGGATCGGACCTGGAGCGGATCGAACGGCAGAAGACCTTCGTCGGGGCGCTCGTCCGCAAGGTGACGTCGTCCGCGGTGCTGTCGAGCCCGGTGTCGATCACCCAGTTCCTCGATGCGGCGACGAAGTCGTTGACGACGTCGACGAGCTTGGCCGACATCAAGAACCTCGTCGGGCTCGCGTGGAACCTGCGCCACCTCACCCCGTCGCAGGTGCAGTTCGTCACGGTCCCGGTCGGCCCGGCTCCGAGCGATCCCAACCGCGTGCAGTGGACCGCCAAGGCCACCGAGCTGTGGAGCAAGCTCCGCAACGACCAGTCGCTCGCGGATGCCCCTGCCACGACTGCACCGACCGGCACTCAGGCGACGGCGGCCGGCACACCCGCCGGTGGCTCGACCACGGTGGCGCCCGTGGCGACCCCGGATCCGACGCCGAGCAGCGACTTCGCGCTCACGACCGGCGTGCAGGCCCCGGCGGCGGTCTGCGGCTGACGGCCTCCGCTCGCCCTTCGCGAGCCTGACGACGAGGTCGTCGACAGCGAGCCTTCCATCGGTCGGGTCGTGCGCTCCGTGCGGCATCGCCGTCGGCATCGTCACGAAGCACCGGGACGGACGTCAGCGAGCCTGCCGGTCGCCGAACACGGCCGTGCCGACCCGCACCATGGTCGAGCCCTCCGCGATCGCGAGCTCGAGGTCGCCGCTCATGCCCATCGACAGCTCGATCGCGTCGTCGGTACCGGCCAAGCCCGATCCGGCGGTCGCGTCCCGGATGTCGCGGAGTCGCGCGTAGCCCGACCGGATGACGTGCGCGTCGGCCGACCGCGCGCCGACCGTCATGAAGCCGCTGAGGTGCAGACCCGGCAGCGCGGCGACACGAGCGGCGAGTTCTCGAGAGGACGCCGGCGGCACACCGAACTTGCTCGCCTCACCCGACACGTTCACCTGGATCATGACGTCGAGCACCCGCCCCGCGTCGGTCGCCCGGGCCGCAAGACGTCGGGCGAGGTCGACGGAGTCCACCGTCTGCACACAGGTCGCCCAGGGGAGGACCTGATTGATCTTGTTCGACTGCAGGTGCCCGATCAGGTGCACCTCGCACGTGAGGTCGGTGAGGCCCGGGCCCTTCTCGACGAGCTCCTGGACCCGGTTCTCGCCGATGAGCGTCCCGCCGGCGATGATCGCCGAGCGGACGAGGTCGAGCGGTTGGGTCTTCGTGGCGAGGAGCACGCGGACCGAGCTCGGGTCGCGCCCCGCCGCCTCGGCACCCGCCGCCACCCGACGCCTGACCGCGGCGAGCTGATCGGCGATGATGCGGGCCGCATCGATGTCGACCACGCCGCTCAGTCCCGGGCGATCGCGGCGACGACCGCGCCGGTGAGGCGGATGAGATCGGCAGGGCTCAGCTCGACGTCCAGTCCTCGGCGCCCGCCCGAGACGAAGATCGTGTCGAACAGCTCCGCCGTCTCGTCGACCACTGTCGGGTGCGTGGTCCGCTGCCCGAGCGGGGAGATCCCGCCGACGACGTAGCCGGTCGCGCGCTCGGCCGCCGCTCGGCCTGCCATCGCGGCCTTCTTGCCGCCCACCGCGGAGGCGAGAGCCTTCAGGTCGAGCATCCCGGTGACCGGGACGACCGCCACGGTGAGCTCACCGTCGACCGCGGCCATGAGCGTCTTGAACACGCGCTCCGGCGACACCTCCAGGACCTGCGCCGCCTCGAGCCCGTACCCGACGTCATTGCTCGGGTTGTGCTCGTACGCGTGCGCGACGTGCGCGACACCCGCGGAGTCGAGGGCCACCAGCGCCGGGGTCCCGGTCGGGGTGTGCTTCGGCTTGCTCACGGGGCCCAGCCTAGAGCCGACCGACCGCGACGACCCGGAGCACGACGTCCCCGGCGGCGTCGGAGGCCGCGAGATCGACGACCGCATCGATCCGCCAGTCGTGGTCACCGGCCGGGTCGTCGAGCAGCTGGCGCACCTCCCAGCGATCCCGGTGCATCGTGAGGACGAGCAGTCCCGGGCCGCGGGCGTCCGGTCCCGTGCCGATGTCGGCGTGCTCGTCGTAGTACGGCGCAAGGGCGGCCTCCCAGGCCTCGGAGTCCCAGCCGGACGCCGCGTCGAGGGCACCGAGCGCGTCCCAGCGCTCACGCGCGGCCAGCTCGACGCGCCGGAACAACGCATTCCTCACCAAGGCACGGAACGCGCGGACGTTGGTCGTGATCGGCTTCGGGGCGTCCTCGGCGTCGTGACCGGTCACGATCTCCCCATCCTCGTCGAGAACCGGGTTCGCCAGTCGTTCCCACTCGTCGAGAAGGCTCGAGTCGGTGCGTCGGACGAGCTCCCCGAGCCACTCGACGAGGTCCGCGAGCTCCTCGGTCCGGGCCTCCTCGGTCACGCTCTGGCGCAGCGCGCGGTAGGCATCGGCCAGATAGCGCAGCAGCACGCCTTCGGTCCGGTCGAGCCCGTAGAAGGACACGTACTCGGGGAAGGTCATCGCCCGCTCGGTCATGTCCCGCACGACCGACTTGGGGGACAGCACATGGTCGGCGACCCACGGGTTCGTCTGACGGTAGGCCGTGAACCCGGCGTCGAGCAGCTCCGCCAGCGGCTTCGGGTAGGTGACGTCCTCGAGGGCGGCCATCCGCTCGTCGTACTCGTACCCCTCGGCCTTCATCGCGGCGACCGCCTCGCCGCGCGCCTTGTACTGCTGCGCCGAGAGCACCTGGCGCGGGTCGTCGAGGGTGGACTCGATCACGGAGACGACGTCGAGGGCGTAGGTGGGGGCATCCCGGTCCAGGAGGTCGAGAGCCGCGAAGGCGAACGGCGAGAGCGGCTGGTTGAGGGCGAAGTTCGCCGGGACGTCCACGGTCAGCCGGACGGTGCGGCCCTCGCCGTCGGGGCGAGGCACCCGCTCCACCACCCCGGCGGCGCGCAGGGACCGGTACACGGCGATGGCCTGACGCACGTGCCTGCCGCGCGCCGCCTCGGGCTCGTGATTCTCGGTGAGCAGGTGCCGCATCGCCTCGATGGGGTCGCCGTCGCGGGCCAGCACGTTGAGCACCATGGCGTGGCTGACGGAGAAGCTCGAGGTCAGTGGCTCGGGCGGCGCGTCCCGCAGACGCTCGAAGGTCTTGTCGGTCCAGTTGACCATGCCCTCGGGCGCCTTCTTGCGGACGATCTTCTTGATCTTCTTCGGGTCGTCGCCGGCGCGCAGCAGCAGCTTGCGGTTCTCGATCACGTGCTCGGGAGCCAGCACGATCACGTCGCCGACGGTGTCGAAGCCGGCCCGCCCGGCCCGCCCGGCGATCTGGTGGAACTCCCGGGCCGAGAGATGGCGCATGCGCTCGCCGTCGAACTTCACCACCGAGGTCAGGACGACGGTACGGATCGGCACGTTGATGCCGACGCCGAGCGTGTCGGTCCCGCAGACGACCTTCAGCAGACCCTTCTGCGTCAGGCGTTCGACGACGCGGCGGTAGCGGGGCAGCATGCCGGCGTGGTGCACCCCGATCCCGTGCCGGAGGAGCTTCGACAGGGTCCGTCCGAACCCGGACGTGAACCGGAAGTCGCCGAGCTCGGCCGCGATGAGGTCGCGTTCGGCACGGGAGGCGAGCGGTGTGCTGAGCAGCGACTGGGCGCGTTCGACCGCGGCAGCCTGCGTGAAGTGCACGACGTACACCGGCGCTCGGCGCGTCTGCACGAGCTCGTCGAGCAGCTCGTGCAGAGGCTCGATCGCGTACGTGAACGTCAGGGGAACGGGTCGCTCGATCGTCGTCACGACCGCGACCGGCTGCCCGGTCCGGCGCGTGAGGTCCTCCGCGAAGAAGCCGACGTCGCCGAGGGTCGCAGACATCAGCAGAAACTGCGTGCGCGGGAGCTCGAGCAGCGGCACCTGCCATGCCCACCCTCGCTGCGGATCGGCGTAGAAGTGGAACTCGTCCATCACGACCTGGCCGACGTCGGTGCCAGCTCCCGTACGCAGGGCCATGTTCGCCAGGATCTCGGCCGTGCAGCAGATGATCGGGGCGCCGGGGTTGACGGCCGAGTCGCCGGTCAGCATCCCGACGCGTGCGGAGCCGAACTCGGCGACGAGGGCGAAGAACTTCTCGCTGACCAGCGCCTTGAGCGGCGCGGTGTAGAACGTGCGCCGACCCTGCGCGAGCGCGATGAAGTGCGCTGCCGTCGCGACGAGCGACTTCCCGGAGCCGGTCGGTGTCGAGAGGATCACGTGCGCGCCGGTCACGAGCTCGAGGAGTGCCTCCTGCTGGTGCGGGTACAGCGTGAGGCCGGTTCCCGTCGCCCAGGCGGTGAACGCCTCGTACAGCGCGTCGGCGTCGTGCGGGTCCGCCGGAACGAGGTCGACGAGGCGCTGCCGTGGCGGGACCGAGGGGGAGGGCACACCCCATCTTCTCAGGGGATGGTGCGCCGCAGGCCGGGACGGGCGTGCTCCTCCGTCAGCTCGGCCAGCCGCCCGTCGTGACGACAGCGCCCTCACGATCGACGAGCCGCGCGGCGACGCGGGCGTCGGTGAGCCAGTCGATCGCACCGGCGCCGAGCACGATCGCGCCGGTGCTGCAGGTGTTCGCGCGCGTCGCCGTCGGTGCGGCGACCGTGACGGTGCGCCAGGGCCCGTTCGCCGGGGATCCCGTGGCGGGGTCGAGGATGTGGGAGATCTCGTGTCCGGCGCGCTGCCAGCGGCGGATCGTCGTGGTCGAGGTCGCGAGGCCACCGGCACCGAGGGTGACCTGCTGTCCGGCGCTTCCCGCCCTCTCGGCGACCAGGATCTGCCAGTCGTCCTTGGCCCCCGCGACGGCGAGGTCGCCGCCGATCTCCACCAGGACGTCACAGCCGTACCGGGCGTGCAGGTCGGTGGCCGCCCAGTCCGCCGTCTGCGCCTTGGCCGAGGCGCCGAGGTCCAGCGCGCAGCCCGTCGGGACCGTGAGCACGCCGGTGTGCTCGTCGAGGCGAACGTCCGTCCAGCGGCGTCGGATGCCCGGTCGCGGCCCCACCGGGGTCGTGCTGTCCTGCACGAGGAGGATGTCGCGGTCGTAACCGAGATGCACCAGGTCGAGGCCCAGGGTCGGGTCGACCGCACCCGCTGACCAGGCTGCCTCGTCCAGTGCCGTGGCGACGAGGTCGACGAGCGTCCGCGAGACGACCAGTGGGTGCCCGGGCTGCGCGTTCGCCCGCGCGAGCTCGGAGTCGGGCCGGAACCTGCTCGAAGCGGCGTCGACGCGTCCCATGAGTGCCCGAAGGTCCGTGGCGGCGGGGATGAGCGCGTCCGGGTCGGTCACGACCAATCGGACCGCACAGCTCCAGTCCTGCCACGTCGTCGTCGGGAGCCCCGGGTCGGGACGGCGGACGCCGGACCGCGCGGGGTCCGGCAGCGGTGCGGCCGTTCGCGCGGCCCTGGCCTCGCCACCGCTCATGAGCCGTGAGTCCCGGCACTGCTCCGCGCGGTCGTGCTCCCGCTCGCCACCGAGGACGATCCGGTGCCGGTCGTGGTGCCTGTCGTCGCGGAGCCGGTCGTCGTGCTCGTCGTCGTCGCGGTTGTCGACTGGCTGAGAGCGCTGTTCCCGGCGGTGATGCCGACGTAGGCCATGACGCCGGCGAGCGCTCCGCCGAGGGCGATGGTGAGCGGGCGGCTGAACGGGTTCGGGTGTCGGTTGCTGCGCATGCGCACCACTGTGGTCCGAGCTCCTGGACGACGGCGGGACGTCTCACCTGAGCCGGCTGTGAGAGGCTGCGAGGTCGCGCCTCATCTCACGCTCGAGGCGGCTCGGCGCGAGGTCGTACGGGGCCGAACGACCGGTGAACGTGAACCCGCGTCGCTCGTAGAACGCGATCGCGCGCGCGTTGTCCTCGTGGACGTGCAGCGACAGGGTGCTGCCGTGCTCGGTGGCCCAGTCCTCGATCGCGTCCAGCAGGGCGTCGGCGACCCCGGATGCGCGGCCCCGGCTGTCCGGAGCGACGTAGACGCCGACCAGGAGAGGACCGGTCGACCCGACGTCGCCGAGGAACCCGCCCATGGTGCCGATCCACCGTCCGGTGCCGGCGTCGATCGCCGTGACGGCAGCCGTGTCCGGACCGTCGCCGCGCGCTGCGCGTGCGCGCCACTCCGTCTCGGTGCGAGCCAGCGCGGTCTCGATCGTCTCGCCGTACGCGAGCGGGGTGTCCGCGAGCATCTCGAGCCGGAGCCGCCGGACGCTCTGCCAGTCGGTCTCGGACGTGGATCGGACGATGATGTGCCGCGTCATGCGGCGAGGCTATGTCGACGCGCGCCCTACCCGCGAGGGGATCTCGCGCTCGCCGAGGGCTGCGTCAGGCGTGGAGGGCCGTCGTGCTCGCCCGCACCGGAGCTGGGAGCTCGGTCCTGCCGGACAGGAACGTGTCCACGGCCGCAGCGGCCGCGCGGCCCTCGGCTATCGCCCACACGATCAGCGACTGACCGCGGCCGGCGTCTCCCGCGACGAACACGCCGGGCACCTCCGTCGAGAAATCGTCGGACCGGGCGATGGCGCCGCGGGGCGTCAGGGAGACCCCGAGCTGCGCGAGGAGCGGGCCGCGTTCCGGACCGGTGAAGCCCATCGCGAGGAGCACGAGCTGGGCCGGGATCTCTCGCTCGGACCCCTGGACGGGGGTTAGACGGCCGTCGACCATCTCGACGTCCACGAGTCGCAGGGCGCGGACCTGGCCGGCGTCGTCGCCCAGCAGCTCCTGCGTGCTGACGGCGTAGATTCGTTCGCCGCCCTCCTCGTGGGCGCTCGTGACCTTGTAGAGCATCGGGTAGGTCGGCCACGGCTGGCTGTCGGGCCGCTCCTGGGGCGGTCGCGGCAGGATCTCGAGCTGGGTCACCGACCGTGCGCCCTGGCGGATCGCCGTCCCGACGCAGTCGGCACCGGTGTCGCCGCCGCCGATGACGATCACGTCCTTGTCCGTCGCGACGGGCAGGTCACCGAGATCGGAGTCGTCCAGCCCGGCGTCGTCGAGCGGGGTCCTGATGGCGACGCGGTTGGCGGGCGGCAGGTACTCCATCGCCTGGAGCACACCGCCGAGCTCGCGTCCGGTCACCGGGAGGTCGCGCGCCGTCGTCGAGCCGACGGCCAGGACGACGGCGTCGTACCGCTCGAGCATCTCCCGGCCCGT
>JAKBFW010000213.1 GCA_021833345.1 Pseudomonadota bacterium | reverse complement strand
CTTCACGTCCGGGCCGTAGTAGTACCCGCCGAGTGCGCCGCCGGTCCGGACGACGCGGTGGCACGGCACGAACGGCGCCACGAGGTTCCGCGCGCACGCGCTCCCTGCCGCGCGCACCGCGGCCGGTCGGCCGGCTGCCGCCGCGAGCTCCGCGTACGTGAGCGTGCTCCCGGGGGCGATCCGCCGCATCGCGAGCCACGCGTCCTGCATGAACGGCCCGCCGGGTTGCGACACCCGAACACGCCCGAGCGCCTCGAGGTCACCCGCGGCATAGGCACGCAGGGCGTCGAGCGCCTCGGCCAGCGCGGGCTCGCCCGACTCGGGGCCGACCTCACGCAACGCGAACGGCCCGGCCACCTGCTCGAGCCTCGCGGCCATCGTCGGCACGGACGCGAAACCGGCGGCGCGCACGACGCCGTCCGGAGACGCCAGCACGGCCAGTGGTCCCGCGGGCGTCGGTACCGTCGCGGCGACGATCGTCTCGGTGCTCATGGCGTCTCCTCACGAGTGGGGCCGGGCGTCGGACGACGCGCCGGTGAGATCACGATGTCGCCGGCCGCGACGGCCGACCAGAGGTGCTGGGCGCCGTACCCGCGCCAGGGCTGCCAGGCCGTCGCCCGACGGGCAGCCCACCCCTGGTCGGCCGTCCGCGGGTCCCGGCCGTCGAGCGCACCGAGGGCTCGTCGGAGCACCAGGTCGCCGGCGGGGAACACGTCCGGGTCGCCGAGCGCTCGCAGCGCGATGTAGTCGGCCGTCCACGGGCCGACGCCGGGAAGTGCGAGGAGAGACGCCCGCACCTCCGCGCGGTCCGCCTCCGGGCGCAGCGTGAGGCCGGACGCGACCGCCGTCGCGACGCGGTGCAGCGTCGTGGCACGCGCTCCGGTCAGACCGATCGTGCGCAGCGCGTCAGGGCCGACGCCGGCGAGCCGTCCCGGCGTCGGGAACGTCGCGAGGCCGCCGAGGCCGGGCCCACCCCACGCGGCGACGAGTCGCGCCGCGAGCGTGCGCGCACCCACGGTCGACACCTGCTGGCCCAGGACGGCCTTCACCGCGAGCTCGAAGGGGTCGACGGTCCCTGCCACCCGCAGCCCCGGCCGCGCGCCGACCAGCGGGGCGAGCAGGGCGTCGGCGGACAGCGCCTCGTCGATCGCGTGGGGGTCGGCATCGAGGTCGAGCCACCGTCGCAGCCGCGCGACCGTGGGGGCGAGGTCGCCGAGGGTCGTCAGCGTCAGTCGCACGGGAACGGCTCCGGGCGGACGGTCCGCCGCGAGCGTGATCCCGACCTCGACCGGGCCACCGGGCGCACGGACGACCCGACGCACCGACCGGTTCGTGCCGCCCTCGACCCCGCTCTCCCCGTCGACCCGGTCGACCCGGTCGCTCTCGGCGAGCTCGAGACCCGGAACGGCCCGGTGCGCGACGTGGTCCCACCACCCGGCGGCGTCGAACGGCTCGGTGCAGCGCAGGCGCAGCGTCACGGTCGCACCGGTCGGTGGGACGCGACCCTCGGCCTCGCCGCGAGAGGACCGGGGAGCACGCCTCAGGGTGCTCGGCGCGGCCCCGAACTGCTCGCGCATGACCTCGTTGAACTGGCGGACGCTCGAGAACCCGGCGGCGAACGCGATGTCCGCCATGCTGAGGGTGGTCTGGTCGAGCAGCATGCGCGCGAGCTGGGACCGTCTGGTCCGGGCGAGCTGGACCGGTGTCGCACCGACCTGCTCGACCAGGACGCGGTGCAGGTGGCGCTCGCTCACGTGGACGGCGTCCGCAAGACCGCGGACCCCCGAGGTGTCGACGACACCAGCGGCGATCCCCCGCAACGCCCGTGCCGCGAGGTCGCTGCGCACGTCCCAGTCCCTCGACCCGGGCAGCGCGTCAGGACGGCACCGTCGGCACGCGCGGAAGCCCGCGGCGACCGCGGCGGCGGCGGCCGTGAAGTAGGTGCAGTTCTCAGGCCGGGGCGTGCGCGCCGGGCAGGACGGCCGGCAGTAGATCCCCGTCGACACGACCCCGACGTACAGCCGCCCGTCGTAGCGCGGGTCGCGGCTGCTGATCGCGCGATACGCCGTCACCGCGTCGACGGGCGAGGAAGGGGTCACGTCGACCAGTGTCCCCTGAGCGCGCCGAGATCACTGGCGGAATTCGGACCATGCGGTGGGCCAGGGGACCGTCAGTCACCCGTCACGCGCGGCTGCGGGACGTCGCCCAGCAGGGTCCGGACCTCGCTCTCGCGGTACCGGCGGTGGCCGCCGAGCGTCCGGATCGAGGAGATCTTGCCGGCCTTGGCCCACCTGGTCACGGTCTTCGGGTCCACCCGGAACAACGCCGCCACCTCTGATGGCGTGAGCAGAGTCTCGGACTGCTGCATGTGCGTGGTCATGCGTGCTCCAGATGTCATCGTGTGACGAGAACCGCGGGCGTCGCCCGTCCACTGGGTGCTATCGGCACGGACACGTCCGATCTGCAGAGATCTGCGTCACGTTGCTCGGAAATCACCCGATCTGGGGAACGGTCACTTCGGCGGAACGGAGGCGACGACGCCACCGGCGCCCTGTGTGGATCGTGTGGACGGCCGGGCCGGAGTAGTCGGAACAACGATCGACCCTGTACCGTTATGGCCGAACAGATGATTCAGCACCCCGGGGCCGCACACAACAGGTGCCTGCCCCGCTTTCACGTTAGAGGGGGTCGGTGCCATGGGGCGCGGCCGTCAGAAGGCTAAGCAGACGAAGGTCGCTCGGGGGCTGAAGTACTTCAGCCCGGAGACCGACTACCGGGCCCTCGAGCAGGAGCTCACGTCTGGACGCCGCAACGATGTCGTGACCGACACGCGCCGTGCGCCTGTCGAGGAGGATGGCGTCGACGAGGCCCCGTGGGCCGACGAACGCTGAGGTTGCTCCGCGAACCACCCCGGCGCTGGTGACGAACCCCCGGTGACCGGATCGCGACGCTGACCGGGCTGCGACATCGCAGTCCGGTTATCGTCGTTCATCGCCCTGTTCGCCGCCGGAGCCCGGTCCACGGCACCGCTCACGCCGTCCGGTAGGACCCGGTCATCCGCACCGCGCCACCGTGCACGCCCTTGGTGTTCTGCACGAGGTCACCGGCTGCGGCCGCCGCGTCCTCGGCACCCGCCTCGCGAACCCGGCCGAGGACCCACGCCGGGAGCCCGAGCCGCT
>JAKBFW010000212.1 GCA_021833345.1 Pseudomonadota bacterium | reverse complement strand
GTTCGGGGTGTCGAGGATGACGGTCCGGCAGGCCGTCGACGCGCTGGTCGTCGAGGGGCTGCTCGACCGCGAGCAGGGTCGGGGCACGTTCGTCGCACCGACCAAGGTCGACCTCGAGGTCCGCCTCGCCTCGTTCGGCGAGGAGATGCAGCGACGGGGCATGGAGCCCTCGTCGGTGGTCCTCTCGGCGGAGCTCGTCGCCGCGACGCCGGACATCGCCGACGCGCTCGACATCCTGCCGGGCGAGCGGGTGTACTCGCTCCACCGCGTCCGGCTCGCCGACGGCGAACCGATGGCCATCGAGCAGTCGTGGCTCTCGAGCCAGCTCGTGCCCGGGCTGTTCGACAGCGGCGTGCCGGAGAGCATCTACGGCGAGCTGCGCCGACGCGGCATCGAACCCGACTGGGGTGAGGACACCGTGTCCGCGACCGAGGTCGACGCCGGGGACGCCGAGCTGCTCGGGGTCCCCGCCGGGCGTGCGGTGCTCCGCCTCGCGCGGCGGACGTTCGCCGGCGAGACCGCGTGCGTGTACTCACGATCGACCTACCGGGCCGACCGCTACGTCCTCTGGGTCCCGTTGCGAGCGCCCAAGCGCCCGCTGACCCCCCGGCGGATCGCGGGCGAGTCGACGGCAGAACCTGCGACGACGGAGGTCCTGGCATGAACGAGGAGCGGAGTGGTGTGACAGCGCAGGCGGCAGACATCCTGGCGGCACTCGGTGGAGTCGCCAACATCATCGAGATCGAGCCGTGCACGACCCGGCTCCGGTCCGAGGTCCACGACACGGCCGTCGTTGACGTCAAGGCGCTGCGCGCAGCCGGCGCCCACGGCGTGATGATCTCGGGTCACGTCGTCCAGGTCGTGATGGGGCCGAACGTCGACACGATCGCGTCGGACCTCGAAGAGCTGCTGTGAACAGTCGTGACGTGCGGCAATCAGGCCGGCGTCTGTCAGCAAGGAGATTCTCATGAGCAAGGCGGAGCAGATACTCGCAGCCCTCGGCGGGGATGCGAACATCGTCGACCTGGAGCCGTGCATCACGCGGCTGCGGGTCGAGGTGGTCGACCCGCAGCTGGTCGACGAGGCTGCGCTCAAGGCGACCGGCGCCTACGGGATCATGCGATCCGGGTCGGCGGTCCAGGTCGTGGTCGGACCTGAGGCCGACACCCTCGCCTCGGAGATCGAGGACCTCCGCTGATGGCCGCTGCCTTCACCGTGCTCGCACCGGTCAGCGGTGTCGTGCGCGCCATGGCCGACGTGCCGGACCCCGTGTTCGGTGCGGAGCTCGTCGGCCCCGGCATGGCGATCGACCCGTCGCGCGACGGCACCGTCGACGCGATCGCCCCGATCGACGGCACGATCGTCAAGCTGCACCCGCACGCGTTCGTCATCACCTCCGACGCCGCGCACTCGGCGCTGGTGCACCTCGGGCTCGACACCGTCCAGCTCGGCGGTGCCGGCTTCACGGTGCACGCGCACGAGGGCGACGTCGTCGTGGCCGGAGACGTGGTCGTGAGCTGGGACCCGGCGGCGGTGGAGGCCGGCGGACGGTCGCCGATCTGCCCGGTCGTGGCCCTCGAGGGCAAGCCCGGTTGCCTCACCGCGCTGGTCGCGGTCGGCGAGACCGTGCGCTCGGGCGAGGCGCTCTTCGAGTGGAACTGATCACCGACGCGGTCGGCGTGCGCCTCGCACGGCCCGGTGGCGGCCTGCTGGTCGACCTCGACGGCACGCTCGTGCGCAGCGAGGCGGCCAACCAGCGTGCGTTCCGGGAGTACTTCGCGACGCGTGGGTGGGACGTCGCGGACGACGTCGTCCGCGGCTTCTCGGGTCGTCGCGCCCATGAGGTCTTCGCGGGTGTCGACGGCCCGTGGGGCGACGAGGACCCGCACGCCCTGACGGCGAGCGTGATGGACGTGCTGCGCGGGATGGACGTCCGGCCGGCACCGGTGCCCGGGGCGGCGCGGTTGCTCGCCGCGTGCGTCGCGAGCCGTCTGCCGGTCGCGGTCGTGACCTCGGCCGGCCTCGAGTGGGCGCGGGCCGCGCTCCGACTGCTGGACGTCACCGACGGGGTGATCGGCATGGTCACCGCCGAGGACTGCGTGCACGGCAAGCCTGACCCGGAGCCGTTCCGGCGCGGCGCCGAGCTGCTCGGGCTGGACCCGCGCGGGCTCGTCGCGCTCGAGGACGCACCCGCGGGCATCGCCTCGGCGCGAGCGGCCGGGGTCGGTCACGTCGTCGGCGTGACCACGAGCCACCCGACGGACGTCCTGATCAGCGCGGGCGCGGCCGAGACCGTGCCGGACCTGGTCGCGCTCGCCGAGACGATCGCGGCCCGTCGACGACCATCGACGAGGGAGCAGACCAGATGAAAACGGTGCCCGACTCCGTCCGGCTCGCACCCGGCGCCGGTGGGCTCCCGATGCTGCGGGTCGACGGCTCGGCCGGCTGGGCCGAGATCTACCTGCACGGGGCGCACGTGACCGCGTGGGCGCCCCGGGGCCAGGAGTCGGTGCTGTGGATGAGCGGGCTGAGCCGCTTCGAGGAGAGCACGGCGATCCGTGGCGGCATCCCGGTGTGCTTCCCGTGGTTCGGTCCACTCGCGGGGCACCCGGGCGCGCCCCGGCACGGGTTCGCCCGGACGGCCTCGTGGACGTTCGACGGCGCCCACGACGACGGTCAGGACGTCACGGTCCGGCTGACGCTCTCCGACTCGGACGCGACGCGCGGCTCCGCGTGGCCGCACCCGTTCGCGGCGGTCTGCACGGTCGTCGTCGGCGCTCGGCTCACGGTGGCGCTCGAGGTCACCAGCACGGGCGATGCGCCGGTGGCGTACGAGGAGGCCTTGCACACGTACCTGGCCGTCGCGGACGTCACCGCCGCGGAGGTCACCGGCCTCGAGGGCGTCGCCTACCTCGACAAGACCGCGGGCGGCGCCCGGGTCGCGGGCGAGGACGGCCCGCTCCGGGTGGCCGGTGAGGTCGACCGGATCTACGTCGGTGCGCCGTCGACCGTGACGCTGCGCGACCGGGCCGGTGCGCGCACGATCCGTGTCGCCGCGAGCGGGTCCGGCAGCACCGTCGTCTGGAACCCGGGACGCGAGGGCGCGCGCGCGACGTCGGACCTCGACGACGACGGCTGGTCCACGATGATCTGCGTCGAGGCGAGCAACGTCGGCCCGGCCGCGGTCCACCTCGGGC
>JAKBFW010000211.1 GCA_021833345.1 Pseudomonadota bacterium | reverse complement strand
GGAGCGTCGCTCTGGCGCGCCGACGCGGTCGAGATCCTCGAACCGTCCCCGGACCGCGTCCCGTCGGCGTGGCCGGCCGCCGGCCCGGACGGTGTCGGAGGTGGGGAGCTCGCGCACCTCGCGCTCGCCGCCCAGCGGCGGTGGAAGTCGTTCGTGGTCTCGGAGCAGCTGCGTCGGCTCGCGCACGACGACCGTGCCGTCGACGTCGTCGCGCTTCCGGGGGACGACGAGCGTGGCGGGCTTCGGTGGCGCACGAGGATCGACCTGGTCGTGGACGACGACGGTCGCGCCGGGATGCGTGGGCACCGGTCGCACCGGGTCCGCGCCCTCGCCTCGATGCCGCTCGCGGTCGAGGCGATCGAGGAGCTCGACCTCTTCGCGCGTCGTTGGCCGGTCGGCGCCCGTGTCGAGGCCGTCGCACCGGTCGGTGGCGACGCGCCCGTCGTCCTGGTCGACGGACAGCTGTGGGACCTCGCACGCCATCGCCTGGCGTCCGGCTCGCAGGTGCGGACCGCCGTGCACGAGCGGGTGCCCGCCGCCGGCCGCGAGTACGAGTACCGGGTGACGGCGGACGGCTTCTGGCAGGTCCACCGCGCCGCACCGACGACGCTCGTCGACGCGGTGCTCGACGGGCTGACCGGGCTCGACCTCGACGGCGCGACCGTCGTCGACCTGTACTCGGGCGCGGGACTGTTCAGTGCGCCGCTCGCGGATGCCGTCGGAACGGCCGGCCAGGTCGTCGCGATCGAGGGCGACGAGCGGGCGGTGCACGACGCGCGTCGCAACGCCCATCGCCGTCACAACGTGGACCTGCTGCACGGCGACGTGTCGCACGTCCTCGCCGACCCGGATGCCGACTCGTCGCTCGTGCACGCCGACGCGATCGTGCTGGACCCGCCGCGCACCGGTGCCGGCAGGAAGGTCGTCGCGCAGGTCTGCGCGCTCCGTCCCGATCGGGTCGTGTACGTGGCGTGCGACCCCGCCGCGCTCGCCCGGGACGTCGCGTACTTCGCCGAGGACGGGTATCGACTCGACCGGCTGCGGGCCTTCGACCTGTTCCCGATGACCCATCACGTCGAGTCCGTGGCGGTGCTGGACCGGGTGGGGTGACTCTGCCCGTGCCCTGGTGACGGGTCAGATCGTGCTGCGTGAGCCCATGACGACGACTGCCGCGGTCGGACGCGCATCGCTGCGCAGCGATGACGGGCGGTGCGCGACCGTACGCCCCTAGGCTCGGGTCGTGACCGACAGCCGCTCACCCGAGCCGGGGGCACCGTCCGAGGGGCTCGCCGGGCTGACCGCGGCCGAGGTGGCTGCGCGTATCGCCGACGGTCGGGTCAACAGCGTCTCGACGTCGTCCTCGCGGAGCATCGGCGCGATCCTCCGGGGCAACGTGTTCACGCTGTTCAACGGGATCCTCGGGGCGGCTCTCCTGATAGTGCTGCTCGTCGGCCAGTGGCAGGATGCGCTGTTCGGGGGCGTCCTGGTCGTCAACGCCACGATCGGCGTGCTCGGCGAGTACCGGGCCAAGCGCGTGCTCGACCGGCTGGCCATCTTGAACGCACCGGACGCGCGGGTCGTGCGGGACGGCGTCGAGGTCGCGATCGACGTGCGCGAGGTCCTGCTCGATGACGTGCTGCTCCTCGCGGTGGGAGACCAGGTGCCGGTCGACGCCACCGTGCTCCAGCCGGCCGGACTCGAGATCGACGAGTCGCTGGTGACCGGCGAGTCGGCGGCGGTCGTGAAGGTCGCGGGGGACGACGTGCTCTCGGGCTCGATCGTCGTCGCAGGATCGGCGAGCGCACGCGTGACCCACGTCGGCGCCGACTCCTACGCGAACCGGTTGACGAGCTCGGCGCGGCGGTTCTCGTTGGTGCGTTCGGAGCTTCGGGCCGGGATCAACCGGGTGCTCGTCGTCGTCGCGTGGATCATCGGCCCGCTGAGCGCGCTGCTCATGTGGAGCCAGGTCCGGGCCCACGGAGGGTGGCAGGCGGCGTTCGCCGACGGATCGTGGCGGTCGGCGGCGGTGTCCGGCGTGGCCGGGGTGGTCGGCATGGTGCCCGAGGGTCTCGTGCTGCTGACGTCGATCAACTTCGCGCTCGCGGCGGTCGTCCTCTCCCGCCGCCAGGTCCTGGTGCAGGAGCTCCCGGCCGTCGAGGTGCTCGCGCGGGTCGATGTGCTGTGCCTCGACAAGACGGGCACGCTCACGGACGGCTCGATGGCGCTCGACCGACTCGAGGACCTCGCGACGGTCCTCGGTGCGCGCGAGGCGCTCGCCGCGATCGGCGGTGACCCCGGTGCCAACACCACCGCGGCGGCGATCGCCTCCGGGCTCGCCGGGGTCGTGCCCGCGGTCGCCGAGGACGCCATCGCGTTCTCGTCCGCGCGGAAGTGGAGCGCGGTCCGGACCTCGACCGGCACGTGGGTCCTCGGTGCGCCGACGATCGTGCTGGCCGGCACGACCGGGGAGGCTGCCGCGGCGGCGCGGGACAGGGCTGCGGTCGTCGCGCACGAGGGTGCGCGCGTCCTGATCCTGTGCCGTGCTGAACGTGCTGAACGTGCTGAACGTGCTGAACGTGAACGCGCTGGGGGTGCTGAACGACGCGAGCCGGTGCTCCCGGACGGGCTCGTGCCCGTCACGCTGGTCGTCCTGCGTGAGCACCTGCGTCCCGACGCGGCCGAGACCCTGGCGTACTTCCGTGACCAGGGCGTGGAGCTGACCGTGATCTCCGGTGACGACCCCGCGACCGTCGGCGCGATCGCGACGGCACTGGACCTGAGCGGCACCGGCAGGACGGTCGTGGGCATCGATGCCGGGTCGCTCCCGACCGAGATCGGGGCGTTGTCCCGCGTGATGTCGACCGAGCACGTGTTCGGCCGCGTGACGCCCGAGCAGAAGCGTGCGATGGTGCACGCCCTCCAGCACGCCGGTCGCACGGTGGCGATGACCGGTGACGGGGTGAACGACGCGTTGGCGCTCAAGGACGCCGACCTCGGGATCGCGATGGGTTCCGGCGCCGCGGCGACGAAGGCGGTGGCGCGCCTCGTGCTGCTCGACGGTCGGTTCTCGTCCCTCCCCGGGGTGGTCGGCGAAGGGAGGCGCGTCATCGCCAACATGGAGCGGGTCGCGAACCTGTTCCTCAGCAAGACGACCTATGCGGCGCTCCTGGTGGTGGCGAGCGTGCTGTTCGTCGCGCCGTACCC
>JAKBFW010000064.1:9267-15544 GCA_021833345.1 Pseudomonadota bacterium | reverse complement strand
TGGCTCGTGGAGCCGAGCAGCAGACCCGCGAACCCGCCCCGACCCCGTGAACCGACCACCACGAGGTCGACGGCCGTCGAGAACTCGGTGAGCAGCTCCGCGCCGGTCCCGTCGAGCACGTGCCGACGCACCGTCAGCCCCTCGTGACCGACGAGAGCCCTGTCGACGACGACGTTGAGCCCTTCGGTGACGTCCGCGAGGATCTGTTCGTGGTCGACCGGCGCCGGCAGCCACGCGAGCATGCCGGTGCCGTTGCCGATCGGGACCCCGGCGATCGCGAACAGCTCGGCGCCCCACACCTCCGCCTCGCGGATCGCCGCTGCGAGCGCGACCTCGGCCGCGGGTGACCCGTCGACCCCGACCACGATCCGATGGATGGGGCGCACGGGTGGTGTCACGTGCTCACCCCCGGCGTCCTCGCGGGTCGACCGCGTCGTCGACGCCGCCGGCTGCTCCTCGGCTGCCAGCCCCGCCGCGGCGAACATCGCGCTGGCCTGCGGCCCCCGGTGCACGCCCGCGAGCGGCACGACGACGGTCGGGCAGTGCGCGTGCGCGGGCAGCGCCGACGAGACCGTCCCGAGCAGGCGGTCGGCGAAGCCACCGCGCCCACGGGTCCCGACGACGACGAGGCTCACGTCGCGCGACATCTCGACGAGCACCCCCGCGGCGTCACCGGTCGCGATCGACGCCGTGACGGGCACCCCGAAGCGCTCGGCACGACTCTTCGCCTCGGTCAGGACCACTCGGGCGCCCTCCTGGATCGCGGTGTCGTCCAGGGCCGCATATCCGCCGTCCAAGGACGCCGCCGCGAAGGACGGCAACGAGTAGGAGCAGACGATCGAGAGCGGACGCCCGTGCGCCTTGGCCTCGGCTCCCGCCCACTCGAGCGCGTGCAGGCTCGCCGTCGACCCGTCGACCCCCACCAGCACCGTGTCGTTGTGCGTCATCGCCGCTCTCCTCTCCGACCGCCTGTGCCTCCGAGGCGAGCGACCCGACGCAGCCACCGGCGACGTCTGGGCACGGGTCCATCGAAGGGTCCTGCATGATCGATCCTTGACCCGCCCTTGACGCGGGTCAAGCCTGCCGCGCCGTTGTCACCCGACCGCCGCGCGGCACACCCGTCATGCCACGAGGTACGCGGACCACGACGGTTCGGTGCGTCCGACGACGCTCGCGAGCGCTGCACCTCCGCGCGGAGCGCGTGGCTCGAACGGGAGCGTCCAGCCGATCTCCGACAGGAGCCGGTCGGCCTTGCGGTGGTTGCAGCGGCGGCAGGCCGCGACGACGTTGGTCCACTCGTGCCGCCCGCCACGAGACCGGGGGACGACATGATCCACGGTGTCCGCACTCTCCCCACAGTAGGCGCAACGTCCCTGGTCACGCTGCATCACCGTGCGGCGGGTGGGGGGCACGGTGCGACGGACCGGGACGTGGACGTAGCGCGTGAGGCACAGCACCAGGGGCACCGGGACCTCGTCGCGCTCGGAGTGGAGCATCCGCCCGTCGGTCTCCAGGACCGTCGCCTTCCCGGTGAGGACGAGCACGACGGCGCGTCTGAGCGTCACCACGCACAGCGGTTCCAGGCTCGCGTTGAGCAGCAGCGTGCGGCGTGGCGGGACCCCGAGCATCAGCACGGCGACTCCTTGGCCAGATCGGCAGGCCCGTCTGGCTGTCCGGGCCCGGCTGGGGGAGGTGCTAGCGGTGTCAGAGTACGGGACGACAACGGCCTCGGTCGCATGTGCGCACCGAGGCCGTGTCCTGAGGCTCCTGCAGGCTCGAACCGGTCAGCTGCTGGTCAGCCCATCCGGATGAACACCGGGCTGCTCTGCCAGATGCTCCGGAACTGGACCGTCATGCCAGTGACGGGAGCGTCGATCTCCATGTTGCCGCCGGCGTAGATCGCCACGTGACCGGGTGTCCAGATGATGTCGCCCGGCAGGGCGTCGGCGCGGGAGATGATCGTCCCGGCGTAGTGCTGACCCGCGTCGGTGCGGGGGAGGTGGATGCCGAGCTGCGCGTACACGTACTGGGTGAAACCGGAGCAGTCGAAGCCGGCCGGGGTCGTGCCGCCGTAGCGGTACGGGACGCCGACGTAGCGGGCCGCGATCTCGAGCACCGCGTTGCCCGACACCGACTGCGGGATCGGGGCGTTGACGGTGCGCACGCTCGACCGCGAGGCGGTCCGCACGGTCCGCTGCTTGACGGGGGCCGCCACGGCCGTGACCTCAGGGAGGTCGAACGTCCACTGCGTGGAGTCGGCGACCGAGACGACCGGGGAGGTCTCGAGGACGGCTCGCGCCGCTCCGGTCAGCGCTGCGGTGTCGACCGACGGGACGGAGGCCGATGCGGCCTCGCTCGACGGTGCCGCGGCAGCCGGCGACGCGAGCATCGAGACGACGAGGCCCGACGACGCGGCGACCACGGCGGTTCGACGTCCGACGGTGGCCATGCTTCCCGTTGCGGCGTTGGCGAAGTCGGTCAGGGGGGTGACGGGACGGCGCGCCGCGCGATGGCGGGCTCCTATGGTGCTGTCGATCACGCGTTGCCTCTCCGGTACGCCTACGGGGTGAGCTGTCGGGTTCGGGTGGGAGATGTACCCGGCCGTTCGTCCGTCACGATCGACGTCCGTCCGGCTTCACCCCAAGGGCGCTGTCGCCAGCACCCAGAATTGGGTCCCCCGCCCCTGCCGGCGGATCGTACGGAACCGGGTGCGGCGGCAGGATTCGGCGTTCCGCACACGGGCTCCCACGGAGGAGGGTTCCGAGGAGCAGGACGACCGTACCCGAGGGTTCGCGCGATTGTCACGCTCCGGTCACGGAGATTCTTCTCATCTTCCGTGGAGCGAGCGGAGAACTCCTCGCCCCGGGGCGCCGCCTAGGACCTTCATCCCAGGTCCGGGACGCGACTTCCGGCAACCACGAAGATGTGCCGCGCGACGTCGTCCGGGAGGTCCAGCACCGTCGCGGCGCCGGGCTCGCCGACGGTCGTCAGCCCGTCGGACCGCTCGACGGTGATCTCGCCGCCCGGGCGCACGCCCGCCGCGCCGAGCCGGGAGAGGAGCACGGAGTCGGTCTGCACCGGCTCGCCGAGCCGCGCGACCACGACCCGCACCGGCCCGGTCGCCCCACCGGCGTCGACACCCAGCAGCGGGACGACGCCGTCGAGGAACGCCTCACCGGGGCAGTCGTCACCGAGCTCCTGGAGGCCCGGGATCGGGTTCCCGTACGGCGAGTGGTGCGGGTGGTCGAGCAGCGCCACGAGCCGCCTCTCGACCCGGTCGCTGATGACGTGCTCCCAGCGGCACGCCTCCTCGTGCACGAGCTCCCACTCGAGACCGATCACGTCGGTCAGCAACCTCTCGGCGAGCCGGTGCTTGCGCATCACGCGCATGGCCTTGACCTGGCCGTCCTCGGTGAGCTCGAGATGGCGGTCGTCGCTCACGACCACGAGGCCGTCGCGCTCCATCCGTGCGATGGTCTGCGAGACCGTCGGGCCGGAGTGCCCGAGCCGCTCGGCGATCCGGGCGCGCAGCGGGGTGATGCCCTCCTCGGCGATCTCGAAGATCGTGCGCAGGTACATCTCGGTCGTATCGATCAGATCGCTCATGGTGCCTGCCTCCGGATGCTCCGACGTCGCCGTGCCAAGGCTACGGTGCAAGTCCGTCGGCGCGCCCGGGACCGGTCCGCGACGAGCCCGGACGTCCTCCCCGCGGGCCCGCCGGCCCGACTATCCTCGGGACCGTGCCCGACGTCCCCCGCATCGTGATCCCTGCCGACCTCCTGCCTGCGGACGGGAGGTTCGGGTCAGGTCCGAGCAAGGTCCGCTCCGCAGCGGTCGACGCCCTGGCGGGACCGCGCAGGTCGCTGCTGGGGACGTCCCATCGGCAGGCTCCGGTGCGCTCGCTGGTCCGGCAGCTGCGTGACGGGCTGGCGACGTTCTTCGCGCTGCCCGACGGCTACGAGGTCGTCCTCGGGAACGGTGGCTCGACCGCGTTCTGGGACGCCGCGACGCTGTGCCTGGTCCGCGAGCACGCCCAGCACGCCGCGTTCGGCGAGTTCGGGGCGAAGTTCGCCGCCGCCACGTCGCGCGCCCCGTTCCTCGCACCGTCGACGGTCCGCGCCGCGGAGCCGGGCAACCTTGCGACCCCGAGCCTCGAGGACGGCGTCGACCTGTACGCGTGGCCGCAGAACGAGACGTCGACCGGCGTCGTCGCGCCGGTGCGGCGCGTCCCGGGCTCGCGCGAGCAGGGCGCGCTGACCGTGATCGACGCGACGTCCGCAGCGGGCGGGGTGGCGGTCGACGTCGCCGAGACGGACGCGTACTACTTCGCACCGCAGAAGAGCTTCGCGTCCGACGGGGGGCTCTGGCTCGCGCTGCTCTCGCCCGCCGCCGTCGCCCGCGTCGAGGAGGTCGAGTCGAGCGGCCGTTGGATCCCGGAGTTCCTCTCGATCCGGACCGCGCTGACCAACTCCCGGCTGGACCAGACGCTCAACACCCCGGCGATCGCGACGCTCGTCCTCCTCGCGGAGCAGCTCGAGTGGATGCTCGGCCAGGGTGGGCTCGCGTGGGCGGCCGGGCGCACGGCCGAGTCGGCAGGTCATCTGTACGGCTGGGCGCAGTCGCGCGACTGGGCCACGCCGTTCGTCGCCGACCCCGCGCTCCGGTCACCGGTCGTGGGCACGATCGACCTCGATGCGACGATCGACGCGGCGCAGGTGGCCCGGGTCCTCCGGGAGAACGGTGTCGTCGACGTCGAGCCCTATCGGAAGCTCGGCCGCAACCAGCTCAGGGTCGCGATGTTCCCCGCGGTCGAGCCCGAGGACGTCCGCGCCCTCACCGCCTGCGTCGACCATGTGGTCGACCACCTTGCCTGAGGGTTCCGGCCTTCCCGACATGCCCGAGGCGCCCGACTCCGACGTGCCCGTCCCGGCGCCTCGCCTGCAGCGCGACCGCGTCACGGTCGCGCTCTACTCGACCTTCACGACCTGGGGCTGGTTCCTCTACAGCTTCTCTCCCGCGATCCCGCTGATCGCCGCCGAGCAGGGGATCTCGCGCGCCCAGGCGGGTCTGCACGGTACGGCCCTCGCCGTCGGTACGGCCGGGAGCGGATTCCTCACCGGCTACCTGAACCCCCGGCTCGGGCGCCGGAACGTGCTGCGCCTGGGCGGGGGCGTGCTGGTCGCTGGCCTCGCGCTCCTGATCAGCGGTCACACCCTCGCGATGACCCTGCCGGCGACGCTCGTGATCGGCATGGGCGGAAGCCTCATGATCTCCGCGGCGCAGCCCGCCCTCGCCGTGCACCACCACGAGGCGAGCAGCGCCGCCCTGACCGAGGCCAACGGGGTCGGTGCTCTGGTCGGGCTGCTCGCGCCGCTCGCCCTCGGGCTCGCCGTCAGCCTCGGTCTCGGCTGGCGACCGGCCGTCGGGGCGACCGCCGTCCTCGTGCTGGTGATGGTGGCCCTCGTGAGCCGGCTCCCCCGCGTCGCCGCTCTCGACCCGCGGCGTCCGGCCCGACCCGCGGACCCGGCCGCCGTCCCGGCCACGACCTCACGCACGCAACCGCGACGCGTCGGGTTCTCCGCCGCGTTCTGGCTCTTCATGGCCGCCGTCGTGATGGCGGTCGCCATCGAGAACGCGACCACGTACTGGGCCTCGGACATGTTGCGGACCCAGACGTCGATGGACGCCGGGCTCGCGTCCGCCGCCGTGACCGCCCTGGTCGCCGGGATGGCCGTCGCGCGGTTCACGCTGGGCCCGTTGTCGCTGCGCATGTCGCCCGAGTCGCTGCTGATCGGCTCGTTCGCTCTCGCCGGGGTGGGCTGGCTGATCTTCTGGCTGACCTCGGCTCCCGCTCTCGCGATGGTCGGGCTGGTCGTCGCGGGCCTCGGGTACGGCGCTCAGTACCCGATCGGGGTCGGGCTGGTGATGCGTGCGTCCGAGGGACGCCCCGACGCGGCCCAGGCGAGGTCGTCGTTCGCCTCCGGGGGGGCGCTCGCCGTCGCACCGTTCCTGCTCGGAGCCGTCGCCGACGCTCTCGGCACCCACACCGCGTTCCTGCTGATCCCGGTGCTCCTCGTGCTCGGCGGGCTCGCGGTCGCGGCCGGGCGAGGCGCTCTGCTCCGCGCCGCGACCGCGGTCACCGCCTGACGGCCGGACCGCCGCTCACGCCGCGGTGACCGCGCCCGAGGCGTCCCGCACCGTGATCGTGAGCGGCGCGTCAGCGCTCTGGTGGCCACCGCTCGCGTCGTCACCCTTCGCGCCGCCACCACCCTCGGCG
>JAKBFW010000064.1:0-9167 GCA_021833345.1 Pseudomonadota bacterium | reverse complement strand
CGTCGCCCTCGGCGTCGCCGCCCTCGTCGTCGCAGCCCTCGTCGTCGCCGTGCAGGACCTGCACGTGCGGGCGGTGCAGCACCTGGTACTGGACCTGAAGGTTCCAGTGCCGACGCGTCCACAGTGCCGCCCCGCCCGCGACGAGCAACGCCGTGATCGACCCGATCCCGATCGACCAGCGCGCGCCGAACTGCTCGCCGATCCATCCCACGATCGGTGAACCGATGGGGGTCGCCCCGAGGAACACCATCATGTACAAGGCCATCACGCGCCCCCGTACAGCAGGCGGGGTACTCATCTGGATCGCCGAGTTCGCCGCCGTCATCATCGTCAGCGAGGCGAGCCCGACCGGGATGCTCGCGATCGCGTAGGACGCGTAGGTCGGCATCAACGCCATGACGCCGCTCGCGACGCCGAACGCGAACGCGGCTCCCACGACGAGCCGCACGCGCGGTCGCTCCCGGCGCGCGGCGAGCAGGGCACCCGCGAGAGAGCCGATCGCGAGCACCGAACCGAGGATGCCGTACTCGCCCGCGCCCTTCCCGAAGACGGTCCGGGCCATCATGGCGCTGGTGAGCTGGAAGTTGAGGCCGAAGGTCGAGACCACCCCGACGACCATCATGATGACCAGGATGTCGCTGCGACCTCGGACGTACCGCATGCCCTCGCGGATCTGGCCACGCGCGCGGGTCGTGCTCGGCAGGCGGCGGAGCTGGTCGACCTTCATCACGACCAGCGCGACGATCGTCGCCGCGAAGGTCACCCCGTTGATCATGAAGACCCAGCCCGTGCCGACCCACGCGATCATCAGTCCGGCGACGCCCGGCCCGATCAGCCGGGCAGCGTTGAACGACGCACTGTTGAGGCCGACGGCGTTCGAGAGCTTGTCCTGCGGGACGAGCTCCGCGACGAACGTCTGCCGCACCGGCCCGTCCACGGCGGAGACGCAACCGAGCAGGGTGGCGAAGACGTAGACGTGCCACAGCTGGGCGTGGCCGCTGAGCACCAGGGCGCCAAGACCGAGAGCGAGGACCCCCAGACCCGCCTGGGTGGCCATCAGGAGCTTGCGACGGTCCACCCGGTCGGCGAGCACCCCGGCCCATGCCGAGAGCGCCAGGACGGGGGCGAACTGCAGCGCGGTGACGATGCCGACGGCGACGCCCGAGTTCGCCGACAGGACCGTGAGCACGAGCCAGTCCTGCGCGACGCGCTGCATCCACGTCCCGACGTTCGACACGAGGGCGCTCGCGAACCACAGGCGGTAGTTGTGGAATCGCAGCGAGGCGAAGGTCGAGTTCACGCAGGTCTACTTCCAGCAGGGCACGGTCAGGATCATCGGACGGACGCTCGAGCGTTCCGGCAGCGCGGTCATCCGGCGGCGAGCCTGCGGAGCAGCTCGCTCGACCGCGCCAGCACGGCCCGGTCCTCCGCGGTCAGGGCGCCGAGGCGACGGGTCAGCCATGCGTCGCGGCGACGGCGGGTCTCCCGGAGCTCGGCGACGCCCGCCTCGGTCACCGAGACGAGCACCTGTCGACCGTCCGTCGGGTGCTCCGACTTGCGGACGAGGCCGAGCTCGTCGAGCGCGTTGACGGTCCGCGTCATCGACGGCGGGCGCATCCGTTCGTGGTCGGCGAGAGCGCCGGGCGACATCGGACCGAACTTGTCGAGCACCGAGAGCACCGCGTACTGGCCGTCCGAGAGGTCGGCCTCGCCTCGCTGGCTGCGGAGCTGCCGGTGCAACCTGCTCACCGAGATGCGGAGCTCGGCGCTCAGGGTCGCGGGACGGCAGCTCGACACCGAGGGCGGCGCGGTCTCGACGGCGCCGGCGACGTCGGCCGCAGGAGGGAGGGAAGAGCGCATACCGTGAGTCTACGTCATTACCCTAGGTAATGACCAGTCGGTGCGGGTCGGACCCGCGCGAGGGGCGCTACGGCCGTCCGAGCGCCCGATACGTCCACCCGGCGCCACGCCACGCGACCGGGTCGAGCACGTTCCGCCCGTCGACGATCGCTTTGGAGCGCACGACCTGCGCGAGCTTCTCGGGGTCGAGGGCCCGGTACTCGCGCCACTCGGTCGCCAGGATCACGACGTCGGCACCCTGCGCCGCCGCCTCGGCCGTGTCCGCGAACACGAGGTCCGGCCACGCGCGCTGGGCGTTCGGGATCGCCTGCGGGTCGGTCACCGTCACGTGGGCGCCCTGCAACCGCATCTGCGCGGCGACCGACAGTGCCGGGGAGTCCCGCACGTCGTCGCTGTCCGGCTTGAACGCGGCCCCCAGCACCGCGACCCGCCGCCCGACGATCGACCCGGCGCACACCTCACGGGCGAGGTCGACCATGCGCACGCGCCGCCGCATGTTGATCGAGTCGACCTCCCGCAGGAACGACAGCGCCTGATCGACACCGAGCTCACCCGCACGGGCCATGAACGCCCGGATGTCCTTGGGCAGGCAGCCACCCCCGAACCCGAGCCCGGCGTTCAGGAACTTGCGCCCGATGCGCACGTCATGACCGATCGCGTCCGCCAACGCCGTGACATCGGCCCCGGTCGCCTCGCACAGCTCCGCCATCGCGTTGATGAACGAGATCTTCGTCGCCAGGAACGAGTTCGCCGCCACCTTCACGAGCTGCGCCGTGGCGTAGTCCGTCACCACCAACGGCACGCCGTCGGCCAGCGGCGCCGCGTAGACGACGTCCAGCACGGCGCGACCACGCTCGCCGGCCTCCCCCGCCGGCACGCCGTACACCAACCGGTCCGGGTGGAGCGTGTCCTGGACCGCGAAGCCCTCCCGCAGGAACTCCGGGTTCCAGATCAGGACGGCACCCGTCCCCTCCAGACCCGCGGCCAACCGCTCCGCCGTACCGACCGGAACCGTGGACTTCCCCACGACCACGTCGCCCGGCGCAAGGAACGCCGCCAGGTCCGCGAACGCCGCATCGACGTACGTCAGGTCCGCGGCGAACTCGTGGTGCCGCTGCGGGGTCCCGACGCACACGAAGTGCACCTCGCACCCCGCGACCTCGCTCAGGTCGGTCGAGAAGCGCAGCCGCCCGCTGGCGGTCGTCTGCGCCAGCAGCTCCGGGAGCCCCGGCTCGAAGAACGGCGCCCGACCGGCGGAGAGCGCAGCGACCTTCGCCTCGTCGACGTCCACCCCCACGACGTCGTGCCCGAGCGCGGCCATCGCGCCCGCGTGCACCGCCCCCAGGTAGCCGCAACCGATGACCGACACGCGCATGGCAGGTCCTTCCCTCCGGTCGGGTGCGCCCACGACATCGGGCCGACGTCGGCGCGCGAAGCCTACGCGCGCCGACGCGCGAGACCAGGTCAGATGCCGAGCGCGGCCTTGATCGGACCGAGCGTGAAGTAGATGACGAACAAGATGCTCGCGCCCCACATCAGCGGGTGGACGTCGCGAGCCTTGCGCACCGCGAGCTTGATGACGACGTAGCTGATGAAACCCGCACCGATCCCCGACGTGATCGAGTAGGTGAACGGCATCACGATCAGCGTGAGGAACGCCGGGATCGCGAGCTCGATGTTCTTCCAGTCGATGCCCGAGACCTGCATCACCATGAGGAACCCGACCACGACGAGCGCCGGGGTCGCGGCCTCCGACGGGACCATGCCGACGATCGGGGACAGGAACGTCGCCAGCAGGAACGCCGCACCGGTGACCACCGACGCCAGGCCCGTCCGCGCGCCGTCGCCGACGCCCGCGGCGGACTCGATGAAACCGGTGTTCGACGACACGCTGCCCAGGCCGCCCGCGGCCGCGGCGACGGCGTCGACGACCAGGATCTGCTTGGTGTTGATCGGGTTGCCCTTCTCGTCGAGCAACCCGGCCTCGCTGCCGATCGCGACCATCGTTCCCATCGTGTCGAAGAAGTCCGTCAGGACGAGCGAGAAGACGAACAGGACGACCGCGGTGATCCCGACCGTGCCCACCGAACCGAACAGCGAGAACTTGCCGAGCAGGCCGAAGTTCGGCAGCGAGACGAGCGAGTGCGGCATCGCCGGGACGTTCAGCTCCCACCCCGTCGGGTTCTTGCCGTCCGGGGTCTGGGCGCCGATCTTGGCAACGGCCTGGAGGATCACAGCCAGCACGGTCGAACCGAGGATCGCGATGAGGATCGCGCCCTTCACCTTGCGCACCATGAGGATGATCGCGAGCACCAGCCCGACGGCGAACACGAGGATCGGCCACGACGAGAGCGAGCCTCCGATGCCGAGCTCGACGGGGGTCGCGTGGCTCGCGGGGATCCGGACGAACCCGGAGTCGACCACCCCGATGAACGCGATGAACAGGCCGATGCCGACGCTGATCGCGATCTTCATCTCGTGAGGCACCGCCTTGAAGACGGCCTCCCGGAACCCGGAGAGCACCAGCACCAGGATCACGATGCCCTCGATCACGACGAGGCCCATCGCGTCGGGCCACGACATGCCGGGCAGCGACGCGATCGAGTAGGCGACGAACGCGTTCAGCCCCAGGCCGGTCGCGATCGCGAGCGGGAAGTTGGCGCCGACGCCCATCGCGATCGACATCACGCCGGCGACGAGCGCGGTCGCGGCGGCCACCATCGCGAGGTTCGGCGACGTGCCCCCGCCGAGGTAGTGCCCGGTGCCGTCCTTGACCGTGCCGACGATGAGCGGGTTGAGCACGATGATGTAGCTCATCGTGAAGAAGGTCACGAGGCCACCGCGGACCTCGGCGCCGATGGTCGATCCGCGTTCGGTGATCTTGAAGTAGCGGTCGAGCCCGCTGAGCGCGGTCGCCGGCTTCGGGGAGGTGGTGGTTGCCATGCACAAATACTGGCAGAACCTTCACAGGTCGAGCACCGCGTTGCGAGGCCTGAGACGACGTCACAGGCCCCGACCGGACGCGGACGCCTCAGATCACCAGGACCGAGACCAGCCCGCGACCGTACCCCTTCACCGTCGCGGCCAGGTTGTCGCGCCGGACGTAGGCCGGGACCCACGTCGCGACGTCGGCCGGCAGCGTCTCCCCGGGGGCGTACGTCGCGTAGAGACGCAGGTGCGGGGCCCCCTCCGCGTTGAACAGCGAGGCCATCACGTTGAGGATCTCCGCGGCGTTGTCGAACAGCGCCGGGGGGAGGAACCCGTCGTCGATCGCGGCCTGGGCCGTCTGCGCGGGGATCAGCGCGATCGCCGCCCCGAGGCAGGCGGCGAGCGGCTCGTCGATCACGACGAGAGCACTGAGCCTCAGCTGGTCGTCCACGTACACGCCGGTGACGGCGCCCGGGAACATCGTCGGGTCGACGGCGTCGGCACCGGTCTCGATGTCCACGTCACGACCGAGCATGCCCTCGAGGAGGTCACGGACCTCCATCCCGGCGGGGAGCGGTGTCGGGATCATGCGAGCACCGGTTCGATCGCGTCGCGGAACGACTCCGCGGTGAACGGCTTGGCGATCAGGAAGAGCGCACCCTCCTGGTCGGCCATCGCGCGCATCTCCGGCGAGCCCTCGGAGGTGACGAACCCGAGCGGGACGTCGTGCCCCTCCGCGTTGATCGCGCGGAGCAGCTCGATCCCCGTCATCTCGGGCATGTTCCAGTCCGAGAGCACGAGGTCCGGCGGATCGGAGCGGACCACGCCGAGAGCGGCGGCACCGTCCTCGGCCTCGGTGATCTCCCACCAGTCGTACCCGGCCTGGCGCAACGTGCGGATGACGATCTGCCTCATCACCCTGCTGTCATCCGCGATCAGGACCCTCATCGCGGCACCTCCTTCGTCATCATCCGGCATGCAGGCCGCGGCGCGACCACGTTCTCGGGGCGCCCGGTGACCGGGCGGCCCCGCGCTCAGGGAAGGTGCAGGACTCGCACGATCATCAGCCGCCCCCGCCACGAGAGCAGGACCTCCTCGATGACCGTCCCGGACACGTCCTGGATCGTCGTGGAGACCTGCGGGAGGCCCAGGTCCCCGTTCGTCGCGACGATCGACTTGATGTTGCCGCCGACGACGTTCGCGATCTCGCCGAACGCGTCGACGAGATCCTCGTCACCCAGGGCCTCGGACGGGTCCAGGCGAAGCAGCGCGCGCGCAAGGTCGTCCGCGGTCGAGCGCTCGGTGAGGAGCACCGCACGCCCGGACCACTCACCGGCGAGGTCGACCCACGCGACGACCGGCTCGGCGAACGGCACCGGTGCACCGATCCAGGGCGTCAGCTTGCCCTCTTCGCCGTCGACGAGCGCGGCGAACACCTCCTCGGCCACCGAGAGCACGAGGCCCGAGGTCAGCAGGGTCGCAGTCATACCGTCTCCTCCATCGGCAGCAGTCCCAGCAGGTCGAGCTTGTCGCGGATCGCGTCCGCGGTGAACGGCTTGATCACGTACTCGTGGGCGCCCGCCGCGAGGGCCCGCACGATGTGCCCGTGCTCGCTCTCCGTCGTCACCATCATCAGCGTGATGCCTCGCAGGTCCGGCTGCTCGCGCACCCGGTTGACGAAGGTCAGCCCGTCCATGACGGGCATGTTCCAGTCGATGCACGCGAGCTCGACGGGACCGTGCTCGGCCAGCGCGTCGAGCGCCTCCTGGCCGTTGCCCGCATCGATGGTCTCGTAGCCGAAGCCGCGCAGGATCCCGCCGACGATGCGCCGCATCGCCCGGGAGTCGTCGATCACGAGTGCCCTCATCAGCGCGCTCCTTGCCGTGGTCGGTAGACCGAGCCGCGGCTGATCGCGACCCGCTCCCAGGTGTCGTCGAGACCGACGGTCGTCTCAGCGGCGCCGAGGACGAGGAAGCCGTCCGGAGCCATGTGCTGCTGGACGCGGCGCAGGATCGCCTGCTTCGTCGGTTGGTCGAAGTAGATCAGGACGTTCCGCAGGAACACGAGGTCGAACCGCGGCCCGGCCGGCGGTGCGTGCAGGAGGTTGTGCCGTTCGAACGAGATCTTCGCGCGGAGCTCGCGGCTGATCCGCCAGCCGGCGCCCTCCCGGGAGAAGTGCCGCACGAGCATGGGGGCCGGGAGCCCGCGGTTGACCTCGAGCTGGCTGTAGAGGCCTTCCTTCGCCCGACCGAGCACCTGGTCGGAGAGGTCCGTCGCGACGATCTCGACCTGGGTGCCGCGGCACCGGACGTCCTCGGCGAGCGTCATCGCGATGCTGTAGGGCTCCTGGCCCGTCGAGCACGCCGCGCTCCACACGCGCAGGCGGAGGAGCGCGCCCCGGGACGCGAGGAGCTCCGGGACGATGTCCGCGGTCAGGGCGGTGAAGGGTGTCGAGTCGCGGAACCACGAGGTCTCGTTCGTCGTGAGGGCCTCGACCATGAGCTCGAGATCCTGCGGGCGTGACGTCCGCCGGACCGACCGCACGTAGTCGTCGACGCCCGCGACGCCCGCTTCTCGAGCGAGCGGGAGCAGCCTGCTCTCGACGAGGTACTCCTTGCCGGGCTCGAGCATGATCGCGCTGCGCTGCCGGACGAGAGTCGCCACGTACGTGAACGTCTCCGAGGTCAGGGCCATCGGGGGCCTCCTGTCGGGATCGGTCGGGCGCCCGAGGGCACCGGCGCGCGCGTGCCCGTCGGCGGCGCGCTCGCACGGACGATGTCGGTGATGGTCGTCGCCACCCGGTCGAGCGGCACCACCCGGTGCGCGAGCCCCGCGGTCGCGACGGCGCCCGGCATGCCCCAGACGACGCTCGTCGCCTCGTCCTGGACGACGACGGTCCCGCCGGCCGCCACGATGTCGGCGCATGCGGCACGGCCGTCGGAGCCCATGCCGGTCAGGACGACGGCGAGCAGGTCCCCGCCGAACACGCGCTCCGCCGAGCGGAACATCACGTCGACGGAGGGTCGGCAGAAGTTCACCGGCGGCGACTGGGTGAGGACCGTGCTCGCCCCGCGCGCGGAGCGACGGACCTCGAGGTGGAAGTCGCCGGGCGCGATGTACACCGTCCCGGGGACCATCTCCTCACCACCGACGACCTCGACGACCGTCGACGGGCCCTGCCGGTCGAGGCGGGCCGCGAGCTGGCGGGTGAACAGCGGTGGCATGTGCTGGACCACGAGCACCGGGACCGGGAGCGGCGCCGCGAGCCCGGTCAGCACCCGGGACAGCGCCTCGGGGCCGCCGGTCGAGGACCCGATGACGACGGCTCGCACGACCCGTCCGGCGGGCTCGTCGCGCATCGTGATCGGGGTGGTCGGGGCGGGCGCCGGCCTCGCACCAGGAGCACCGGGGCCGCCCGGGCTCGGACGCGTGCGCCCCTGGGTGACGCTCAGTCCCGGGACCGGGACGAGGGCGCGGATCTTCGGCAGGAGCTGGTCGGCGACCCGCGCCAACGACTCCTGGACGCTGCCGACGTTGGCAGGCTTCGTGACGTAGTCGCTGGCGCCCGCCCCGAGGGCGTCGAGCGTCGCGGCGGCGCCTCGCTCGGTCAACGTCGAGAACATGATGATCGGGAGCCGACGGCCGGTCGCCCGCAGCGCCCGGACGGCTTCGATGCCGTCCATCTCCGGCATCTCGATGTCCATCGTGACCACGTCCGGCGCGAGCTGGTCGACCTTGGTGAGGGCGATCCGCCCGTTGGCGGCCGATCCGACCACCTCGATGTCCGGCGCTCCGGAGAGCGCGTCGGTGACGAGCCGGCGGACGACGACCGAGTCGTCGACCACGAGCACTCTGATCCGTGCCACTCGTCCTCCAGGTGGTGGTCGTTCTGCATGTCCGAGGGGGCGACGGTGGCCTGTTCTCGCCCTCCCCATCGGCGCGCCGCGCGGACATGTGAGCCATGAGGTCGCCCGGGGTTGTCGAGAGGTCCCTCCGACGAGCGCCCGTCCTGCCGCCCGGGTGGTCAGTAGGTGAAGGTGTTCATGCGGGTGCGTAGGTCGGTGGACAGGCGGGCGAGCTCGCCGACCGCGTCACCCATCTGCCCCAACACATGCGCACTGGAGTCCGCAGCCGACGCCACCCCGGTGATGTTCACCGCGATCTCCCCCGACCCCGCCGCCGCCTCCGCCACCCCCCTGCTCATCTCATTCGTCGTCGCGGTCTGCTCCTCCACCGCCGACGCGATCGTCAGCTGAAAATCATTGATCGACGCGATGATCGCCGAGATCTGCCCGATCGCCGCCACCGCACCACCCGTATCGGACTGGATCGCCGCCACCCGACGCGCAATGTCCTCCGTCGCCCGCGCCGTCTCCTGC
>JAKBFW010000063.1 GCA_021833345.1 Pseudomonadota bacterium | reverse complement strand
GGTTCGTCGCATCCCATCCCCAGAACACGAGGTCGCCGACCCGGAGGTCGTTGTAGCTGATCTTCTCGACCTGGCGGTACTGGTCCATCGTCGTCCGGTTGAGCGAGACCCCGGCGTACCCCCAGGCCCGCATCACCAGACCGGAGCAGTCGTAGGACCCCGGCCCTGTGGCGCCCCAGCCGTACGGCAGCCCGAGCTGGTTCTTGGCCCAGGCGACGGCAGCCTGGCCTGCGGCGGCACTGCCCCGGCTGACTCCGGTGCCGAGACCGTACGGGTCCGACGACGGCGGCGGCGTGGAGGCCGGGGGCGTCGACACCGGGGGCGCGGAGACCGGTGTGGTCGACACGGGGGGCGCGGAGACCGGCGTCGTCGCCACGGGGGTCGTGCTCGTGGCGGGCGGGGCGGTCGTGACGGGCGGCGCGGTCGTGACGGGCGGCGCGGTCGCGACCGGGGGCGCTGCCAGACGTGCGGCCCTGGCGGCGGCGTCCGCGCGCGCGGCGCGCTCCGCGTCGATCTGGTCCTGTCGCGCCTTCTCGATCGCGACGCTGGTCTGCTGCACGACGGCCAGCTGCGCGATGAGGGCCTGGCGGTCGGAGGCTGCGGTCGCAACCGCGGCCTCGGCGTCGGCCTGCGCCTGCTGGGCGCCGGCGAGCGCCTGCTTCGCGGCGGTGGCTGTCGCGTTCTGGGCGGCGAGCGCCTGGTCGGCACGCTGCTTGAGCGTGTCGGCCACGAGCTTGGCCGCCTGGAAGCTCTGCGCAGCGTCGTCCGCCTTGGCACCGAGGCGCTGGAGGGCGGTGGTCCGGGCGACGACCTCCTGGAAGCCGCCGGAGACGAGCACCGCCTCGGCCATGTCCATCGACCCGCCGTTGCGCGCCGACTGCACGGCGATCCCGACGAGCAGCTTGCGGGCCTTCTCCATCGTCGCGTTGGCCGCGTCGAGCCGGACCGCGGTGTCGGCCGCCGTCTTGGCCGCTGCGTCGCGGTTGACCAGCGCCTGCGTGTAGGCCTCGCCCGCGATCTGGACCTTCTGCCACGCGGTGTCGTTCACGGCGGACACCTCGGCCAGCCGGAGCTCGATCTGCGCGACCTCCGCTGCCTTCGAGGCGACGGCCTGCTGCGCGGTCTGGGCGTCCTGGGCGGTGGGGTTGTTCGGGTCGGCGACGGCGGTCGACACGGGCGCCAGACCCACGGCGAGCCCGACGGCGACGGCGACGGTCGCGTGGAGCGCTCGGGATCGGCCGCGTCCGGTCGTACCTGTCTCGCGTGTCACGTGTTCCTCACCGATGTCGACCCTCGCTGCGCTCGTCGTTCGGAACGGCCTGAGCAGCCGCTCGTCGGGCGAGGACGCCGAGGCGACCTGGACGAACACCTCACCGCGCGTGTCGAACGCTAGCCCCCCGAGTCACGGAAGTGAACACCTGTCACACCAGCCACACGAGTCACACCGTTGTGAATTCGGGACATTGCGGGATCATCTGGACACCTGGACGGGCGCCACGCGGAGCCGCGAACCGATGGCGCGCGCGCTGCGCACGGGCCGGGCCTGCGGTGGCGAGACGTCCCCGCTCCGGCGGGCGGCCGCCATCTGGACACTCGTCTCACATCCTGAGACCCCTGTTCCGTTGAGGCCACCACACCTCGTACTGTCACCTCATGTCCCGCCGAATGTGTCGCTGACCGCGCACCTTCGGCTGTGCCCTCGTACCGGTGATCTGGCCCCGTCCGACCCCGCTCCGCCCCGCCCCCCGCCAGGTTCCACCAGTCCCGGCACGACGACCACGTGCGCCACCCACCCACCCCGTGCAGGGGCGGCTGGACCGCCACGTCGGCCACCGTCCCCGCGACCAGAACCGAGAGGCACCCCATGAACAACGCCTGGTCCTTCGAGACCCGACAGATCCACGCCGGCCAGACACCGGACCCGACCACGGGCGCCCGCGCCCTGCCGATCTACCAGACCACGTCCTTCGTGTTCCCGGACGCCGGCGTCGCCGCCGACCGCTTCGCCCTCAAGGATCTCGGCCCGATCTACACGCGCATCGGCAACCCCACGCAGGAGGTCGTCGAGAACCGCATCGCGAGCCTCGAGGGCGGCGTCGGCGCTCTGCTCCTGGCCTCGGGCCAGGCGGCGACGACGTTCGCGATCCTCAACATCGCCGAGGCCGGCGACCACGTCGTCGCAAGCCCCAGCCTGTACGGCGGCACGTACAACCTGCTGCAGTACTCGCTCGCGAAGCTCGGGGTCACGACGACGTTCGTGACGGACCCCCACGACCCGCAGGCCTGGCGGGACGCGGTCCGGCCGAACACCAAGCTGTTCTTCGGCGAGACGATCCCCAACCCGCAGGCCGACATCCTCGACATCGAGACCGTCGCCGGCATCGCGCACGAGGTCGGCGTCCCGCTCGTGGTCGACAACACGGTCGCGACGCCGTACCTGATCCGCCCGATCGAGTTCGGCGCCGACATCGTCGTCCACTCGGCGACCAAGTACCTCGGTGGCCACGGCTCGGCCATCGGCGGCGCGATCGTCGACTCCGGGAACTTCGACTTCGCTCAGGACCCGGCGCGCTTCCCGAACTACAACACGCCAGACCCGAGCTACAACGGCCTGGTCTACGCCCGTGACCTCGGGGTCGGCGGCATCCTCGGCGCGAACCTCGCGTACATCCTCAAGGCGCGCGTGCAGCTGCTCCGCGACCTCGGCTCTGCGATCTCCCCGTTCAACGCGTTCCTGATCGCCCAGGGCATCGAGACGCTGTCGCTGCGGGTCGAGCGCCACGTCGCGAACGCCGAGAAGGTCGCCGCGTGGCTCGAGGCGCGCGAGGACGTCACGACGGTGCACTACGCCGGTCTCGAGTCGAGCCCGTGGCACGCGAACGCGCTCAAGTACGCGCCCCGGGGTGCCGGGGCCATCGTCGCGTTCGAGGTCGTCGGCGGTGCCGAGGCCGGGCAGGCCTTCGTCTCCGCCCTCGAGCTGCACTCGAACGTCGCCAACATCGGCGACGTCCGGTCGCTCGTGATCCACCCGGCGTCGACGACCCACTCGCAGCTCACCCCGGAGGACCAGCTCAAGTCGGGGATCACGCCGGGCCTCGTACGCCTCAGCGTCGGCATCGAGAACGTCGCCGACATCCTGGCCGACCTCGAGGCGGGCTTCCGCGCCGCCAAGGGTGCCTGAACCGACATGCCTCCGCGAACCTCCGACCTGCCTCCTCGCCGGAGGTCGGCCCGGCGCGTCCTGGACTCACCCGCGCCCGCGAGCGCCGCCTGGCACGAAGGAGACCCCGTGGCCGGTCGACGTTTCGCCGACCTCGGACCCCTCGAGCTCGAGGCCGGCGGGCGGCTGCCGCAGGTCCGCGTCGCCTACGAGACGTGGGGCACGCTCAACGCCGCCGGCGACAACGCCGTGCTGGTCCTGCACGCCCTGACCGGTGACGCGCACGTGACCGGTGCGGCCGGGCCCGGCCAGCCCACCCCGGGCTGGTGGTCGTCCCTCGTCGGTCCCGGCGCTCCCCTCGACACCGACCGGTGGTTCGTCGTCGCCCCGAACGTGCTCGGCGGTTGTCAGGGCACCACCGGTCCGTCCTCCGTCGCCCCCGACGGCGCGCCCTGGGGGAGCCGGTTCCCGCACGTGACGGTCCGCGACCAGGTGGCCGCCGAGCTGGCCCTCACCGATCACCTCGGCGTCTCCAGCTGGGCACTGGTCATCGGCGCCTCGATGGGCGGTCTGCGGGTGCTCGAGTGGGCCGTCTCCGCACCGGACCGGGTCCGCGCGATCGCTCCGATCGCCACCGCCGCTCAGATCTCGGGCGACCAGATCGCGTCGTTCCACACCCAGCTCGCGGCGATCACGGCCGACCCCAACTTCAACGGCGGTGACTACTACGACGCGCCCGACGGCCTGGGACCGCACCTGGGGCTCGGTCTCGCACGGCAGATCGCCCACGCGACGTACCGCAGCGCCCGCGAGCTCGACGAGCGGTTCGGCCGCATCCCGCAGGGTGCCGAGGACCCGATGACCGGCGGACGCTTCGCGGTGCAGTCGTACCTGGACCACCACGGTGACAAGCTCGCGCGGCGGTTCGACGCAAACACCTACGTGGTGCTCACGCGCTCGATGCTCACGCACGACCTCGGTCGCGACCGCGGCGGCGTCGAGGCCGCGCTCGAGACGATCACGGCGCGCACGCTCGTCGTCGCTGTCGACTCGGACCGGCTCTTCCCCCCGGCGCAGTCGGAGCGGATCGCGCAGGGCATCCCGGGAGCCGGACCCGTCCGGATGGTGCACTCGGACTTCGGCCACGACGGCTTCCTGATCGAGGAGGACCAGGTCGGCCCGCTCGTCGCCGACTTCCTCGCCCAGGACGCCGCGGGCGACGCCGGAACCGGGACCGGCTCGGGATCGATCGACTCCTGATCGGCACCCGCCCGGCGCGCATTTGCGATGATGGCTGGATGCCGACGGACCTGAGCACCGCGACCGACGCCCTGCACCGCCAGTGGGACCTGCTGCGCGGCTGGATCGAGGACCTCGATCCCGACGTCGGGGACCGCGGCTCCGTGCTCGGCGGCTGGAACGTCGCCGAGCTGATCGCGCACCTCGGTCGGGCGATGGAGGCGCTCGCCGTCGTCGAGGCCGCGCCCGAGGGCACCGTCCCGCTCACGCTCGCGGAGTACCTCGGCACCTACGCGGGCCGAGCGGCACAGATCAGCGAGGTCACCCGGCAGCTCGCGACCGAGATCGCGCACGACCCGCTGGGCGAGGTCGACCGGCGCGCCGCGCAGGCGTTCCGCCGCATCGACGAGCTCGGCGTCGACCAGGTCGTCCAGGCCAGACGCGGCCCCGTGCGGCTGGCCGAGATGGTCGTCTCACGCGTGATCGAGCTCGTCGTGCACGCGGACGACCTCGCGCGCTCGCTCCCGAACGTCGTGGCCCAGCCGGTCGACCGTGGCGCGCTGGACCTCGTCGCCCAGACGCTGCTCGACATCGTCGTCGCACGTGGAGGCTGGGACCTCGAGGTGGCCGACCCCCGACTCTGGCTCCGGCTCGCGGCCGGTCGGACCCCGTACGACGTCGACGTCCTCGCGCAGGCACTGCGCCCCGTCTACACCTCCGACGGAGTCCCCGACCTCGGGCGGCTCCTCCCGGTGCTGTAGCGGACGCACCCGCGCCGGCGGGGCGGGCGTCGATGGCGTGGCCGACGACCCTGGTCGCTGCGGGGGCGGCCGTCGGGCTGGCCGACGGCATAGGTTGATCGCATGCTCGCTGCGTACGCCGCTCGGTTCGACCCGCAGGACCCTCGGAACGGGCTCGAGGTCGGTGACCGCCCAGCTCCCGAACCACCCGACGGCTGGTCGACCGTCGACGTCCGCGCGGCGGCGCTGAACCACCACGACCTCTGGTCGCTGCGCGGCGTGGGGCTGCGCGCGGACCAGCTCCCGATGATCCTGGGCACCGACGCCGCGGGAGTCACGGCGGACGGACGCGAGGTCGTGGTGCACGCGGTCGTCGGGGCGACGGGCCACGGGGTCGGCCCGACGGAGGGCCGCACGATCCTCTCGGAGCGGTACCCGGGCACGCTCGCCGAGCACGTGGCGGTGCCCACCTGGAACCTGGTCGACAAGCCGTCGGACCTGACGTTCGCCGAAGCGGCGTGCGTACCGACCGCGTGGCTCACGGCCTACCGGATGCTCTTCACGAGTGCTCAGGTCTCCCCCGGCGACAGCGTGCTCGTGCAGGGGGTCGGCGGCGGGGTCGCCTCGGCGGCCATCGCCCTCGCAGCGGCCACCGGCATCGAGGTGTTCGCCACCAGCCGGGACGCCACCAAGCGCGACCGGGCGATCGCCCTCGGTGCGACCCTCGCGGTCGAACCTGGCGCCCGCCTCCCGCGGCGCGTCGACGCGGTGATCGAGACCGTCGGGGCTGCGACGTGGTCGCACTCGGTCCGATCGCTCCGTCCCGGCGGCACGATCGTGGTGGCAGGGGCCACCTCCGGCGACGCGAGCCCGGCGGAGCTCCAGCGGATCTTCTTCCTCGAGCTCTCCGTCGTGGGCGCGACCATGGGCACCAAGGACGACCTCCAAGGCGTCCTCGCGCTCATGGTGCGCACCGGGCTGCGCCCCCTGATCGACACCGAGCTGCCGCTCGCGGACGCCGCCCGGGGGATCGCCCGGTTGGCCTCGGGCGAGCAGCTCGGCAAGATCGTGATCCGCCCGTGACGCCCGCGCCTTCCGAGACACCCGAGGCCGAGAGGCCCGCGACGACCCACGAGTGGGTCGAGGACGTCCTCGGTCCGGACTTCCGTGCACTGACGCTCACCCTCGATCCCGACGACGAGGGGGACGTCGTCGCCACGCTCGTGCGGTACTCGCCCCCGGTGCCCGAGCCGCAGCGCGCGACGCTCGTCGTGCTGTACGTGCACGGCTGGTCCGACTACTTCTTCCAGACCGGTACCGCCACGTACTGGCACAGCCGCGGGGTGGCGTTCTACGCCCTCGACCTGCGGAAGTACGGCAGGAGCCTGCGCCCGCACCAGACCCCGGGCTACGTGGAGGACCTGCGCACCTACGACGAGGAGCTCGACGCCTCTCTCGCCGTGATCCGCGCGGAGCACGGTGTCCGGTCCCGCGTGATGCTCATGGGGCACTCCACGGGTGGCCTGGTCCTCGCGCTCTGGGCGGACCGCCACCCCGGCGAGGCCTCGGGCCTGATCCTCAACAGCCCGTGGCTCGAGCTGCAGGGATCAGCTGTCGCGCGGCACATCAGCGCGCCGGCGGTCCGGCAGCTCGCGCGGTACCAGCCACGCGCCCCGATGCCGAACATCGATCCGGGGTTCAATGCGAGGACGGTGCGCACCGCGGAGGGCGGCGAGTGGGACTACGAGACGACGTGGCGACCGACACCGTCGTTCCCGGTCCGCGCCGGGTGGCTCCGCGCGATCCTGGACGGCCACGCGCAGGTCGCACGCGGTCTGCACGTCAGCTCACCGGTGATCGTCCTCGCGTCCGCCCGCACGATCATCAGCCCACGGTGGCACGAGGACATGCGGCAGGCCGACATCGTCCTCGACGTCGAGCTCATCGTGCGGCGCGCGGTGCAGCTCGGTCCGGTCGTGACCGTCGTCCGGATCCCGGGCGGCCTGCACGACCTGTCGCTCTCGCGGGGGCCTGCGCGCGAGAGGTACTTCATGGAGATCAGCAGGTGGACCGCCGCGTACGGCTGGGAGTGAGCCGTCAGACCGTGGCGGCGGCCTCCGCCAGCGTCGGGCCGCGCTCGCCGACCCGCCAGGTGCGCCAGCCGTCGACGTCGCGCTCGACGCCGCTCGCGGCACGCGCGGCAGCGTCGGGGTCGAGGTAGATCTTCCCGTCCGCGAGCTGCAACGTGCCGTCGGAGCGGAGCTGCGCCTCGAACCTCTCGCCGCGCCGCTCCCGAACCCAGACGAGCGTCGCGCCGCCGAGCTCGCGCGCGATCACACTCAGCGGCGAGCCCGGAGCTCTCGTGCGGGAGGCCCGGTCCTGGGTGGCGCCCCGGTCGTCGCCCGGGCGGTCGCGGTGCACGCCGGCCGATCCGAGCCGCTCGGCCGTCGACACCCGGACCGGACGCTCGTCCGCCGCCGCAGGTCGCGGCGGGACGGCCGGTGCCAGGGACGACGCGCTCGCCTCGGCCGCGCGGGCGGCCGGCGTCGCGGGCACCAGCGGGTTCTGGCCGGTGACGACGAGGTGCTGGCCGGTCGGTACCCCGGATCCCTGGTAGTCCCCGAGGTACGGGCCGGTCGAGACGATGTCGGGCCGCGGTCGCGGGAGCCGACGCTCACGCGCACCGGCCCGCGACGGGTCGTAGGCGATGGCATCGGCGAACGCATCGCCCGGACCGACCCAGTGCGACGCGGGCTCCGTCGGGCGCCGCAGCAGCGCCGGCGCGCCGAGGGGGGACACGTCGAGCAGGCGACGGCCGTCGTGTCCGCGCACCACGCCGACGACGAAGACCTCGACCTGCCGTCCGGCCTGCCGGAGGAACTCGACCGCGTCCTGCACGCTCTCGGCGACCTCGGCGCAGAACACCACGACCCGCGCCCCGGACGACCGGCTCGGTGCGTTCCGCACGGCGATCGGCAGCGACTCGCGGAACGCGACGAGGTCGTCGGCGAACGCATGGGCGCCCCCCACGTACGCGCGTGCCAGGTCATCCGTGCTGAGCCGCGACGTCGCGCCCGCGTGCTGCAGGGCACGCACCAGACCGTCACCGTCGAGCACCCGCACGACCTCGGCGACGACCGGCTGGCCGTGCGCGTCGAGAGCCAGCACCTGCGGCTCGCCCGGTGCACCGTGGCTTCGCACGACCGGGAACACGTGCTCGTTGAGCAGGGCGCTCAGGTGGTCGACGACCAGCGCCTGGGTCTCCGCCTCGAACGCCCCGGCGGCTGGCTGCATCGGCTGGACGAGGACAGGGCGTCCCGCGTCGAGCTCGAAGATGGGCATCGCTTCTCCTGTGTCGTCACAGCCGTCACCGCCGTCCGAGTCGTGACAGCCGTCGACGTCCCGCGACCTGCGCGCGGCGAACGGCGGTGCCCCACCGCCTCGCTGCGCTCCGGGACACTGTGCCACGGTCCGCTGAGGATTCCCAGGGACCGGGCCGCCGTGCCACGAACGAGCGCGGGCCACCTGGGTGAACGGAGGCCGATCGGCACGGGACCGGGCGTCGTGGCGGGCCGGTGGTCGGTCTCACCCGTCGGCGAGTCGCGCCTCGAGGCGCTCGACCTTGCCCGTGATCTCACCGTGGTGTCCCGGCCGGATGTCGGCCTTGAGCACCAGGCTGACCCGCGTGCCGTGCCGACCGACGGCGTCGGTCGCCCGCTTGACGACGTCCATGCACTCGTCCCACGACCCCTCGATCGTGGTGAACATGGCGTCGGTGTGGTTCGGGAGCCCGGACTCGCGGACGACCCGCACGGCGTCGGCGACGGCCTCCGTCACGGAGTCGCCGATGCCCGAGGGTGCGACGGAGAAGGCGATCAGCATGGGCACGATCCTGTCACGCCGACGGAGGTCACCTCACGACACCGCGCGCACCCTCGTCGACCCGGCGCGGCAGGTGGGACGCGAGGAGCTCGGCGAGGTGCACCCCGTGCACACCGGCGAGCTGCTCCGCCTGCGTGCGGCACGAGAACCCGTCGGCGAGGTACACGTCGCCCGGCGCCGCCTCCCGCAGCGCCGGTAGCAGCGCGTGCTCGGCCACCGCGACCGAGACGTCGTAGTGCCCCTTCTCCATGCCGAAGTTCCCCGCCAGACCGCAGCACCCCGCGAGCGTGGAGAACGTCGCCCCGGCCTTCCGCAGCAGGGCCTGGTCGGGCGTGAACCCCATGACCGCGTGCTGGTGGCAGTGCGGCTGCACGACCGCCGTGACGTCGCCGAGGTCCGGCGGTGTCCAGTCGACCGGACCGACGGGGGCGGGCGCGGTGAGGAGCTCGGCGAGGGTGCGGGTCGCCCCGGCCACGGCGACGGCCCGGGGGTCCTCGGGGAACAGGTCGAGCAGGTCCGATCGCAGCACCGCAGTGCACGACGGCTCGAGACCGACGATCGGGATCCCGTTCACGGCGAACGGACCGAGCACCTCGAGCAGATGCTCGAGCCGGTGCCGGGCGCCGTCGAGCTGCCCGGTCGTGATCCAGGTCAGGCCGCAGCAGGCTTGCTCGTCCGGCACGAGGACCTCGTACCCGGCGTCCCGGAGCACCACGACCGCGGCCTGCGGGACCGACGGCGCGAGGGAGTCGCTGAACGAGTCGGTCCACAGCAGGACGCGCGGTCGCGGCCCGGACGCCGGCTCTGCGGTCGGTCGACCCGTCGCCGACGCCGCGTCCTCACGCTTCCACCAGGTACGGAACGGTGTCGGGGCGAACGTGACCATCTGGCGGCGCGGGTCCATGCCGCCGGCCGTGAGCACGAGCCGCGCGAGCGGTCGGACGCGCAGCGCGGCGTTGGCCACCCGCGCGAGCCCCGGGACGCTCGTGACCAGGCGGATCCACCGCGGGAGCCACCCGAGCACGTAGTGGCTGACGGGTCGCACGCGCCCGCCGTACCGCCGGTGCAGCACCTCGGACTTGTACTGCGCCATGTCGACGCCCGCCGGGCAGTCGCTCGAGCACGCCTTGCAGCCCAGGCAGAGGTCGAGCGCCTCGGCCACCTCCGGGGAGGACCAGCCACGCGTGACCAGCCTGCCGTTCGCCATCTCCTGGAGCACGCGCGCACGGCCGCGCGTCGAGTCCTTCTCGTCGTGCGTCGCGAGGTACGACGGGCACATGAAACCCCCCGCGGCGGACGTGTCCGCGCGGCACTTGCCGACCCCGACGCAGCGGTGGACGGCCGTGGTGAGGTCGCCGGCGTCGTGCGGGAACGCGAAGCCGGTCGATGACGCGGGGAGCCGGTGCGCCTGCGGGCGGCGCAGGTCGGCGTCGAGCGGCCGCGGCCGGACCAGCACGCCCGGGTTGAGCAGGTCGCGCGGGTCGAGGAGGTCCTTGAACGCCTCGAACGCCGCGATGGCCGCCGGGGAGTACATGACCGGCAGGAGCTCGCTCCGGGCCCGGCCGTCGCCGTGCTCTCCGGACAGCGACCCGCCGTGGGCGGCCACCAGGTGCGCGGCGTCGGTCATGAAGGCCCGCAGCGGGTCGCCGGAGCGTTCCAGCGGGATGTCGAGCCGCAGGTGCACGCAGCCGTCCCCGAAGTGCCCGTACGCGAGGCCGTCGACCCCGTGCTGCGCCATCAGGGCCTCGAGCTCGCGCAGGTAGCCGCCGAGCCGCGCCGGTGGCACCGCGGAGTCCTCGAAGCCGGGCCACGCCTGCTCGCGCGACGGCGTCCGGCCGCCGAGCCCCGCGCCGTCCTCACGGATGCGCCACATCGCGGCGGCGTCCGGTCCCGGCGGGAAGATCCCGACGGCCTGTGTCCCGGAGTCCGCCGCGAGGGCGTGCGCGCGGTCCATCGCCTCGCCGAGGTCCGCGCCGCCGACCTCGACCATCATCCAACCGGCGCCCGGCGGCAGGTCCGGGACCGCCGCAGCGCCCTTGACGCGACGCACGACGTCGATCAGGCGCGCGTCCATGCCCTCGATCGCGAGCGGGTGGTGCGCGAGCAGAGCCGGCACCGCGTCGGCGGCGGTCGGCATGTCCGGGTAGCCCAGCACCACGAGGACCGGCGCGGCGGCGACCGGGACGAGCGCCACGGTGGCCCCGAGAAGGGTCGTCACGGTGCCCTCGGTCCCGACCAACGCCTTGGCGAGGTCGGCGCCGTGCTCCGGCAGCAGGTGCTCGAGCGAGTAGCCGGAGACCTGGCGCCCGAACCGTCCGAGCTCGGTGCGGATCATGTCCAGGTTCGCGCGCACGAGGGCGTCGAGCCCGGGCACCGGGTCGAGACCGCGCCCGGCGACGAAGCGACGGCCGGTGCCGTCCACGACGTCGAGCTCGACGACGTTGTCGGCGGTGCGCCCGTACGCGACGGCGCGCGGTCCGCAGGCGTTGTTGCCGATCATCCCGCCGAGCGTCGCGCGCGCCTGGGTCGACGGGTCCGGTCCGAACCGCAGGCCCAGCGGGGCCGCCTGCCGCTGCAGGTCCGCGAGGATCACCCCCGGCTCGACGCGCGCGGTGCGTGCGTCCGCGTCGATACCGATCACCCGGTTCACGTGTCGCGAGAAGTCGATCACGACACCCGGGCCGACGGCGTTGCCGGCCACGGACGTGCCGCCCCCGCGCGCGGTCACCGGCGCACCCGCGTCGCGGGCGACGGCGAGGGCGGCCACCGCGTCGTCGACGTCGACGGGGAGCACGACGACCTGGGGCACGACCCGGTAGTTGGACGCGTCGGTCGAGTACTCCGCCCGGCGTCGCGTCGACGCGTCGACGGAGCCGCGCACCCGCGCTCTCAGCGCGGCGACGAGATCCGCCGCGGCGGCGCGGTCGGCGGGCTCGGCGGGCTCGGCACGGTCGGAGGTCACGGTCGGCACAGTCGGCACGGGGGAAGTCTCCCACCTCGGCACCGCTGCCCTCCGGGGACCACCGCCCTACGGACACGACCCGCCCGGGGACGCCACCGCGCCCCGGGTGGTCGACGCGCGATCACCCGGGGCGCGGCGGTCAGACGTCAGTCGAGAGCCGCGTCGAGGGTGATCGGCACCCCGGTCAGGGCCTTGCTGATCGGGCAGGTGTCCTTCGCCGACCGGGCCGCGGCGCCGAACCCTTCGGAGTCGAGACCGTCGACCTCACCGCGGACCGTCAGCAGGATCCCGGTCAGGTGGAAGCCGCCGGCCGGGTCCGGCGCGAGCGTCACGTCGGCGCTGACCTGCAGGGAGATCGGCGTCCCGCCCGCCTCCGCGATGAGCGCGGAGAGCTGCATCGCGTAGCACGACGTGTGGGCGGCCGCGATCAGCTCCTCGGGGCTCGTGGTGCCGTCCGCGTGCTCGGCGGCACGTTTCGGGAACGAGACGTCGAAGGTCCCGACGCCCGAGCTGGTCAGCTCGACCTGGCCGCTCCCGTCGTTGAGTCCGCCGTTCCAGGCCGTGCGGGCGGTGCGTGTCGGCATGGTGCTCCTTCGGGTGTGAGATGACAGGGCCAGGCAGGTCCACGGTAGGACGGCCGCACGAGTCTGGCGCGCCGTCCGCTCAACAGGTCTCCCCGTGGAGGTCGTCCGCGCGTGCGAGGTGCTCCTGCACGACCGCCGCGGGCGCACCCGCCTCGAAGAGCACCCGGGACGCCCTCCGGTGCAGGTCGCGTCGCACCGCGGGGGTCAGCCCCGCGTACAGCGCATCACGGACGAGGTCGTGCCGGAACGTCAACCGACCGCCGCGTGCCTGCACGAGCCCCGCCGCGGAGCAGTGCCGCAGCACGCGCCAGATCTCGTCCTCGGGCATCTCGGCGACCGCCGCGAGATCGGCGTCCATGAACGAGCTCCCGAGGACGGCTGCGATCGACAGCAGCGCGAGGGCCTCGTGCCCGACGTACGCGACCCGCGCGGAGAGCCGCTGGTTGAGGTCGCGGAGCACGACGCCTCCGGCGAGCTCGACGGCCCCGTCGGCGTCGGCGACGACCGCATCGGACTCCTGGGCGGCGGTCACCAGGTCCACGATGAACTGCGGGTTGCCGCCGGCCGCGGACAGCCGCGCCCGGAGCACCGGCCCCGCCCGGCTGCCGAGGAGCCGCTCCCCCAGCTCGACGGCCGCCGGCGGGGTGAGCGCGGGGACCTCCAGGGGTGCGGCACCGGCCCGCGTCCATGCCGCGACGGCCGTGACCAGCTCGGGGCGCCGGGGGACGGTCCGAGTCGTCGCGACGAGCATCGTGGACGGGATCGCGCCGCCCGCGGCGAGACGTTCCAGCACGCGCAGCGAGGCGTCGTCGACCAGGTGCAGGTCCTCGAGCAGCACGACCGACGGTCCGTTCGCCGCACGCTCGTGGAGCAGCTCGGCGAGGAGCTCCTCGATCTGCGTGCGGTCCAACGTCTGGTCCGGGCTCGACCATCGCGCCCAGTCCTCGCGGTACTTGCCGATCAGGCCGGCGAGCTCGCGCTCGACCGCCGTGGCGGGTGGCCCGAGCGACAGGAGCGTCCGGACCAGCAGCGCGAACGGTTGGACGGGGCCGCGGTCCGTCGCGGTCCCTGCGGCGAACACGTGCACCCCCCGCCGACCGGCGCTCGCCGCGACCTCGCGCACGAGGGCCGACTTCCCGATCCCGGCCTCGCCCTCGATGAGCACGACGGTCCCGACACCGGCCACCGCCGCTGCGAGCCTCGTCTCGAGCACCTCGACCTCGACGGACCGTCCGACGAGGACGGAGTCGTCGACCGCTCCGTCCTCAGCTCGCATGGATCGATCGTAGAGCGCGTGGGCGGGCCCGGGCGTCGCCGCGTGGTGATCACCTCGCCGGGGTGAGCCCGTCGATGTGGGAGGCTGACCGCCGTGATCACGGTCAGCACGGACGGCTCCTGCCTGCGCAACCCCGGCGGTCCGAGCGGGTGGGCCTGGGTGAACCACCAGGGCCCGACAGCCTCGGGCGGGATCGCCGCGGGCACCAACCAGGTCGCCGAGCTCACCGCGGTGCTGCGTGCGATCGAGGCGCACCCCGGGGACGAGCCGCTCGTGATCGAGTCCGACTCGCAGTACGCGATCAAGTGCGCGTCCGAGTGGGTGGTCGGCTGGAAGCGCAAGGGATGGCGCACCGCGAGCGGGTCACCCGTGCAGAACCTGACGCTCGTGCAGGGGATCGACAGGGCCATCGCCGCGCGGACCGGTCCGGTCCGGTTCGTGTGGGTCCGTGGTCACGTGGGCAACTACTACAACGAGCAGGCCGACCTGCTCGCCGGTGCGGCTGCGAGCGAGGTGGCCCACGCGGCACCCGTACCCGCGATGGCCGCGCACGAGCGCGGCGGGCAGGCCTCCGACACCCTGTTCTGAGCGGTTCTGGGCGCCCGTCGCCGTGAGCGCCGATGCTCGGCGGTCCCGGCACCTGCGCGGTCACGATCGACCTCGGACGGTGGGCCCACCCCACCGCGGCTGGGACTTTAGGCCCAGACATCAGGACCTTCGGCCCATTTTCACGGAGAGTGCCGGGCGTAGACCGGAGATCACGGGCGAACAACGCCGTTCGCCCACGCAACAGGAATCCGGGAGAACCCATGAAGGCGCTCGTCTACCACGGTCCGGGACGCAAGAGCTGGGACGAGGTGCCCGACCCCGTCCTGATCCATCCGACCGACGCGATCGTGCAGGTCGACACCACCACCATCTGCGGCACCGACCTGCACATCCTCAAGGGCGACGTCCCTGCGGTCACGCCCGGCCGGATCCTCGGCCACGAGGCGGTCGGCACCGTCCTCGAGATCGGCGGCTCGGTGAACAACGTCGCCGTCGGTGACCGCGTCATCGTGTCCTGCATCAGCTCGTGCGGCACGTGCAGCTACTGCCGCAGCGGCAACCCGTCGCACTGCCTCGCCGACGAGGGTGCGTCGGGGATCGGCTGGATCCTGGGGCACCTGATCGACGGGACGCAGGCCGAGAAGGTCCGCATCCCGTTCGCGGACACCTCGCTCTACGCGCTGCCCGACGGGGTCTCCGACGCCGCCGCGATCCTGCTCTCGGACATCCTCCCGACCGGCTTCGAGATCGGCGTCCAGTACGGGCACGTCAAGCCCGGCGACACCGTCGCCGTCGTCGGGGCTGGGCCGGTGGGGCTCGCGGCCATCGCCACCACGGGACTGTACGGAGCGGCCCGGGTCATCTCGATCGACCTCGACCCGAGCCGTCTCGAGCTGGCACGAACGGTCGGGGCCACGCACGCCGTCAACTCGGGCGACGCGGACTGGAAGGAGCAGGTGCTCGCGCTGACGGACGGGTACGGGGTGGACGTCGCGATCGAGGCCGTCGGAGTCCCGGCCACCTTCGACATGTGCACACGTCTCGTCCGACCCGGTGGCTCGATCGCGAACGTCGGTGTGCACGGCCGGTCGGTCGAGCTCGAGCTGGACCGGCTGTGGATCCAGAACATCACGATCAGCATGGGCCTCGTGAACACGACGACGCTCGGCATGCTGCTCAAGCTCGTGGCACAGGGCAAGCTGCCGGTCGAGGCGTTCGTCACGCACCGCTTCGGGCTCGGCGACGTCATGTCCGCGTACGAGACGTTCGGGAACGCGGCGCAGACCAAGGCCCTGAAGGTCCTCCTC
>JAKBFW010000210.1 GCA_021833345.1 Pseudomonadota bacterium | reverse complement strand
CGTGCTCGCCGACACGATCGTCGTGATCGACCACGGCCGCATCATCGCCGAAGGGACGTCGGACCAGCTCAAGGCACAGATCGGCGGCGAGCGGCTCGAGATCACCGTCTCCGACGGACGCCGTCTGGGTGAGGCCGGCACCCTGCTCGCACCGCTCGGGGTCGGCGCACCTGCCCTGGACGACCACCGCCGCGCGTTGCTCATGCCGGTGAGCGGCGGGGCACGCGTCCTGACCGACGCCTTGAGGCGGCTCGACGCCGCGGAGATCGACATCGACGACGTCGGGCTCCGCCGCCCGACGCTGGACGACGTCTTCCTCACCCTCACCGGCCACGGCACAGCGGCGGACGACGAGCCGACCCCCGGAGCGAAGGAGACGAACCGATGACCATCCCGCACGTCATCGCCGACGCCCACGTCGTCGCGAAGCGCAACATCATCAAGATCAAGCGCGTGCCGGATCTCCTGGTCTTCACCGTGCTGTCGCCGATCATGTTCGTGCTGCTGTTCGCCTACGTGTTCGGTGGTGCGATCGGCGGCACGATCAGCGGCGGAGCGGGCGGTTCCGCGTACCGCGAGTACCTCATCGCGGGGATCTTCGCCCAGACGGTCATCTTCGGCGCGACGATCACCGGCGCTGGTCTCGCCGAGGACGTCAAGAAGGGGATCATCGACCGGTTCCGGTCGCTGCCGATGGCCCCGTCAGCGGTGCTGACCGGTCGCACCCTGTCCGACGTCGTCAACAACGTCATCGTGCTCGTCGTCATGTCGGCGACCGGTCTGGTGGTCGGCTGGCGGATCCGTGGGTCGTTCCTCGACGCGGTCACGGGCTACGCGGTGCTGCTCGTGTTCGCCTACGCGATCTCCTGGATCATGGCGTGGATCGGCATGCTCGTGCCGAGCCCGGAGGTCGTGAACAACGCCTCGTTCATCGTGATCTTCCCGCTCACCTTCATCGCGAACACGTTCGTGCCGCTGGGCACGCTCCCGTCCGCGCTCCAGCGGTTCGCCGAGTGGAACCCGGTGTCCGCGGTGACCCAGGCCGCGCGCGAGCTCTTCGGCAACATCCAGGCCGGGACGCCGGGACCGACGGCGTGGCCGCTGCAGCACCCAGCCGTGTACACGCTCATCTGGTCCGTCGCGATCCTGGTGATCTTCGTCCCCCTCGCGAACGCCCAGTACCGCGTCTCGACGGGGCGCTGACCGCCAGCGACCCGCGCACTCTCGTCGCTCTCAGGCGGGTGGGCCGGTCGGGTTCGGGGCGTCACCTGCGTCGCGACGCTCCGGCCACGGTGCGTCCACGGGGCGAAGGGTCGACCAGCCTGCCGCCCGGGCGGCCCGCACCGCAAGTATCCCGACGACCGCAGACGGGTTGTGCACCTGCCCGGCGAGCACCGCGGCGACGGCATCGTCGATCGAGACCCACCGCGGCTCCATCTCGAGCTCCTCTGCCTCCCGCGCGAACCGGTCCTCGACCGGTACCTCGCGCAGGTCACGCGCAAGGAACATCCGGATCGCCTCGTTGCTCCCGCCGGGGGACGTGAAGTAGTCGACCAGCACGTCCCAGCGGTCGGCGACGAGGTCGGCCTCCTCGGCGAGCTCCCGCGCCGCCGCGGCCTGCGCGGGCTCGTGGTCGACGTCGAGCAACCCGGCAGGCGGCTCCCACAGTTCACGGCCGACGGGGTGTCGGTACTGACGCTGAAGAAGGAGACGGTCATCCGCGTCGAGCGCGATGACCGCCACCGCACCGGGGTGGTCGATGAACTCCCGCCGCACCCTCCCGCCGTCACCGAGGTCGACCTGCTCTGCGACGACGTCCCAGATCATCCCGTCGTGGAGCAGGTCATGCCGCAGCGCGGGGCGCGGGGCGACGACGTCCCGGAGCTCCCTGTCGTCCGGCGCGGGGCGCTGCGACCGTTGCGGAGCCACTCAAGCGTTCGCTGACGTGACGACCGCAGCTGCCCTGGCGTCCAGCGCCGCCCCGATCAGCCCGGCGAACAACGGGTGCGCCCGGGTCGGGCGGGACTTGAACTCCGGGTGAGCCTGCGTCGAGACGTAGTACGGGTGCACCTCGGCGGGGAGCTCGACGAACTCCACCAGCGACGAGTCGGGCGACACCCCGGAGATCAGGAGCCCGGAGGCCTCGAGCTCTTCGCGGTACGCGTTGTTGACCTCGTACCGGTGGCGGTGCCGCTCGGACACATGCTCGGTTCCGTAGGCCGCCGCGACGACGGACCCGGGTGAGAGGACCGCGTCATAGGCGCCGAGGCGCATCGTTCCACCGAGGTCACCGTCACCGTCGACGTAGGCGAGCTGCTCCGCCATCGTCGCGATGACGGGGATCGGCGTACCCGGGTCGAACTCGGAGGACGACGCCTCGGCGAGGCCCATGACGTTCCGCGCGTACTCGATGACCATGCACTGCAGACCGAGGCAGATCCCGAGGGTCGGCACGAGGTTCTCACGCGACCAGCGCAGCGCACCGAGCTTGCCTTCGATCCCGCGCACCCCGAAACCACCAGGGATCAGCACCGCGTCGACCCCGCCGAGGGCACGTCGGGCGCCCTCCGGCGTCTGGCAGTCGTCCGACGTGACCCATCGGATGACGACCTTGGCGTTCTTCGCGAACCCGCCGGCACGGAGCGCCTCGGTGACCGAGAGGTACGCGTCCGGGAGGTCGATGTACTTGCCGACGAGAGCGACCTCGACCTGGTGGGCCGGGTGGTGCACGCGATGCGTGACCTGTTCCCAGGCCTCCCAGTCGACGTCGTGGAACGGCAGGTCGAGACGACGCACCACGTAGGCGTCCAGACCCTCGGAGTGCAGCACGCGCGGGATGTCGTAGATGCTCGGAGCGTCGGGGCACGCGATGACGGCCTCGACGTCGACGTCGGACATCAGCGCGATCTTCCGCCGGGTGCTCTCCGGGAGGTCCCGGTCCGCCCGCAGGACGATCGCATCGGGCTGGATGCCGATCGAGCGGAGGGCTGCGACCGAGTGCTGGGTCGGCTTGGTCTTCAGCTCGCCGCTGGGCCCGATGTACGGGACGAGAGACACGTGCAGGAAGAAGACGTTGTCGCGGCCGAGATCGTGACGCACCTGGCGTGCGGCCTCCAGGAACGGGAGGGACTCGATGTCGCCGACCGTGCCACCGATCTCCGTGATGATGACGTCCGGTGCGTTGCCGACCGACGGGTCGGCCTGCGCGCGCATGCGGGCCTTGATCTCGTCGGTGATGTGCGGGATCACCT
>JAKBFW010000062.1 GCA_021833345.1 Pseudomonadota bacterium | reverse complement strand
TCTCACCGCTCAAGGCGCTCGCGGCGGACGTCGAGCGCAACCTGCGGTCGCCCCTCCTGGGCATCCGCCAGGCAGCGCTGCGCCGGGGCGTCGTGCTGCCCGACGTCCGGATCGGGGTCCGCACCGGTGACACCCCGCCGCACGAACGACGCAGTCTCGCCACGTCACCGCCGGACATCCTCATCACGACCCCCGAGTCCCTGTACCTGATCCTCACCTCGGCCGGACGCCGAGGTCTTGCCGGGGTGCACACCGTGATCATCGACGAGATCCACGCCGTCGCCGGGACCAAGCGAGGCGCGCACCTCGCGCTGACCCTGGAGCGGCTCGACTCGCTGCTCGGCCGCCCGACGCAGCGGATCGGCCTGTCGGCGACCGTGCGGCCGGCGGAGGCGGTGGCCCGGTTCCTCGTCGGCGTCCGCACCGACGCCGACGGCGCCCGTCCCGTCACGATCGTCCAGCCGCCGGGCACCCCCCATGTGGTCGTCGACGTCGTCGTCCCCGTCCCGGACCTCGCCGACCTGACGAGCGCACCAGCAGCGCGGCGCGACGGTGCCGGCGCGGTGCCCGCAGGCGCGTCGACGCCCGATGCGACGGACCCGAGCGGACCGGCCGCGGCCGACCTGCCGCAGCCGTCGATCTGGCCGCACGTCGAGGAGCGCGTCGTCGACCTCGTCGCCCAGCACCGCACGACCCTGGTGTTCACGAACTCGCGCCGTGGGGCCGAACGGCTCACCGCACGGATGAACGAGGTGTGGGCGGAGCGGCACGGAGTCGTCCTTCCGGAACCGGGGTCGCTCCGACCCGCCCACGCCCCCGCGCAGTCCGGGACGTCGGTCGGGCTCGATCCCGAGCTCCCGGTCCTCGCTCGTGCCCACCACGGGTCGATGAGCCGGTCCGACCGGACCCGCACCGAGCGCGAGCTGAAGTCGGGCGCCCTCCCGGCCGTGGTCGCGACGTCGTCGCTCGAGCTCGGGATCGACATGGGCTCGATCGACCTCGTGGTCCAGGTCGGGGCACCGCCGTCGGTCGCGAGCGGTCTGCAACGGGTCGGACGCGCGGGTCACCAGGTGGGAGCGATCTCGCACGGGGTGATCTTCCCGACGTTCCGCGGCGAGCTGATCCCCGCCGCCGTGATCGGCGACCGGATGCGGCGCGGAGAGATCGAAGAGGTCCACCCGCTCACGAACCCCGTGGACGTGCTGGCGCAGCAGGTCGTGGCGATGGTCGCCGTCGACGACTGGACGGTTGCGGACCTGGCCGTGGTGGTCCGCCGTGCGGCACCGTTCGCGACGCTCGGCGACGCCACGCTCCGCGCCGTCCTCGACATGCTCGCGGGCCGGTACCCGAGCGAGGACTTCGGCGAGCTCCGGGCGCGGATCGTCTGGGACCGGACGACCGACGTCCTCTCCGCACGTCCGGGGGCGCAGCGTCTCGCCGTGACGAGCGGCGGGACGATCCCGGACCGCGGGCTGTTCGGCGTCTTCCTCGCGTCGGGCGCGAGCTCCGGGCCGGACGAGACGGCGAGCGGGGCGCGAGGAGACAGCTCCGGGACGCGCCTGCGCGGCGGCCGGCGGGTCGGCGAGCTCGACGAGGAGATGGTGTACGAGTCTCGCGTCGGCGACACGTTCACGCTGGGGTCGAGCACCTGGCGCATCGACGACATCACCCCGGACCAGGTGCTCGTCTCCCCCGCTCCGGGTGCGCCGGGGCGACTCCCGTTCTGGAAGGGTGACTCGCCGGGCCGGCCGGCAGAGCTCGGGCGGGCGATCGGCGCCTGGGTGCGCGAGCTCGAGCACCCAGCTCCCGGTGCCCCGACCCCACCGGACGTGCTCGCGGGCATCGGGCTCGACCGCTGGGCGACCGAGAACCTGCTCGCGTACCTCCGCGACCAGCGCGAGGCGACCGGGCAGGTCCCGGACGACCGGACCATCGTCATGGAGGCCTTCCCGGACGAGATCGGGGACTGGCGCGTCGTGATCCATTCGCCGTACGGCGCGCGCGTCCACGCACCCTGGGCGCTCGTGATCGCGGGTCGTCTGCGCGCGACCGGTGTCGACGTCGCGGCCATGCACGCGGACGACGGGATCGTCCTGCGTCTCCCGGACATGTTCGTGAGCGGGTCGGCCGCCACGAGCACCGACCCGCGCGACGACCTCGCCGCCCACCGCCCCGCGCTCTCCCTCGACGATCTCCTGATCGACGCGGACGAGGTCGCCGATGCGGTGCGCGCGGAGCTGGCCGGGTCCGCGCTGTTCGGCGCGCGGTTCCGGGAGGCCGCGTCCCGTGCGCTCCTGCTGCCTCGACGACGCCCGGACCGTCGCCAACCGCTCTGGCAGCAGCGCCACCGCTCGGCTCAGCTGCTCGGCGTCGCGGCGGACTACGCGGACTTCCCGATCCTCCTCGAGGCCGCGCGCGAGTGCCTCCAGGACGACTTCGACGTCGGCGCGCTCACGGACCTCATGCGCGATCTCGCCCACGGGGTCGTCCGCATGGTCCAGGTCACGACCCCGTCACCCTCGCCGTTCGCGCAGTCCCTGCTGTTCGGGTACACGGCGCAGTTCCTCTACGACGGTGACGCACCGCTCGCGGAACGTCGCGCCGCCGCGCTCACGTTGGACCCGACACTCCTGTCGGAGCTGCTCGGTCACGGCGCCGGCTCCCAGCTGGCCGACCTGCTCGACCCGGCAGTCGTAGAACGCACCGAGCGTGAGCTCGGTGCGCTGACCCGCGATCGGCAGGCCCGCGATCTCGAGGGGATCGCGGACCTGGTCCGTCGCCACGGCCCGCTGAGCGTCGCCGAGGTCGCGGAGCGCACCCGGGACGACGTGCGGGACCGCGTCGTCGACTGGCTCGAGGACCTCGCGTCGGCACGACGCGCCATCCGGGTCCGGATCGCCGCAGGAAGTCCGTCGGACGCCGTCGAGGCACGGCCGACCGAGCACTGGGCGGCGGTCGAGGACGCAGGGCGGCTGCGGGACGCGTTGGGGGTCCCGCTCCCGACCGAGATCCCGGAGGCGTTCACCGAGGTGCTGCGCGACCCGCTCGGCGACCTGCTTCGCCGCCACGCGCGCACGCGTGGGCCGTTCACGGCGGCGTCGACAGCCGCGCGCTTCGATCTCGGTGTCGCCGTCGTGACCGACACGCTCGATCACCTCGTCGCGCGCGGCGCCCTCGTCGCCGGCCGGCTTCGACCTGAGGCGATCGGCGGGACCGGGGCCGAGTACTGCGACGTCGACGTGCTCCGGACGCTCCGCCGCCGGTCCCTGGCAGCGCTGCGGTCCGAGGTCGAACCGGTGCCCGAGACCACGTTGGGCGTGTTCCTCCCGCGATGGCACGCGGTCGGGCAGCTCGGCGGCCTCGACGGTCTCACCCGGGCGATCGACCAGCTCGCCGGCGCCGTCGTCCCCGCCTCCGCTCTCGAGACGCTCGTGCTGCCCGCCCGCGTGCGGGACTACACGCCCCGTCTCCTCGACGAGCTCACGGGCGCCGGCGCGGTCCTGTGGTGCGGGCACGGCACGCTTCCCGGCGGGGACGCGTTGATCAGCCTCCATCCGACTGTCGACGCCGCCGTGAGCCTGCCCGCGCCGCTCGACACGGACCCGGGCCTCACCCCGGATTCCCCGGTCCACGCCGCGGTGCGCAGGGCCCTGGCTGGTGGCGGGGCCTACTTCATGGCCGGCCTCGTCGCGCGCGTCGGCGAGCTCCTCGCCGGTGACGGGTCGTCGACGCCCACGCACGTCGACGGCAGGACGGTCGCCGAGGCGGTCTGGGACCTGGTCTGGGCCGGCCAGGTGACCAACGACAGCCTGGGGCCCCTGCGCGCACGCCGCGGACTGCGCGACCGCCCGCTCCGGCAGCCGGGAGGCGCCCGCCCCCTCGCCCGGACCCGGGTGCTGGCGTCGTTCGCGGGTCGCCCGGGCTCCGGAGTGCCTGCGGAGAACGCCGGGCGATGGTCGATGCTCCCGACCCGCGAGCCCGACCCGACCGTCCGGATGCATGCGCTCGCGCACCGGCTCCTCGCGCGTCACGGCGTCATCACCCGGGCGATCGTGCCGTCCGAGCGGCTCGCGGCGAGCTTCGGCGCGCTGTACCGCGTGCTCGCCGCCTCCGAGACCGTCGGCCAGGTCCGGCGGGGGTACTTCGTCGAGCACCTCGGCGGTTCCCAGTTCGCGCTGCCTGCGGCGGTGGACCAGCTGCGCGCCGACGCGCGCGACGTCGACCCCGACGGGTCCGGGCGTCCTGCGGTCACGGTCCTCCTGGCGGCGACCGACCCGGCGAACCCGTACGGAGCGCCGCTCGCGTGGCCGCCACCGCCCACGCAGCACGAGGCGAACGACGGTGGTGGCCCTCGACCGAGCCGCCGGGCGGGCGCCGTCGTCGTGCTCGTCGCTGGCGCGCTCGTTCTCTTCGTCGAACGCGGCGGCCGTAGCCTCCTCTCGTTCACCGACGACCGCACAGCCCTCGACCACGCGTGCGCGGAGCTCGCCACGGCGATCCGAGGCGGGTCGCTCGGGCGGGTCGCGCTCACACGTGCCGACGGCAACGAGGTCCTGGCGTCGTCGGGGAGAGCAACCCCGCTCACCTCTGCGCTCGCCGCGGCCGGTTTCGCTCCCACCCCGCGCGGACTGCGGCTTCGAGGTCAGTCGTGAGGCCCGACAGCCGCTCCGGCAGCGCCGAGCCCGCGGCGTCCACCGATGCCTGACGTGGAGGTGGTCCGCGGACGAGCGTCGGGAGCTCGGGGTTCCCGCCTCGGCCACCCCGCCGGAGCCGTGGCGTTCAACCGACGCGAGCGAGCTCTCCGCGTGCCCGCGCCCAGTCGCGGCCGAGGTCCCCGACCGCTCCGACGAGCTCTGCTGGGACGGTGTCCGGGATCAGGAGCCCCTCGGCCACGGCCACACGGTCGCTGACCTCGCGCAGGACGATCGACAGCGGGACGGCCAGCGCCTCACAGATGCTCGCCAGGAGCTCGGACGACGCCTCCTTCTGGCCACGCTCGACCTCGCTGAGGTAACCGAGCGAGACCCGTGCCGCCGACGACACCTCACGGAGGGTGCGGCCCTGACGTTGGCGTGCGTCGCGCAGCACGTCGCCGATCTCACGTCGTAGAACAATCATCTGGCGTCCCCCTCTCGCATCCCGTTCCGGCTCCTGCCGCACCGCATACCGCGGACCGGTCGCTCCGGTCCGGTGCGCCACGACACCCAGTCCTTCCCTGGTAGGAAGACTCCTACCGTACCGCGCGAGCTCCGTCCCACGCCGGGCCGCACGGGCACCTCTCTCACCTGATGTCACGTACGTCTCAACGTCTGACCATCGACACGTGTTCCCCCGGGAACAAGGGATCGGGCCCGACAATCACCCGGACAGTCGGTCCGAACCCGGACGAACCGTCACCTGGTCAGGTCCGGGGCCGAGCCCACGCCGGGTGCGACGACGCTCAGGGCGAGCTCCAGAGCGAGCTCGCAGGCGGCCTGCCGCACCGCGGCCCGGTCGCCGGCGAACCGGACCGAGGACACCCGCTCACCGCCGGGCCCGAGAGCTGCCACGTGCACCACCCCGGGTGACCGACCGTCCTGGCCGTCGGGACCCGCCACCCCTGTCGTGGCCACGCCGACATCCGCTGCGAGCCTCGATCGGACGCCGAGCGCCATGGCGCGCGCGACCTCCGGGTCGACCGCGCCGCGCTCCGCGAGCAGCGCCGGGTCCACACCGAGCAGGGTCGCCTTGAGATCGGTCGCGTACGCGACCACACCGCCGCGCAGCACCCGCGACGCCCCCGGTACGTCGACCAGTGCCGCGGTGACGGCGCCGCCGGTGAGCGACTCCGCGACGGCGATCGTCAGCCCGCGCGATGCCAGCACCTCCACGACGGATCGAGCGAGCTCACCCGCTCGCCACGCGGTCACGTCGTCAGGCATGGCACGACGCCACGGACCACGACGCGCCCGATCGTGAGACCGTCATGCTCGCGCCGCGCGCCGGATCTGCACGACGCGCAGCACGTACTCGACCCCCGTGACAACCGTCATCGCGACGGCGAGGCCCATCGTGACGGCGGCCACGAGCGTGACGGCCGCCGGCAGCGTGCCGAGAGGTAGCAGGTACAGACCGATCGCGACAGACTGCAGCACCGTCTTGATCTTGCCGCCGCGGGACGCCGGAAGGACGACGTACCGGAGCACGAGCAGCCGCATGACGGTGATCCCGAGCTCGCGCACCAGGATGACGACGGTGACCCACCAGGGCAGCTCGCCGACGGTGCTCAGGATGACCAGCGCAGTTCCCATCAGCAGCTTGTCAGCGATCGGGTCGAGGAGCTTGCCGAGATCCGTGATGCGATCGAGCCGGCGGGCCAGATAGCCGTCGAGGCGATCGGTCGCAGCCGCGAGAACGAACACCGCCGTCGCGACGACCCGCCACCCCGCGCTCGTCCCCCCGCTCGCGAGCATCGTCGCAGCGAACACCGGCACCAGCGCGATCCGCACGAAGGTCACGGTGTTCGGCGCATTCCAGCGGGAGGGGGAAGGGCCGGTCATCTCTGCAGCGTAGAGGGCGCGGCGGTGCACGCGGCACGCATCGAGCGGCGAGGCGCGAGGGTCGTCACAGCTCGGACTCCGGTCGCGCGCCTCCGAACAGCCAGCCCTGGCCGTACCGCCACCCGCTCGCATACAGGAAGTCGCCCTGTTCGACGTTCTCGATCCCCTCGGCGATCGTGATCATCGTGAGATCGCGCGCGAGCGATCCGAGGGCTCGCGCGACCTTCGCCGCGGCGGGGTCGTCCGGGATGCCCGACGTGAACGACCGGTCGAGCTTCACCCCGTTCACCGGAAGGTCCCGGAGGTACGACAGCGGCGAGATGCCGGTCCCGAAGTCGTCCAGCAGAATCGGCACCCCCGCAGCACGCAGCTGGGTCAGCTCGTGCCGCACTCGCGTCCCCGAGTCGATCAGCGAGGACTCGGTGAGCTCGACGACGAGGCGGCCCGGCGCCACGCGCATGCGCGAGATCTCCCAGAGCACGCGGGCGACGAACTCCCCGTCGCCGAGCTGGTCACCGGACGCGTTGATCGAGACCCACCGGGTCTGGTCCTGGCATCGTGCGAGGTACGAGACCGCCTCGGTCACGACCCAGGTCCCGAGCGAGACGCCGATCCCGGCCTCTTCGGCGACACCGAGGAACTGATCGGGCAGCAGCATGCCGCGCTGGGGGTGCTGCCAGCGGATGAGCGCCTCGTGGCCCATCACCCGCTCGTCGGACAGCGCCACGATCGGTTGGTAGTGCAGGGTGAGCTGCCCGTTGGTCAGCGCGTCGGTGAGCTCGGCGTGGAGGCTCGTCGAGACGCCGCTCGCCGCCATCGAGGGGTCGTAGACCTCGGTGCGTCCCCGGCCCGCAGCCTTCGCCCGGTAGAGCGCCGCGTCGGCCGCCGCGAGCAGACCCGGGGCACCGTTCGCGAGCGTGTCCGCATCCGCGAACGCGATCCCGATGCTCGCGCGGACCGCGACGCGCTTGCGCTGGAGCCTCAGCGGTTCCCGGAGCCCTCCGTGCACGGCCGCGGCGACCTCGACGACGGTGCGCGCGCTGTCGAGGTCGTGCAGCACGACCACGAACTCGTCGCCGCCCAGCCGAGCCACGGTTCCACGCCCACCTGCCGCCGCTCGCAGCACTCCCGCGACGTGCACGAGCACCTCGTCGCCCGCGGCGTGCCCGAGCCGGTCGTTGATCGCCTTGAAGCGGTCGAGGTCGCAGGCCATCACCGCGAGCCGGCCCGACGCCCCCGGCTGCTCGATCACCGACTGCAGGACCTCCTGGAGCAGGGTCCTGTTCGCAAGCCCCGTCAACGGGTCGTGCATCGCCCGATGGGTCAGCATCTCGGCCTGGAGCCGCGACTCGGTGCTGTCCCTGACCTGGACGACGAAGTGGTCCGGCGCGCCGTCGGCCGAGCGCGCGAGCGCGACGTCGAGGACCGCCCAGACCTCGTGACCGTCCGCACGCAGGTACCGCTTCTCCTGCGAGAAGCGGTGCTTCTCACCGTCCAGCAGACGCTGGACCTCGGCGCTCTCGGCGGCCCGCTCGTCCGGGTGCGAGAGCGCGAGCAGCTCGTACCCACGCAGCGCGTCGACCGTCGTGCCCAGGAGCTCGGCGAAGGCCACGTTCACCTCCACGAGGCGCCACCCGAGGTCGACCAGCGCCATGCCGATCGGGGCGTTCTCCATCGCCACACGGAACTGCGTCTCGCTCCGTTCGAGGGCCGCCTTGGCCTGCTGCCTGGTGGTGACGTCGGTGAGCAGCGAGAGGACGGCGACCGCGTCGCCGTCGCCGTTCGGGACGAGGGAGGTGGAGACCTGGACCGCACGGATCGCCGTCTGCTCCGGGCCGACCCGCCCGAGGCCCACGAGCACAGGATCGTGGGGTCGTCCCAGGCTCCCGTTCGTGTGTCGGACCCCGAACACCCCGGCCGGAACCATCGGGAGTCCGTGGGCGTCGACGACCACCAGCTCGAGGTCGTTGATGTGCCGCCCGATCGCGCCCCGCACGTCGACCCCGAGCATGTCGCACGCCGCGAGGTTCAGGTCCAGCACCGCACCACCGACGGACTGCAGCACGAAGCCGTCGCGACTCGAGGCCTTGACGGCCTCGTACCAGCGGTGCAGCCGGTCGGCCTCGGCGCGATCCGCAGCGGATCGCCGCGCCGCGCGGCGCAGCCGTGCCACCATCGCGACGACGGCGGAGGCGGCGACCACGGCAGCAGCCACGACCACCAGATCGACCAGGGTCGCACGCTCGATCAGCGCGAGGATCCCGTCCACTGGTCACCGTCTTCTTGGTCGAAGTAGTCCGTCGCCACGGGAGGACCATCCGACCGCCCCAGGTCGGTACCACCGACAGCCGGCTCCCCCCGGAGCATGGCGAGCGTAGCGGCTAGGTCGTCCGGCTGGACCAGAACGTCGCGCGCCTTCGACCCCTCGGACGGTCCGACGACCTCGCGGGACTCCAGGAGGTCCATCAGGCGCCCGGCCTTGGCGAACCCGACGCGAAGCTTGCGCTGCAGCATCGAGGTCGAGCCGAACTGTGTCGTCACCACGAGCTCGGCCGCCTGGAGAAGGAGATCGAGGTCGTCGCCGATGTCCTCGTCGACCTGCTTCTTGGTGACCGTGACCGCGACGTCCACCCGGTAGTTCGGCTTCAGCTGGGTCTTGACGTGCGCGACGACCGCGTGGATCTCGGTCTCGGTCACCCACGCCCCCTGCGTGCGCATCGGCTTCGCAGCACCCATCGGCAGGAACAGCGCGTCACCCTGACCGATCAGCTTCTCGGCCCCCGGCTGGTCGAGCACGACGCGCGAGTCGGTCAGCGACGAGGTCGCGAAGGCGATGCGCGACGGCACGTTCGCCTTGATGAGACCGGTCACGACGTCCACGCTCGGCCGCTGGGTCGCCAGGACGAGGTGGATGCCCGCGGCGCGCGCGAGCTGCGTGATCCGCTGGATGGCGGCCTCGACGTCGCGCGGCGCGACCATCATGAGATCGGCGAGCTCGTCGACGATGACCAGCAGGTACGGGTACGGGGCGATCTTCCGCTCCGAGCCGGGGAGCGGCTTGACCTTGCCGGCGCGGACGGCGGCGTTGAAGTCGTCGATGTGCTTGAAGCCGAAGAAGGCGAGGTCGTCGTACCGCGCCTCCATCTCCCGGACCACCCACTCGAGGGCCTCGGCGGCCTTCTTCGGGTTGGTGATGATCGGCGTGATGAGGTGCGGGATCCCCTCGTACACGGTGAGCTCGACGCGCTTGGGGTCGACGAGGATCATCCGGACCTGGTCGGGGGTCGACCGCATGAGGATCGACACGATCATCGAGTTCACGAAGCCCGACTTGCCGGCGCCTGTCGCGCCCGCGACCAGCAGGTGCGGCATCTTGGCCAGGTTCGCGACGACGTAGCCGCCCTCGACGTCCTTGCCGACCCCGATCACCATCGGGTGCTCGATCCGGCGTGCCGCCGACGAGCGCAGCACGTCGCCGAGCGACACGATCTCGCGGTCGGTGTTCGGGATCTCGATACCGATCGCCGACTTGCCGGGGATCGGCGAGAGGATCCGCACATCCGCGCTCGCGACCGCGTAGGCGATGTTCTTGGACAGCGCCGTGACCCGCTCGACCTTGACAGCCGGACCGAGCTCGACCTCGTACCGGGTCACCGTCGGCCCCCGCGTGAAGCCTGTCACCTGCGCGTCGATCTCGAACTGGTCAAGCACGGTGGTCAACGCCTCGACGACACGGTCGTTCGCGGCGGACCGGACCTTGTGCGGCGCGCCCTTGGCGAGGACGTCGTCGGGCGGCAGCACGTACAGCACGTCGCCCTCGAGCATCGGCTGCTCTCCCCGCGGGACGCCGGTGGTCGCCGGCGCCGTGAGCTCGGTCGTCGGAGCCACCCCGACCACCGTCGTCGGTGTCACATCCGCCGCCTCGAACGGGGGCGCCCCTGCGTCGTGATCGCTCGGACCGTGCTCCAGGTCGATGAAGGCGGCACGCTCGAACGCCTCGTCACCGACGTATCCGCCGGGGAGGAGCTCCGTCTCGTCCGAGCCGCGACGCCGTCGGCCGAGGAGCCGCTTGCGCTGCGGTCCCGAGGGCGGCGGCTCGTCCGCCGAGTGGAGAGCGCGGATGTCGAGCGGGGCGTCGTCGTCCTCGACCGGCTGATGGGTGACCCTGGCGTACAGCGCACGCATCCGCGGAACCACCTGGTTCACCGGGGTTGCGGTCACCACGAGGAGCCCGAACACGCCGAGGAGGACGAGGAGGGGCACGGCCACCCACACCGTGAGCCCGGCGGCGAGCGGGTTGCCGATCGCGTAGCCGACGATGCCGCCCGCGTGGCGCAGCGGTGGCCAGCCGCCTGACGGCGCGGGGAGACCTGAGCCGACCTGGACGAGGCCGCACGTCGCCACCACCAGGGCCACGACGCCGATGCCCATGCGCGAGTTCGCCTGACCCCGGTCCGGGTGGCGCATCAGTCGAACCGCCCCCGCGACGAGGAGCACCGGGACGACGACCCCGACCGCCCCGACGGTGCCGGCGACGATGGCGTGGACGACATCGCCGGCGGTCCCTGCGAGCCCCCACCACTCCCGTGCGGCGACGATCAGCGCGAGCCCGAGCAGGGTGAAGGCGGCACCGTCGCGACGGTGCGCAGGGTCGAGGTCACGGGCCCCTCGGCCGACCCGGCGCGCGGTGCCCCCGACCACGTGCGCCATGCCCATCCACACCCCGCGCACGATCCGGACGGGAAGGGCGGACTGGTGCGGTGGCGTGGAACGACCTCGGGCGCCGGAGGCCCCGGTGCGGCCCGGGCCGGGCCCGCGGGAGGACCCGCTGCGCGCCTGTCCGCCGGTGCTGCGAGGGGAGGAGGCCGCGGCAGACCCTCTCGCACGAGAGGTCGACGACGTCGCACGGGTTGCCACAGTCCTCACGGTAGCGGTGAGGCGCGACGGGAGCCGGGACCGCACGCGCGTGCGTGTCGGCCGCGGGCCGCGCAGGACGGCGGTCGTCGCCTGGATCAGGCCTCGACGACCACCGGGATGATCATCGGGCGACGACGAAGGCGACCTGACACCCACCGTCCGACGATGCGGCGGACCACCTGCTGGAGCTGGTATGTGTCCACCGAGCCGGCACGGGTCGCCTCCTCCACCGCCGCGACGATCTGCGGGCGGAGGTCGTCGAAGACGGCGTCCTGCTCGGCGAAGCCGCGCGTCTGGATCTGGGGCCCGCCCAGCACCGTGCCGGTCGCGGAGTCGACGACGACCACGATCGAGACGAACCCCTCCTCACCGAGGATGCGCCGGTCCTTGAGCTCGACCTCACCGATCTCGCCCACGCTCGACCCGTCGACGTAGACGTAGCCGCACGGGACCGCACCGACCACGCGCGCACGGCCGTCGACCAGGTCGACGACGACGCCGTCCTCGGCCACGACGACGTGGTCGGACGGTACCCCGGTGCTCGTCGCCAGCGCGGCGTTGGCCACCAGGTGCCGTGCCTCGCCGTGCACCGGCATGACGTTGCGCGGACGCAGGATGTTGTAGCAGTACAGGAGCTCGCCGGCGGACGCGTGCCCGGACACGTGCACCTTGGCGTTGCCACCGTGAACCACCCGTGCGCCGAGCCTGGTCAGTCCGTTGATCACGCGGTAGACCGCGTTCTCGTTCCCCGGGATCAACGACGACGCGAGGATCACCGTGTCCCCCGGGCCGACCGAGATCGTGTGGTCCCGGTTCGCGATCCGGGACAGGGCTGCCATCGGCTCGCCCTGGGACCCGGTGCACATGAGGACGATCTCGTCGTCCGGGATGGTGTCGACCTTCTTGACGTCGACGAGGACGCCCTCCGGGACCCGCAGGTGTCCCAGCTCCGCGGCGATCGTCATGTTGCGCACCATCGACCGGCCGACGAGCGCGACCCGGCGGCCGTGCGCGTACGCGGCGTCGAGCACCTGTTGGACCCGGTGCACGTGCGAGGCGAACGACGCGACGACGATGCTCCGCTCGCTGCTCGCGAAGACGCCGTCCAGCACCGGGCCGATCTCGCGTTCGGAGGAGACGAACCCGGGGACCTCCGCGTTCGTCGAGTCGACCATGAAGAGATCGACCCCGGCCTCCCCGAGCCGGGCGAACGCGCGCAGATCCGTGACCCGACCGTCGAGCGGCAGCTGGTCCAGCTTGAAGTCGCCGGTGTGCAGGACCGTACCGGCCTCGGTGCGCACCGCGACGGCGAGGGCATCGGGGATCGAGTGGTTCACGGCGACGAACTCGCACTCGAACACGCCGAGACGCTCGACCTGCCCCTCCCGGACCATCAGCGACGACGGGGTGATCCGGTGCTCACGGAGCTTCGCCTCGACGAAGGCCAGCGTGAGCTGCGAGCCGACCAGCGGGATGTCCGCGCGAAGCCGCAACAGGTAGGGGACGGCACCGATGTGGTCCTCGTGCCCGTGCGTGAGCACGATCGCCTCGATGTCGTCGAGCCGGCCGCGGAGATAGTCGAAGTCCGGGAGGATCAGGTCCACACCCGGTTGGTGGTCCTCCGGGAAGAGCACGCCGCAGTCGATGACGAGCAAACGGCCGGCGTGCTCGAGCACCGCCATGTTGCGCCCGATCTCACCGAGGCCGCCGAGCGCGACGACGCGAAGTGCGCCGTCCGGGAGATCGGGAGGCGGACCGAGCTCGGGGTGCGGGTGCGACATCAGCGCTCCGGTGAGCCGACCGCATCGATCAGACCGGCCGCAACCAGGCCCTCGCGGACCACGAGGGCCTCACCGTCGGTCGCTGCGACGTTCGGCAGCCGCAGCTCGCGGCTTGCGGTGATCCCGAGGATCTCGATCGCCGCCTTGGCCATGACCGCCTGGAAGCCGGCACCGTTCAGCGCGCGGATCGCCGGCCCGATCGCACGGAACACCTCGAGAGCGCGGACGTTGTCACCGGCGGCGAAGGCCCTCGCGATCTCGGCGAGCTGCAGCCCCGCGACATGCCCGACGACGCTGACCACACCGACCGCGCCCTGCGCGAGCAGCGGCAGGAACACGGCGTCGTCCCCGCTGTACCAGGCCAGTCCGGTGCGTTGGATCATGTGCGCGGCGCCGGCCACGTCGCCGGTCGCGTCCTTCATCGCGACGATCCGCTCGTGCGCAGCGAGCCGGTCGAGCGCGGCTGCCGAGAGCCGCACCCCCGTGCGACCGGGCACGTCGTACAGCATCACCGGGAGCGAGGTCGCCTCGGCGATCGCGAGCGTGTGCCTGACGATGCCGTCCTGCGACGGACGCGAGTAGTACGGGCTCACGACGAGAAGGCCGTGGGCCCCTGCCTCCTGCGCCTGCTGCGCCATCCGGATCGCGTGCGACGTGTCGTTCGAGCCGGCACCGGCGACGACCACGACCCTGTCGCCGACGGCGTCCACGACCGTGCGGACGAGGTCCGACTTCTCGGGCGCGTGCGTCGTCGGGGACTCGCCCGTCGTGCCGTTCACGACGATCCCGTCATGACCGTGGTCGGCGAGGTGACGGGCGAGGCGGGCGGCGGCGTCGAGGTCGACGGCTCCCGTGGCGTCCATGGGTGTGACCATCGCGGTCAGCACCGCTCCGAACGGGCGCGCGGGCGAGGTGGCGTGCGGCATGGCCTCAAACTACCGTCCCGGAGGCGCGAGGGCTGCGACGGCGGGCCGGCAGGCTGTCGCGCGGGGCGACGCGCCGTCCTCACGAGAAGACCGCCCGGCCTCACGTCGAACCAGCCGCACGTGTCGCCGCGGGGACGCGGACGTGACAGCGACGTGACGCCGACGAACACCTCATGAACCCTCGATGACGTGTTCCGCTCCGCCCCTCCCGGACGCCCGTCGGAGGTGTGTACTCCTGCTGGGCCGCGCTCCTGGTGCGGCCGGGCGCCGCCGCCCGCACCACCACCCCCGGAGGTCCCGCCGTGCCCCGTGCCACCCGCGTGCTCGCGATCGCCCACCGCGGCGACCCCGTCCGGTACCGCGAGAACACCGTCGACGCCGTGAGGTCTGCGATGGAGCAGGGCGCCGACGCGGTCGAGGTGGACGTCCAGCTCGCCGCCGACGGCACGGTCGTCGCCCTGCACGACGACACGCTCACGCGTCACTGGGGGGACCCGCGGCCGGTGTCCGCGCTGACCTGGCCGGAGATCGAACGGCTGGGCGATGCCGGGACGCACGTTCCTCGACTCGAGGAGCTCCTCGACCTCTCGGCCCAGACCGGAGTCCCGCTCGTCATCGACCAGAAGCACCCGATCGCAGCGCTCCCCGCCGCCGACGTCGTCCGGCGCCACCGCGCGGACGGCACGGCGTTCTGTGGGTCCACCGAGGGTCTCCTGGAGATCCGCGCCGCCGACCGCGACGCCACGATCTACTTCAACGACACGACCCTGCAGCTCCCGGACGTCCGGCTTCTCGCCGTGCTGCGCCCGCAGTTCTACAACCCGTACTGGCGGCTCCTCGCCCCCGCGACCGTCGATGCGCTCCACGCGTTCGGCATCGGCCTGTGCTGCTGGACCCCGAACGAGGACGCGGACCTCCGGCTCGTCCTGGACATGGGCGTCGACGCGGTGATGACCGACCGGGTCGGTGCGTTGCGCGTCCTCCTCGACGGGGCAGCCACGTGACGGTCGTCAGCACACGCGAGGAGCGCACCCCGTCATCGGCCGGGTCGACGTCGCGCGCCCCGATCGCCGCACCTCGGCCGCGTCGGAGCCGTCGGACCCGCGAGTACCTGATCTTCCTTGCGTTCGCCGGACCGAACCTCGTGCTGATCGCGCTCTTCACCTACCGCCCGCTGCTGACCAACGTGTACTACTCCACGCTCGACTGGAACCTCGGGTCGCGCACCGCGACGCCGGTCGGGTTCGGCAACTACCTGCGCTGGTTCCGCGACCCGAGCAGTCTCGAGGTGCTACGGGTGACCGCGGTGTTCACCGTCGCGACCGTCGGCGCGACCCTGCTGCTCGGTCTGCTGCTCGCGACCGCGCTCAACCGACGCATCCGCGGCCGGACCGCTGCGCGCGCCATCGTCTTCGCTCCCTACGTGCTCTCGGGGGTCGGGGTCGGTCTCGTCTGGCTGTTCATCTTCGACCCCACCTACGGGGCGCTCTCGGCACTGCTGCGCCTGTGGGGAACGACGGGCCCCGACTGGTACCTCGACCGGAGCTGGGCCCTCGTGATGGTGATCGTCGTCTACGTCTGGAAGAACCTGGGCTATGCGGCGGTCGTCTACCTGGCGGCGCTGCAGAGCGTCCCGCAGGACGTGCTCGACGCCGCTGCGCTCGACGGCGCCGGGGCGGTGCG
>JAKBFW010000001.1:44235-60228 GCA_021833345.1 Pseudomonadota bacterium | reverse complement strand
GCGGAGCTCGACGCCGGGGCCCGCCACGGCGTCGGCACCCGCGTGCTCGAGCGCCTCGTGGCGCAGGTCGTCGCGCCGGTGCGCTGGGACCTGTGCCAGCAGACGCTCCTCGCCCTCGGCGTCACCGGAGCGATCGAGCTCGCCCCCGCCGGTGTGCTCGTCGGGTTGGCGCGGCGTACTCTGCCAGGCGTGGAGACGGTCGCGGTGAAGACGCCGGACGACCTCGACGCAGCCCGCGACCTCGTCCGCCGACACGCCGGCGTGATGCCCGGCGGACGCCCCAGCACCCAGGAGACCCCCTCGTGACGCGACCGACCCTCACCCAGTCGTCCGGCCCCGCCCACACCCGGATCCTCGGGCTCGGCGGCGTCCGGGGCGAGCTCGTCGTCACCAACGACGAGCTGGTCGGGCCGATCGACTCGTCGGACGAGTGGATCAGGCAGCGGACCGGCATCATCACGCGCCGGCGGGCCGGGGCCGACACCGACGTGCTCGACCTCGCCGAGGGGGCCGCACGGGCGGCGCTGGACGATGCCGGTCTCAGCGGTGCCGACATCGACGCGGTGATCCTCTCGACCGTCACGTACTTCCACCAGACACCCTCGGGTGCGGCGATCCTCGCGGACCGGATCGGCGCGACCCCGGCGGCCGCGTACGACATCTCTGCCGCGTGCGCGGGGTACTGCTACGGGATCGGGCAGGCGGACGCGCTCGTCCGCGCCGGAGCCGCCCACAACGTCCTGGTCATCGGCGCCGAGAAGATGAGCGAGTTCGTCGACCCGACGGACCGCTCGATCTCGTTCCTGCTCGGCGACGGTGCCGGCGCCGTCGTGATCGGTCCGTCGGACATCCCGGGGATCGGCCCGACGATCTGGGGCTCGGACGGCTCGCAGGCCCACTCGATCCGGCAGACGCACTCCTGGCTCGACATGCGTGACTCGGGTGCCGGCTGGCCGACGCTGCGTCAGGAGGGGCCGAGCGTCTACAAGTGGGCGGTGTGGAAGATGGCGCCCATCGCCCAGCAGGCCATGGAGGCCGCCGGGGTCGGTCCGGACGACATCGACGTCTTCATCCCCCACCAGGCGAACATGCGGATCATCGACCAGATGATCAAGCAGCTCAAGCTTCCGGACACCGTCGTGGTCGCCCGGGACATCGCCGACACGGGCAACACGTCGGCCGCGTCGATCCCGCTCGCGACCGAACGCCTGCTCCGCGAGGGACAGGTCTCCAGCGGTGCGCTCGCGCTGCAGATCGGTTTCGGCGCGGGGCTCGTCTACGCCGCACAGGTCGTCGTCCTCCCGTAAGGGGACGCGCCGCTGCCGGGACGGAGCCCGGCGATCGAGGACAATCGACTCCGGCCGGCACCGAGCTCTACCGCCGGATGGCACCGTCGGAGCGGCCACCAGGCCGTTCCGCCCGCAGCACCGACCGCGGGGAAACCGCGTAGTACCGACACCAAGGAGACAACGATGGCGTACACCGAGCAGGAGATCCTGGCCGGGCTGGTCGAGATCGTCAGCGAGGAGACCGGCCTTCCCGCCGACTCCGTCCTGCCCGAGAAGTCCTTCACCGACGACCTCGACATCGACTCGCTCTCGATGATGACGATCGTGACCCTGGCGGAGGAGAAGTTCGACGTCCGGATCCCCGACGACGAGGTCAAGAACCTCGCGACCGTGGGTGACGCCGTCTCGTTCATCGTCGGCGCGCAGGGCTGACCAGCCCCGAACCGACCGGTTCCCGACGCCCGGTGGTGCGGTGCGGACTCCACCAGGGGACGCACCGCACCACCGGCACCGCCAACGCCCGCAAGGAGCAGTCATGAGCAGCGTGCCCGATGTAGTGATCACCGGCCTCGGCGCCACGACTCCCCTCGGGGGCGACGTCGCGAGCACGTGGCGTGCCGCGCTCGCCGGTGAGTCCGGTGCCAGGACGTTGCCGAACGACTGGGCCGAGACGTACGGGATCGCGGTCTCGTTCGCCGCCCAGCTGAAGGTCCCGTCGGTGGACGTGCTGCCCCGCCCGGAGACGAAGCGGATGGACCCCTCGGCGCAGTACGCGATCATCGCGGCACGCGAGGCCTGGGCCCACGCCGGCAGCCCGGAGGTCGATCCCGAGAGGTTGGGCGCGGTCGTCTCCTCCGGCATCGGCGGCATCTGGACGACTCTCGACGCCTGGGACACCATGCGTGAGAAGGGCGCGCGCCGGGTCCTGCCGATGACGGTCCCGATGCTCATGCCGAACTCACCGGCCGCGTACGTCGAGCTCGAGTTCGGAGCGCGTGCGGGTGCTCATGCGCTCGTGTCCGCCTGCGCCTCCGGCGCCGAAGCGATCGGCTACGCGTGCGAGATGATCCGCACCGGTCGCGCCGACGTGGTCGTCGCCGGCGGCACCGAGGCCGCGATCCACCCCATGCCGCTCGCCGCGTTCGCCGCATCGCGCACGCTCTCGACACGCAACGACGACCCCGCCGGCGCCTCCCGGCCGTACGACGTCCAGCGGGACGGGTTCGTCCTCGGCGAGGGTGCCGGGATCGTCGTCCTCGAGAGCGCTGCGCATGCCGAGGCCCGCGGAGCGACCGTCCTCGCGCGCCTCGTCGGCGTCGGTCTGAGCTCGGACGGCTACCACATCACCTCGCCGGAGCCGTCGGGCCGGGGCCAGATCTCGGCGATGCGCTCCGCCCTCGTCGACGCCGGTCTCAGCACCGCCGACATCGTGCACGTGAACGCGCACGCCACCTCGACCGTGGTCGGCGACCTCATCGAGGCGCGAGGGGTCCGCGAGGTCCTGGGCGCCGATGCCGACCGCGTCGTGCTCTCGGCGACGAAGTCGATGACCGGTCACCTGCTCGGCGGCGCAGGCGCGCTCGAGACGATCTTCACCGTGCTCGCCCTGATGGACCGCAACGCTCCCCCGACGATCAACGTCAGCGAGCCGGACCCCGAGCTCGTGCTCGACCTCGTGCGCGACACCCCCCGCGCGCTCCCGGACGGTCAGATCGCGGCGATCAACAACTCGTTCGGGTTCGGTGGGCACAACGTCGCCCTGGTCGTCGCGAGCGCCTGACCCCACTCCCGCGCGTCGGTCGCCTCGGAGCCGCACGTGCTCCGAGGCGCGCGCGTCACCCGACCCGGTGCAACCACCGCACGGGTGCGCCGGCGCCCGCGTACCGGAACGGTTCGAGCTCGTCGTCCCACGCCTGGCCGAGCGCCAGGTCGAGCTCGGTGCGCATCGCCCTCGGGTCGTCGGCCCGCTCGATCGCCGCGCGGATCCGGTCCTCCGGGATCATCACGTTGCCGTGCACGTCCGTGACCGCGTGGAAGATGCCGAGCTCGGGGGTGTGGCTCCACCGCGCACCGTCGGCACCGTGACTGGCCTCCTCGGTGACCTCGTAGCGCAGGTGGGCCCACCCGCGCAGGCCTGACGTGAGGCGTGCACCGGTCCCCTGGGGTCCCTGCCACGAGTGCTCGGCACGGAACAGGCCGGGCGACGCCGGCTGCTCCGTCCAGTCGAGGCTCACGCGCGCGCCAAGGACGCCGCCCGCTGCCCACTCGATGTGTGGGCACAGCGCGCGGGGTGCCGAGTGCACGAAAAGTACGCCACGGGTGATGGCACCAGCCATGTCGTCCCTCCTGACGGGTCGAGGTTCGTCTTCCCCAACGACCTCATCCCTGACGGGAGGTGGCACGGACTGCGTGGCGTGCTGGGAACAGCATGCACCACGAGCCGGCCGTCCGACCAGCGCACTCGCCGGTTCGCGGCGGGCGAGCGCCCCGGATGGTCAGAGCTGTTCGCGGACGGCCCGCATGGCCTTCTTGCGGACCGAGCGCTCGAGGCGGTCGAGGTAGAGCATCCCGTCCAGGTGGTCGACCTCGTGCTGGAGCGCGCGGGCCATCAGCTCGGTGCCCTCGAGGACCACCTCGTTGCCGTCCAGGTCGGTGCCGACGACGCGCGCGTACCACGCACGTTTGGTCGGGTACCAGAGGCCCGGCACCGACAGGCAGCCCTCGTCGCCGTCCTGGTAGTCCTCGGACAGCTCGACGATGGTCGGGTTGAGGACGTAGCCGACCTCGTCGTCGATGTTCCAGGAGAACGCCCGGAGCCCCACGCCGATCTGGTTCGCCGCGAGCCCCGCTCGGCCCTCCATGTCGACCGTGTCCACCAGGTCGGTCACCAGGGAGCGGACCCGCGCATCGATCGTGGTGATCGGGTCGCACGGGGTCCGGAGCACGGGATCTCCGACTGTTCTGATGTCTCGAATCGCCATGGCGCCCATGATTCCACGTCGCCCCGACCCGCCGCGCCGGGATCGCCCGCCGGCGCCGCGTGGACTCCCGCCGCGGCGGCCGCAGGCCGCCGCGCGATCGAGACGACATCACGTCGTTGCGATCGCGGGACATCCGTTCTACAGTTTTGTACTGACCAGTCAGTTTTAGTGACGCGCGGGCCGCCCCGCGCCGGAGACCACGAGGCCACGCCCTGATGTCGACATCCACTCCCGCCCACCTCTCCACGCGCGGCACCGCGGAACCGCACTCCCCGACACCGGCTGCCGGGACCGAGCCGGCGGTGATCGCGACCGACCTGCTCCTGCACGGGCGACGTGGACTCGTCTACGGCCCCGTCGACGTCGAGGTCCCGCCCGGCGTCGTGCTCGTCGTCCAAGGCCCCCAGGGAGCCGGCCGATCCAGCCTCCTGCTCACGTTCGCCGGTCGGATGACCCCGGACCGCTCGTCGCACCTCCGCGTGCTCGGTCACGACCTGCCGCGCGGCCGCACCCCGGTCCAGCGCCGGGCTGCGATCGCCGGGTTCGCCGGCATCGACGACCTTGACGAGTCGGTCCGGGTCTCCGACGTCGTGCGCGAGCGGCTCGCGTGGCTCAGCCCCTGGTACCGACGCACCCCTCGCGTCACGCAACGGGAGTTCGCGGCGCTGGCAGGACCCGTGTGGGGCGAGCGCCCCGTCCCCCGGGTCACCAGCCTGGTGTGGGACCTCGACGAGGTCGACGTGATGCTCCTGCGCATCTGCCTCGCGATGACGCAGCGACCCGATCTCCTCGTGGTCGACGACGTCGACCAGGTGCGCGACAGCGTGCGCCGCCAGGTCCTGTGGACGCGGCTCGAGGCGATCGCGGCCGCGGGTACGACCGTCATCGCCTCGGTGTCCTCCCTCGGGGAGGCCGCGTCGATGACCTGGACGACCCCGCCGCACCAGCTCCACCTGAGCACCGGCCCGCACGCCGTCGCCGCCTGACACCGACCCATCCCGTGGCCCCTCGGGGCCTGCACCTCTGAACGGACCTCCATGCTCTCGCTCACCTCCACCGGGACCGAGCTGCGCCGCTTCCGACGCGGCACGCTGCCCAGGATCGCCATCGGTTCGCTGCTCCTCATCCCGCTGCTGTACGGCGCGCTCTACCTCTGGGCGTTCTGGGACCCGACCGGCCACCTCGACCGGCTGCCCGTCGCGCTCGTCGACTCGGACACGTCCGTGACGTCGAACGGCACGACGGTGGCCGCCGGCTCCGAGGTCAGCTCCCGACTGCTCGCCTCGAAGGACCTCGACTGGCGGGTCGCCGACGCAGCCACGGCCGCGAAGGGCGTCGCCGACGGCACGTACTACTTCGCCCTGACGATCCCGACGGACTTCTCGGCGAAGATCGCGTCCGCCGGGGGCACCGAGCCGACGGCCGCCGAGCTGATGGTCACCTACAACGACGCCAACTCGTTCCTCGCGTCCACGCTCGGTCGCGAGGCCATGTCCCAGGTGCAGACCGCGGTGTCCGCCACCGTGAGCCAGCAGGCCGTGGCACGCGTGCTCGTGGGCCTCGGCTCGGCGCGCGACGGCTTCGCCCGAGCGTCCGACGGCGCCCTGACACTGCGTGCAGCCAGCGGTGACCTGGCGGGCGGTGCCGAGAGCGTCGCCACCGGCGCGTCCTCGGTGGCCCACGGCGCCGCCGACGCCGCCACCGGCGCCGCCACGCTGGCCACCGGCGCCGCCGACGCCGCCACCGGCGCGAGCACTCTCGCCACCGGCGCCGCCACGGTCTCCGCCGGGGCCCTGACGGCCGCGACCAAGGCAGGCGACCTCACCGTCGGTGCCGCTCAGGTCGCCACCGGGGTGGACCAGGCGACCCACGAGGTCGGCGCGCTCGCCACCCAGCTCCCCGCTCTCAGCGCCGGCCTCGGGCAGGTCGGCACCTACCTCGCCACGCGTGCCGGCGCGGGCGACGCGACCGCAGCCGCGCTGCTCTCGGGTCTGCAGACCAGCACGAGCGCACTCCCCACCGCTGCGCAGGTCACCGCGATGACCACCCAGCTCGCAGCCCTGGACACCGGTGCCCATGCCGTCGCGGACGGGAGCTCTGCCCTGACCACGGGACTCCGGTCCCTGGCAGACGGCGCGGCGCAGGCGGCCACGGGCGCCCACTCGCTGGCCGACGGCACCGCGACGCTCGCGACCGGTGCCCACCGGCTCGCCGCCGGCACCGGCACGCTCGCCTCGGGCAGCGCCGACCTGGCCATCGGGGCGACCGCCGTGGCCGGCGGCGCGACCAAGGTCACCGCCGGCACCCAGAGCCTCGCGACCGCGCTCGCGGGCGGCGCGACCGCCATCCCCCAGGACACCGCGAGCCAGCAGACCCAGCGGGCCGACGTCATCAGCACACCCGTGACGATGACGTCGACCGACGTCGCCAAGGCCCAGGGCTTCGGCGAGGGCTTCGCGCCGTTCTTCATCCCGCTGGCGCTGTTCGTGGGCGCGCTGATCACCTGGCTGCTCCTTCGCCCGGTCCCGCCGCGCGCCCTCGCGACACCGGCCTCGGGGTGGCGGACCACCCTCGCCGGGTTCCTCCCGGCGTTCGCGATCGGGGTGGGGCAGGTGGCGATCATGCTCGCCGTGATCCACTACGGCGTCGGGCTCCACCTCTCCAGCGTCACCGGGACGATCACCTTCACCCTGCTGATCGTGGCCGCGTTCCTCGCGCTCCAGCAGACACTGAACGCCGTGTTCGGCCCCGCTGCGGGCAAGGTCGTGATCCTCGCCCTCCTCATGCTGCAGCTCGCGTCCTCCGGAGGGACGTACCCCGTCGAGACGACGCCGGAGTTCTTCCGGGTCATCCACCCGCTGCTGCCGATGAGCTACGCGGTCTCCGGTCTCCGTGAGGTCATCACCGGGGGGATCGACGGACGCCTGTGGACCTCGGTCGCGTACCTCGGCACGCTCGTGGTGGTCTCGCTCGCCGTGACCGCATGGCGTGCGGGCCGGATGCGCACGTGGTCCCTCGAGCGACTCCACCCGGTGCTCGAGATCTGACAGGCTGATGGTCATGACCGTGCCGGAGCCCAGCGCCGCAGCCGCCACCCCGCGACGGGTGGCGGCCCGCGGTCGCCGCGGTGACACCCGCGCGCAGATCATCACCGCCGCAGTGGCGCTGATCGCCGACCAGGGGTTCACCGCGACCTCGGTGGACGACATCGCGGCCGCCGCCGGTGTCGCCAAGGGAAGCGTCTTCTACATCTTCGGCTCGAAGAACGAGATGTTCGAGACGATCATCACCGAGGGTGTCGGGCGACTGACCCGCGACCTGCGGGCCGCAGGAGCCGGCCACCAGGGGGGCCTGGCGCTGGAGGCCGTCGTCACCGAGCTGCTGTCCCAGGTGCACACGCACCCGGACTTCGCCAAGCTCATCACCGCCGAGATCTTCCGCACCGGTCGCCACTGGCAGGAGTCGATCCGGCTCGTGCGCGACGACTCGATGGGGGTCTTCGCCGAGGTCGTCAGCCGCATCCGGCCCGACCTCGACTCCGCGCTCGTCGGCGCGGCGATCTTCGGGGCGACCCTCGTCGCCGGTCTCGAGTGGCTCGCGTTCCAGCCTGAGCGCGAGTTCGCGGACGTGCGCGCGGCGGTGCTCGCGGCGGTGTCCGGGCTGCTCCCCCGATGAGCACGGTCCCGCAGCGCGGACGCAGTCGCACCTGGTGGGTGGTGGGGCAGGTGGGGCTTGAACCCACGACCGACGGATTATGAGTCCGCTGCTCTGACCGGCTGAGCTACTGCCCCCGACGTCGCACAGGGTACCCGCGTCGCCCCGTCCCGGTGGCACCCCTCGGCGCGGGCACCACCGTCCCCACAGGCTGGCGCCCGCCGGGGCCGGGGTCAACTACCGTGGACACATGCCGATCTTCTCGCGCCATCCCGCGCTGCCCGAGCCGGTGCGCCTGCGACTCGCCCTCCGCCGGGGCGATCGTGTGCTCGCCGCCGCGGCGCTCACGGACGACTCGTGGGCCGTGGCGTCGCGCGCGGCCCTGCACGTGGCACCGGAGCCCGCCGGGCCGGGTGCGACGGTCGAGAAGCATCCATGGACGGACGTCGACCGGGCGTCCCTCGAGGCCGAGACCGCCGTGCTCACCGTGCACCTGGTCTCCGGGAGCACCCGCGCACTGTCCCTCGCCGACCCGGAGCACAGCCTGCGGTTCGCCCAGGTCCTCCGGGAGAGAGTGCAGTCGTCGGTGATCCACAGCGAGGTCGTGACCCTTCCCGCCGGAGGCCTCGTCAAGGTGGCGCTGCGCCGTGACGAGAACGGCGAACTCCTGTCTCAAGTCATCGGTGACGGAACCACCAACCTTGCCGATCCGACGGTCGCTGCCCTCGTCGACGCCGCCGAACGACGGGTCCGGGGGGCGGCCGGACTACCCGGCTGAGGCTGCTAGAGTTTTGCCCGCGATCCCTCGTAGCTCAATTGGCAGAGCATCCGACTGTTAATCGGACGGTTAGTGGTTCGAGTCCACTCGAGGGAGCCAGTGCTCGGCCAGGCCCCCGGAATCGGGGGCCTTCGTCGTCTCACCGGGACGAGCCGGGCGCACACCGTGCCAGCAGTTCTTCTCCGGGCGTTCATGTCGCCGGACGTCCCGCTGCCCCCTGCCGGTGTCGTGGCAGGCTGGTCCCCGCAGCCTCCCGACAGCGACGAACGGACCGGTGGTCACCATCCACACGCCACGACGACACGCCATGCCCGCGCTCACACGCCCGCGTCCGGCCACGGCGGTCCCGACTGAGGGAGGTGTCGCGTGAGGGCGGCGCGTCTCCACGGTCTCGGTGACGTGCGTGTCGCGCCGGAGGCGCCGCCAGTCCCGGGTGGCGGCGAGGTGCTCGTGCAGGTCACGGCGGTCGGGCTCTGCGGATCGGACCTGCACTGGTTCGCCGAGGGCGGCATCGGGGACGCCGTCCTCGCCGAGCCGCTCGTGCTCGGTCACGAGTTCGCCGGGGTGATCGCCGAGGGTCCGCGGGCGGGCACGCGTGTCGCCGTGGATCCCGCGCAACCGTGCGGCACGTGCCAGCAATGCCTCGAGGGCAACCGGAACCTGTGCCCGACGGTCCGGTTCGCCGGGCACGGACGCAACGACGGTGGCCTGCGCGAGCTCGTCGCGTGGCCGGCCGAGCTCGTGCACCCGGTGCCCGAGTCGATCAGCGACGCGGACGCCGCGATGCTCGAGCCGCTCGGGGTCGCGCTGCACGCGATGGACCTCGCGCACGTCCGGCTGGCCGGCACCGTCGCCGTCGTGGGGTGCGGCCCGATCGGGCTGTGCGTCGTGCAGCTCGCGCGAGCGGCCGGCGCGACGCAGGTCGTGGCGATCGAGCCGCTGCCGCACCGACGCGCAGCCGCGGCCGAGCACGGCGCCGATCTCGTCCTCGACCCGACCGACCCCGACCTCCTCCGGCGCGTGGACGCGGCGACGAAGGGCCGCGGCATCGACGTCGCGATCGAGGTCGCCGGCACCGACGAGGCCGTCGACGTCGCTGTTCAGGTGGTTCGACCCGGCGGCACCGTCGTGCTCGCCGGCATCCCCGGGACGGACCGTACGTCGTTCCCCGCCTCGACCGCACGCCGCAAGGGGCTGACGCTCAAGCTCTCACGGCGCATGAAGGAGATGTACCCCCGGACCATCGGCCTCGTGGATCGCGGGCTCGTGGACCTGCGCTCGCTGGTGACGTACACGTTCCCGCTCGAGCAGACCCAGGAGGCGTTCCAGGTTGCTGCGCTGCGGACCGGGCTCAAGGTGATCGTGGCGCCGTCCGCATGACCGCCCAGCCCGTCGTCGTGCTGGCCGTCGACTGCTCCACGACCGCCGCCAAGGCGGTGGCGTACGACGAGACCGGCGTCGCGGTCGCGCAGGCGACCCGACCGTTGGTCACGGACCAGCCGCAGCCGTCCTGGCACGAGCAGGACGCCAGGCAGTGGTGGACGGCGACACGCGACGCCCTCGCCGACGTCGTCGGTCAGCTCGCGGGCACCGTGACCGTGGGTGCGGTATGCCTGACGCACCAGCGTGAGACGTTCGTCTGCGTCGACGAGAACGGCACGCCCGTAAGGCCGGCGATCCTGTGGCTCGACGGGCGCGCCCACGCCGAGATCGCCGAGCTCGGGTCGAACCGGGTGCACGCACTCTCGGGCAAGCCACCGGACACCACTCCTGCGCTGTACAAGCTCGCGTGGCTCGCCCGCCACGAGCCCACGACGCTGCGCACCGCCACCCGCATCGCAGACGTCCACGCCTACCTCGCCCACGAGCTCACCGGGCGCTGGGCCACGAGCCACGCCTCGGCGGACACCCTCGGGCTCGTCGACCTCGAGTCGCTGACCTGGTCACCCGAGCTGCTCGCGCTCGCCGGCGTACGGACGGACCAGCTGCCCGATCTCGTCCCGTCGGGCGCTGAGATCGGGCCGCTCACCCCCGAGGCTGCGCAGGCGATCGGGCTGCCCGGGCCGGTGCCGCTCGTCGCCGGCATCGGCGACGGGCAGGCCGCCGGGATCGCCCTCGGCGTCGACGCGCCCGGCCTCGCCTACGTCAACCTCGGCACGTCGATGGTGCTCGGCACGCCGTCCTCCGTGTACCTGACGGACCCGGCCTTCCGTACGTTGGCGGGCGCCGTACCGGGAACGTTCATGCTGGAGACGGTGCTCAACGCCGCTGCCTACGTCGCGACGTGGTGCCGACAAGAGTTCGGTGGCACGATCGCCGACGCGGGCGACCTGGAGACGGCTGCCGCAGCCGTGCCACCGGGGGCCGAGGGGCTGCTGACCCTCCCGTACTGGAACGCGGCGCAGACCCCGTACTGGGACCCCCTCGCTCGCGGTGCCACGATCGGCTGGCACGGGCGGCACACCCGCGCGCACCTGTACCGCTCGATCCTTGAGGGGGTCGGGTTCGAGCTCCGGCTGCAGCTCGAACGTCTCGAGGAGGTCACCGGGGTCCCGCTGACCTCGCTGCGACTCGTGGGTGGCGGCGCACGCAGCCCGCTGTGGGTCCAGATCCTCAGCGACATCACGCACCGGTCGGTGCGCGTGTGCTCCGCCGGCGAGCTCAGCGCGGCCGGTGCCGGGATCCTCGCCCGGACCCACCTCGACCGGGCCGTGCCCTCGGCGCCCGACGCCGTGCCGCCGACCGAGCCGGCCGGGCACGACGTCCGGCCCGACGCGTCGACCGCGCCCGCGTACGACGCGTTGTTCGAGGTCTACGTCATGCTCTACCCGCAGCTACGTGAGGTCTTCGAGCACCTCGCCGCCGCCGCTGCGCGCGGACGAACCGAGCCCGCAGGCGGCTGACCCGCAGCGAACCCTCGCTGCTCAGCCGTCCGTGCGCAGCTGGCGCCGCCGACCTTCGAGCGCGATCAGCGTCGCGAACGCCTCCTGGTACGCCGTCGGGTCGGCGTCGGCATCCATCCGCTGCAGCCGCCCCTTGGCCTCCGCCACCTGCCGCGTGAGCCCCACATCGACCAGCTTGAGCGCGATGCTCCGGACGTACTGGGCGAGCGCGTCGGGGCGGTCCTCCGGCAACGGCGCGACGGCCAGCTCGGTCACGAGCGGCTCGACCGGCGCCGACGCCGCCTCGCGCACGGCGTCGACCCACGCCTGCGACGACCCGGTCGACGCGACGAGACCGCGGGCCTCGGCGAGGCCGCCGGCCGCGAGGACCGCCTCGTGAACGGCCCGGTAAGCCGGAACACCGCAGGCATCGGCCGCGAGGGAGTCGACCTCGACCGGCACCAGCTGGGGCAGCTGCAGCATCACCTCGAGCGCCGTTCGCTCGACGCGCGCCACGGGATCGTGGTCCGCCGCGCGCATCCCATCCCCGCGTCGCACGGGAGGCTCGGACCGACCCGGCCGCGGTGCACCGGCTCCTCGGGCCGCGCCCCCCGTGCCTGCAGCACCGTCACCCCGCCCCGAGACGTCACCGCGCGCAGCGCCCGCCGCCCCGCGCCCGGCGGACGTCACCGCACGCTGCACGCTCTCGACATCCATCCCGAGCCAACCGGCCAGCATCCGGCCGTACTCGGGACGCAGCGCGGTGTCACGGATCCCCGCGACCACCGGCGCCGCCGCCCGGAGCGCGTTGACGCGTCCCTCCGCGGTCCCCAGGTCATAGCTGGTCAGCGCCGTCCGGATCACGAACTCGAACAGCGGCTGCCTGCTCGCCACGAGCGCGCCCACGGCGTCGGGCCCCTTCGCCTGACGCAGCTCGCACGGGTCCATGCCGTGCGGCTCCACCGCGACGAACGTCTGGGCGGAGAACGCCTGGTCCTCGCCGAACGCGCGCATCGCGGCCTTCTGCCCGGCGGCGTCGCCGTCGAACAGGAAGATGATCTCGCCACCGACGGAGGCGCCGGAGGAGAGCTGCACACCGGCTCCGGTCCCGGAGGTCCCGACGAGCCGACGCACGATCCGCGCGTGGTCCGGTCCGAACGCCGTGCCGCACGTCGCCACCGCGGTCGGCACCCCGGAGAGGTGCGCGGCCATGACGTCCGTGTAACCCTCGACGACCACGATCTGCTTGGCCTTCGCGATCTCGCGCTTGGCGAGGTCGATGCCGTACAGGACCTGGGCCTTGTGGTAGAGCGCCGTCTCCGGCGTGTTCAGGTACTTCGGGCCCTGGTCGTCCTCGAACAGGCGGCGCGCACCGAACCCGACGGTGTCCCCGGTCACCTCCCGGATCGGCCAGACCAGCCGGCCACGGAACCGGTCGTACACGCCTCGGCTCCCTTGGCTCATCAGGCCGGACTCGATGATCTCCGGCTCGGTGAAACCGCGCCCACGCAGATGACGCAGCAGCGCGTCCCACCCCTGCGGCGCATAGCCGACGCCGAACTGCTCGGCAGCCGTGCGGTCGAACCCGCGCTCGGCCAGGAACGCGCGCCCGGCCGCGCCCGCCGGGGTCAGAAGCTGCTCGGCGAAGTAGGTCGCGGCGACGCGGTGGGCCTCGAGGAGCCGCTGGCGCCTGCTGCCGTCCTCACCCGGGCGAGGGGCACCGCCCTCCTCGTACCGGAGCGTGAGGCCGATCCGGCCCGCCAGGTACTCGACCGCCTCGGCGAACCCCAGGCCGTCGATCTTCTGCAGGAACGAGATGACGTCGCCGCCTTCGCCGCACCCGAAGCAGTGCCAGAGCCCGACCTGCGGCCGGACGTGGAACGACGGCGACCGCTCGTCGTGGAACGGGCACAGGCCCTTCATCGATCCGACCCCGGCAGACTTCAGCGCGACGTGCTCACCGACGATCTCCTCGATCGACGCGCGTTCACGAACCGCCTGCACGTCCTCCCGCCGGATCCGTCCCGCCACGGGTCGAGTCTAGGTGGGATCGCCGGCCGGTCACCGCCGCGGCGGCCTCACCAGGTTGGCGTGCCACGCGCCGGCACTGACATCCGTGAGCGACGCAACCTGATCGATCACGACGCGCAGTCGCGCGGCATCGTCGGGGGCCGCCGCCCAGTCGGCGGCGAACGGTGGCTCGAGGCCGAGCGGTGCCCGGTCGCTGAGCACCGTCACGAGGTCCGCGAGCACCTCGCGCTGGCGCTGGTACAGCGGCTCGTGCTCGCGCGGGGCCATGACGTACGCGACGGCCAGACCCTTGAGGACGAGGATCTCGGCCACGGTCTCGGCCGGGACGACCAGGCTCGCGGCGTAGCGGGTCAGCGGACCGTCGCCGTACTCCGCGCGGGTGGCCTCCTGCGCCGACCCGGCGAACCGGCCGATGAGCTGGCTCGTCGCGTCCTTGAGCGCCGCGAGCGCACGACGTGACCCGTCGAAGCCGTGCACCCAGAGCCGGGCGTCGTTGAGGCGGTCGGCGGCGGCGAGCAGCGCGTCGGCGCCGACCGCGGCGCCGTACCACTCGTGCACCGCACCGGCGACCATCGCACGCTCGTCGTCGTGCGTGAGCACCGAGAGGTCGAACTTCCCGCCGACGACGGCGTCCTCGACGTCGTGCACCGAGTACGAGATGTCGTCCGCGAGATCCATCACCTGGGCCTCGAGGCACTGCCGCCCCTCGGGAGCGCCCTCGCGCAGCCAGCCGAACACGGGGCGGTCGTCGTCGTAGACCCCGAACTTCGGCGTCCGCCGCCCGTCCGGCACGACCGGCCCCTCGCCGTGGCGCCAGGGGTACTTCACCGAGGCGTCGAGGCTCGCACGCGTCAGGTTCAGCCCTGCCGCACGCCCGTCGAGGTCGACGACCTTGGGCTCGAGCCGCGTGAGCAGCCGGAGCGTCTGAGCGTTGCCCTCGAAACCCCCGATGCCCCGGGCCATCGCGGCGAGGGCGCGCTCACCGTTGTGACCGAACGGCGGGTGCCCGAGGTCGTGCGCGAGGCACGCGGTGTCCACGACGTCGGGGTCGCAGCCGAGCGCCTTGCCGATCTCGCGGCCGACCTGGGCGACCTCGAGCGTGTGCGTGAGGCGGGTCCGCACGAAGTCGTCGGTCGACGGGCCGAGGACCTGCGTCTTGGCGCCCAGCCGTCGCAGCGCGGACGAGTGGACGATCCGCGCGCGGTCGCGCTCGAAAGGGGTGCGGGCGCGCGACTTCGGGGCCTCGACGACCCAGCGCTCGCGATCGACCGCCAGGTACCCGTCCGCGGAGCTGTCCCCCGGTTCGTTCAGCACGTCTCGAACCCTAGTTGCTCGGGCGCTCCGGTCCGACGACAGGCCCCGACGTCCCCTACGCTGACCGGTGTGCGCACCCGACTGACCGACCTCGCCGAGCAGGCGGGCGTGAGCACGGCCACCGTCTCGCGCGTGCTCAACGGCAAGGCGGGCGTGTCGACGCAGACCCGGCAAGCGGTGCTCGCCGCCCTCGACGTGCTCGGCTACGAACGCCCGGAGAAGCTCCGGACCCGGTCGGCGGGGCTGGTCGGGCTGATCGTCCCCGAGCTGACGAACCCCGTGTTCCCCGCCTTCGCCCAGGTGATCGAGTCGATGCTCTCCGAACGCGGGTACACGCCGCTGCTGTGCACGCAGTCACCCGGCGGCACCACGGAGGACCAGTACGTCGAGATGCTGATCGACCACGGCGTCGACGGGATCGTGTTCGTCTCCGGCCTGCACGCCGACGCCGGTGCGAGCCCCGACCGGTATCAGCGCCTGCGCAGCCGTGGGCTGCCGATCATCTTGGTCAACGGGTTCGCCGACGGGGTCGACGCCCCGACGGTCTCGACCGACGACGCCGCCGCGATGGACCTCGCCGTCCGCCACCTGGTCTCCCTCGGGCACCGGTCGATCGGCCTCGCGGTCGGTCCCGACCGGTTCATCCCGACCCGACGCAAGATGAAGGCGTTCGCCGAGAACCTGCGCCGCCACCTCGGCTCCGACGTCGACGGCCACGTCGTCACCACGCTCTTCACCGTCGAGGGCGGCCAGGCCGCCGCGGCCGAGCTGATCGCCTCGGGGCACACCGCGATCGTCTGCGGTTCCGACCTGATGGCCCTCGGGGCGATCCGCGCCGCCCGCGCCCGCGGCCTCCGCGTGCCCGACGACGTCTCGGTGGTCGGCTACGACGACTCCCCGTTGATCGCGTTCACCGACCCACCGCTCACGACCGTCCGGCAGCCGGTCCAGGCGATGGGCCACGCCGCGGTCAGCGCGCTCCTGTCCGAGATCTCCGGCGCCCCGTCCCCCCGCACCGAGCTGCTGTTCTACCCCGAGCTGATCGTCCGTGGCTCGACCGGCGC